>JANQKE010000136.1 GCA_028281265.1 Alphaproteobacteria bacterium | reverse complement strand
CAACCTGCGTTCAGATGGACTCATCTGAACGCAGATAAGTTGATCTATTTCAAAGATTTAGAGCATCCTGCGTCCGTTAGGACGCAGGATGCTCTAGATAGCGGGTCGGAACAGGGTGCCGCCGGACGGAGGCCGTTTCCAGGCGTCGGAGACGCCAAGGGTGACCCTTGGTGCTGCGGCCTGGCCGTCCTCGACGTCTGCGACGCCTGGAGAAGACCGGCCCGCCCGAGCCGTCCCGCTGCGCGACACCGTAGTCGAAAGACCACAGCCGGAGCGGTCTTCGGAAAACCGCTCTTGCTTGGGATTATGGTGTTCGAGCATCGATTATTCGTCCGGACATCCGATGCCGGAGTAGCTACAAAGGATTCGCCTGTCGTGCTAAAGTGCCGGTTCAGCGCATGATGACTCTACGATTGGCGATGAGCAGGCTGTCCACAACTCTGATTACGGGGGTTGTCGCCGCGATGCTGATATCGGCTCCGGCGCCATCCGCCCATGCCCGGTCGAACGGGATCTACGGCGGCATCGGGGTCAGCACGCTCGGCGCCGGCGCCGATATCGGCTACCGTTTCAACGACTTCTTCGGCGTCCGCCTCAACGTCAACTATTTCGAGTGGGATTTCGACGTCGATTACGGCGGGGTCGACTACGACCTTTCCGCCAACCTGGCATCCGCCGGGCTGCTGGCCGACTATCACCCCTTCGGCAACGGGTTCCACCTCACCGGCGGGATCTACTACAACGGCAACGTGTTCGACGTAGTCGCCCAGCCCTCGGGCGGCACGCTGACGATCGGCGGCACCACCTACCCCGCCGCGGCCGCCGGCCGTGTCTCCGGCGATGTCGAGTTCAACGACGTCGCCCCCTATCTGGGGCTGGGCTACGACATCGCCCTGACCGACAATCTGGATTTCGGGGTCGATGCGGGCCTGCTGTTCCACGGCCAGCCGAACGCCACGCTGTCGTCAACCGGCGCGGTGGCGGCCGCCGACCTGCGTCAGGAAGAAGACGACCTCGAAGACGCGCTCGACGACCTGGTCGCCTATCCAGTGATCTGGTTCCGGCTGATCTACCGGTTCTGAGCCATGGCGCCGGCGCCGCGGCCGGCCGGTTGCGCCTCAGGTCCCCTCCCGCCACTTGATCGAGCAGCCCATCGACGGGGTCTGCGCGGGTGGGGCGGCGCCGGTGGCGGCGACATGGCGCATCGCGGCCAGCAGTTCCGGCTTGGCGTCGGCGTGATCCCCTTGCGGGCCGCCGGCATCGTCGAACCGACCGCGGAAACGCAGCATCAGATCGGCATTGAACCCGAAGAAGTCGGGCGTACAGACCGCGCCGTACGCCTTGGCCACCGCTTGCGTTTCGTCATGGACGTACGGGAACGGCAGACCCCAGTCGCCGGCGTACACCACCATCTTGTCGAAACCGTCCTCCGGATAGGCGACGGTGTCGTTGGGCATGACGCCGATCACGCCGATGCCCTCGTCGATCAAGCGGCCGGCATCACGCGCCAGCGGCTCGGCGATCGCCTGGACGAACGGGCAGTGGTTGCACAGGAAGACCACCAGCAAGCCCTTGGGTCCGCGGGCGGTCGCCAGGCTATGGCGTCCGCCGTCCACCCCCGGCAGATCGAAGTCCGGGGCGCGGAAGTCCGGATCGAACGGCGGTGTCCGGGTCGCCGGCATGGTCGTCTCCCATCCGTGTGAGGTGAGCGGGGGGCCCTCAATCCGCCGGCACGGCCGCCGCGGCCAGCTTCCGGTGCTTGGCCCACGGCGCCATCAGGGCGAACAGGCAGGCCAGGGCCGGCAGCAACAGCACCGCACCCAGCATGTTCACCAGGAACATGAAGGTCAGCAGGATCCCCATATCGGCCTGGAACTGCAAGGCCGAGAACACCCAGGTGCTGACGCCTACGGCCAGGGTGACACCGGTGAACAGAACAGCACTCCCGGTCTCCCGCAAGGTCTGGATGTATGCCTGTTCGGGCGACCAGCCTTCGCGCAGATACACCTTCAGCCGGCTGAAGATGTAGATGCCGTAGTCGACGCCGATGCCCACGCCCAAGGCCGCCACCGGCAGGGTGGAGACCTTCAGCCCGATCCCCAACAGCGCCATCAGCGCGTAGCACAGGACGGAGACCAGGGTGAGCGGCAGCACGGTGCAGATCGTGCCGCGCACCGACCGGAACATCACAAGACAGAGCAGGACGATCGCCGCGTACACCCAGGCCAGCATCGGCAGCTGGGCCGCCTCCACCGCCTCGTTGGTCGCGGCCATCACGCCGACATTGCCGGTCGCCAGCCGGAAGAGGACCGTGTCCGACGGGTTGTCCGCCTGATACGCCTTCACCGCGGCGACGATCCGCTCGATCGTCTCGGCCCGATGGTCCTCGGTGAAGATCATCACCGGCATCACCGAGCAATCGGCATTGAGCAGCCCGGTGGCGGTCTCGATCGGGGTTACCGACCGCACCAGGACATACGGGTTGGGCGACAGAACCCGCCAGTTCAGGCTGCCCTCGTTCCATCCGGCATTGACCGTCTTCATCACCGACGGCAGCGACAGGGTCGACTGGACGCCGTCGAGATTACGCATGTGCCAGTCGAACGCGTCGATCTCCCGGACCACGCGATAGTCGATGCAGCCGTCCGGCGGGCCTTCCGCGATGACGGTGATGACATCGACGCCGATGGCGAACCGGTCGACGATGGCCCGCGTGTCCTGGTTGTAGCGGCTGTCGGGACGCAACTCCGGCACGCCGCTGGACTGATCCCCGATCACCAGGTACTGCGACTGCCAGGCCCCCCACCCGAACAGGCCGACCGCCACCACCACCAGCACCGCGGCCGGCACCGGGCGAGCGGCCTTGGCGATCGTCCGCCAGATCGGCATCCGGTGTTCCGACCGGCGCTGCAGCATGTCGACATAGCCCGGCTTGAACCTCAGATAGCTCAGCAGGACCGGCAGCAGCACGATGTTGGTGACGATGATCGCCGCGACGCCGACGCTTGCCGTGATCGCCAGCTCCTGGATCATCGGGATCTCGATCAGCATCAGGGTCAGGAAGCCGATCGTGTCCGATACCAGGGCGACGACGCCGGGTGCTGCCACGAACCGGAAACCGTGCCGCGCCGCCTGCAGCCCCGACTTGCCCATGTAGTAGCCGGTGTTGACGGCGTTGATCACCTGGACGGCGTGGCTGACGCCGATCGCGAAGATCAGGAACGGCACCAGGATCGACATCGGGTCGATACCGAAGCCCAGGAACGTCAACGCCCCGAGCTGCCAGACCACGGCGACCATCGAGCAGACCACCGCCGCGACGGTCAGTTGCCAACTGGTGCAGTACAGGTAGACGAAAACGGTCGTGATCGCGATCGCGATGGCGAAGAAGGTCAGCACGCCGAACGCCCCTTCGGCGACGTCCCCGACCACCTTGGCAAAGCCGATGATGTGGATGTCGACCGCCTCGGACCGGTACTGTTCCCGGATACGCTCCTCGAGTGCCTGGGAGACGGCGATGTAGTCGAGCCGCTCTCCGGTGACGGGATCGCGTTCGAGCAGCTCCGCCGAGACGATCGCGGCGCTGAAATCCTCGGCCACCAGCCGGCCGACCTGCCCGGACTTCAGGATGTTCTCGCGCACGATGGCGAGCCACTCTTCGGTCGCCTCGAACTCGGCCGGGATCACGTTGCCGCCGGCAAAACCATCCTCGACGATCTCGATGAAACGGACATTGGGGGTGAAGATCGACGTGACCCGTGCCCGATCGACACCGGGGACGAAGAACGTCTCGTTGGTGACGGCTTCCAATGTCCGGAAGAATTCGGGGGTGAAGATATCGCCCTGGGTAGCCCGCAGCGCGATCAGGACCCGGTTGGCCCCGCCGAACTGCGACTGGTACTCCAAGAACGTCTCCATATACGGATGACCGGTCGGGAGCTGCTTTTCGAACCCGGCGTCGATGCGGAGCTGTGCGGCCCCTCCGGCCATGGCGATGGTGACGAGGGCCAAGAAGGCCAACACCACAAGGCGATGGCCGAAGATCAGACGGTCCAGAAGAGCGATCACGGGTGGAGCGGTCCCCGGGTGGTTTCCTCGGATGGGCGCGGGTGTTGGGCCACCTCTTCAAGCGTCCCACCCTAGAGGATCGCGCCCAGCCTTCAACCGGATTCCGGTGGGCCGACCGGGGTGCGGACCGTCGACCGGAGGCGCGGAAGGGGGCTCCGGAGCCGGACCGACGACCCTCCCGGCCCCCTTAGAACGCCGCCACCGCCCCGTCCGAGCGCGGGTCGGCGGCCCCTTCCAGCCAACCGTCCGGACGCCGGACGATCGCGCCGGCATGGCCCATCTGGTCGGTGAAGTCGGCGACCACCTCCACCTCATGGCCCGCGCTGATCAACTGATCGATCAAGGCGGCCGGGAAGCGGCTTTCGAGCTTGAGGGTGGTCGACGGCTCCCCCCAGGTCCGGCCGAGCAGCCAGCGCGGGGCGGTGATCGCCTGCTGCAGCGGCTGACCGAACAGGGCGTAGCGGGTGAACAGGGCGGCCTGCGTCTGGGGCTGGCCTTCCCCGCCCATGGTCCCGTAGGTCATGACCCGGCCATCCCGAAGCCGCGCGATCGCGGGATTGAGGGTGTGGAACGGCTTGCGGCCCGGCTCCAGCCGGTTCAGCGTCCGCGAGTCGAGGGAGAACGAGCTGCCCCGGTTCTGCATCACCACGCCGGTGCGCCGGCCGACCACGCCGGAACCGAACTCCCAGAACAGGCTTTGGATATAGCTGACCGCGACGCCCTGACCGTCGACGGCCCCCATCCATACCGTATCGCCAGGCTGGCTCGGGGGCGGCCAGGGCAAAGCCCGGTTCGGGTCGATCCCCCGCGCCCGGCTGCCCAGATCCTCGGCCGTCAGGAAGGTCGCCGGATCGACCGGCAGTCGGCCGCGATCGGTCACCACGCTGTCTCGCACGAGAAAGGCCTGCTTGGTCGCCTCGACCAGCCCGTGCAGATAGGCAAAGCCATCAGCCTGCACGACGCCGAGCCGATCGAACAGGGCGAGGATCATCAGCGAGGCCAGGCCCTGGGTCGGCGGCGGATGGTTGAACGCCGTTCCAACCGACAGATCGACCGACAGCGGCGCCACCCGTTCGGCCCGGTAGGCGGCCAGATCGGCCGCCGTCAGGGGGCTGCCGGCACCGACCAGATCCTGGGCCAGCGCCTCGGCCACCGCACCGCGATAGAACGACGCGGCCCCTTCCCGGCCGATCGTCTCCAGCGTTTCGGCCAGCCGGGAGTTGCCCAGAACCGCGCCTTCGGACGGCGGTTGCCCGTCGACCAGATAGGTTTCCTCGAACCCCGGCGACGCCAGCAGTTGATCCAGCTTGGTCAGCGTGTTCCGCGCCTGGGTGCCGGTCACCGCCACCCCGTGCCGGGCATGGTGGACGGCCTCCTCGACCAGACGGGTCAGGGGCAGCCGGCCGGCCAAGGTGCCCGCCACCGCCAGCGCCTCCCCCCAGCCGGCGACGGCACCGGGGACCGTGATCGCCGCCAGCGGCCCCCGGGACGGCAAGGTCCGCGCGTCGCCATACAGGGCGGGATCGACGTCCGCCCCGGCCGGACCGCATGCATCGATCGCGATCGGCGTCCGACCCGGGGCGTCGATCAGCCAGAAACCGTCGCCGCCGATGCCGTTCATATGCGGGTAGACCACCGCGATGGTCGCCGCCGCGGCGACCATCGCCTCGATCGCGTTGCCGCCCTCGCGCAGCACCGAGAGCCCGGCCTGAGCGGCCAGATGATGCGGTGCGGTCACCATGCCGCGGCGGGCGCGGGAGGTTTCGAGCATGGCAGACGGGTCCCCGGTATCGGTCGGTTCGGCCCTTCGGCGGGCCGAGCGGGCGGGGCACGGCCGGAACCGCGACAATCCGCCACGAACGCACGCGACCCTACTGAGCCGGCCCCGGCTCGCCAAGACGTCGCGGCAGCCTAGATCACCCTACTCGCGTTCGGATGATTCCGTCCGAACGCGAGTAGGGTGATCTGTTTCAAAGAGTTGGAGCATCCTGTCCGCGTCCGTTCGGACGCCGGATGCTCTCGTGTCGATCCAAGGTTCCATCGTCAACCGCCAGGAGATCCCCCCATGCGCAAGACGATCCTCGCCCTGGCGGCGGTGCTGCTGATGACCGCCTCCGCCGGCGCCCAGTCGGCCGGCGACACCGACCGGGCCGCCATCGTCTCGGTCATCGAAGCCCAGATCGAGGCCTTCCGGCTCGACGACGGCGAGCGCGCCTTCAGTTTCGCCAGCCCCGCCATAAGGCGCATGTTCGGCACGCCGGGGCGGTTCATGGCGATGGTCCGCAGCGGCTATCAGGCCGTCTACCGGCCCCGGGACGTGGCCTTCCTCGATCTGGTGCCCGGTGACCGCGGGCCGACGCAAGCGGTGCAACTGGTCGGTCCGGACGGCCGCGTGGTCATCGGGCTGTACTTCATGCAGGCCCAGCCCGACGGGACATGGAAGATCAACGGCGTGCAACTGCTCGACCAAGGCGATCTGGCGACCTGAGGCGGTCGGTCTCCGCGAACCGAAAGCGGCCGTCCCGGCACAGGGCTGATCCGGCGCCGCTACCGTGGACCATTGGCCGCGGCTTCGTTATACGCCCCGGCATCCGGGCGGTCGCTCCTCCAGGCAGCGGGTCGTCCAGGCGGTGTGCGGGGCGAGGGCGACGACGTGGAAACGGACGCGAAATTCACCAAGGGCTTTCCGGTATCGTGGGAAGAGCTGCACCGCCATGCGCGGGCGCTGTCCTGGCGGTTGTCGGAGATCGGACCCTGGAACGGGATCGTGGCGATCACCCGGGGCGGTCTGGTGCCGGCGGCGATCCTGTCGCGGGAACTCAACATTCGCCTGATCGATACGGTGTGCGTGTCGACCTACGACTACCAGCAATCGCGGGAGGCCCGGGTGCTCAAGGGCATCGAAGGCGACGGCAAGGGCTGGCTGCTGGTCGACGATCTCGTCGACACCGGCAAGACGGCCCGGGTGGTGCGCGAGATGCTGCCCAAGGCGCATTTCGCCACGATCTATGCGAAGCCCGCCGGCCGCCCCCTGGTCGACACCTTCGTCACCGAGGTCAGCCAGGACACCTGGATCTACTTCCCCTGGGACATCGAGCCGCAATACGTCCAGCCGATCGCCGACCGCAAGCAGCTCGACTGACCGGTCCGCTCCCGCTCACAAAGGTGAAGGTCGGAGCGGGATGGCGTCACCCCGGGGGGCGCCGCAGGGCCACGATCCGCTGCCCGGTCTCCCACAGGCAGAACAGCGCGACCAGCACCAGGACACCGGCCAGGCCCCACATCACCAGGGGCGAGCCGGTCTCGGCTTGCGCCGTCTCGTAGGCGAACCAGGCGAAGCGCAGGCTCACACCCGCGCCGATCACCGCGGCCAGCAGGATCAGCCAGTGCCACAGCTTCGTGGCGGCGTGCTTGAGTTTGGCCATCGGGCGTCGTCCCCATCGGCGGCATCGGTCGGTTCTCGATCGCCGGCGTACCGCACCGTCGATCGGGGGCGGTCGTCAACGGTCAACTGAAAGACGTCCGCCCGGTTGTAGTGTCCTACCGGGTCGAAATCGTACCGGGCCTCGGCCAGGCTGGCGGTATCGATCCGCGCGGTCACCAGTCCCGGCTCCCCGAAAAGCGGGCCGGCCAGCACGTCGCCCAACGGGCCGACGATGACGCTGCCGCCGCGGATCAGCGGCCGATCCTCGGGCCAGCCCGGCGCCGCCCGCCCCAGCCGGCCGGGTGCCGGCATCACCTGGCAGGCACTGACGACGAAGCAGCGACCTTCATGGGCGATGTGCCGCATGGAGCATTGCCAGACGTCGCGATCGTCCACGGTCGGCGCACACCACAGATCGAGCCCTCGGCCATACATCGCCGTCCGGAACAACGGCATGTGGTTTTCCCAGCAGATCGCCATGCCGACGCGGCCGGCCCTGGTCGGCACGACCGGCATCGTGGAGCCGTCGCCCTGCCCCCACACCAGCCGCTCGGTCCCCGTCGGCATTAGCTTGCGATGCTTGGCGACCAGGCCGTCCGCCGCGGTGAACAGCAAGGCCGTGCAGTAGAGGGTGGCCCCGTCCCGTTCGACGACCCCGATGACGAGATCGCATCCGCATCCCGCGGCGAACCCGGCCACCCCGTCGGTTTCCGGCCCCGGGACGTCGATCGCCTGGGCGGCGTAGTCGGCGAACCGCGCCCGTCCTTCGGGTAGCCGGTAACCCAATTGCGTGCCGAAGCCCTCCCCTTTGGGATAGCCGCCCAGCAGCGCTTCCGGCAGGACCAAGAGGTCGATCCCGGCCGCCCGCACGGCCTCGCCATAGCCTTGCAGCGTTGCCAGCGTTGCGGCCGTCCCCATCGGATCGGTGCCGAGTTGGAGGGCGGCGACGGTCGTCTCTGCCATAGGCGCCTGCCTGGTGCTGCGGCCCCGATCGGGCGATCATCCGCCCGAAAGCTGCCGGGCCATGAAGGTGGCGTAATGGTCGGTCATCCCGGCGATGTAGTCGAGCGCCTTGCGGTAGCCGAGATAAGCACCGTCATCGGCGGTCGGCGCGCCGGCGCCCATCACCTCGAGCACCCGCTTGGCCTTGTAGGGCAGCCGGTCGGGATGTCTGCGGCGCTGCAGGTGCAGGATCGCGTCCGAGAACGCCTGGAGCAGGATCTCCAGCGTGGCGTAGGCGCCGATCTCCAGCCGGGTCTTGCGCTTGTCCCGGAACACCTGGGACCGGGCCATGGTCTTCGCGGCGGACACGCACGCCCCGATCGGCGCCGGACAGCGGGCGATCAGCGCGTCGGGCCCGAACGCGCCGGCCCGAAGGGCGGTCTCGTCCTCGGCGAACTGCCGGGCGACCGCCTCGACCAGCACGCCGATGGCCCGCGTCCGCAGATAGGAGGCGTGCAGGCGCAGCGGCGTGCCGTCCCGGACGTCCAGGACCCGCGCGTCGCCGATCGCCGCGAACAGCGGGCCCAGCACCTCGTCCTTGACCTGGTCGATCGACAGCAACCCCAGTTCGACACCGTCCTCCAGGTCGATCAGGCCGTAGCAGATGTCGTCGGCCGCCTCGACCAGGCTGACCAAGGGGTGCCGGTGCCAGGCCCGCGGGCCGTCGGCCGGCGTGCCGGTCGCGCGGGCGACGGCGGCGAAGGCGTCCAGCTCGGACAGATAGACCCCGAACTTGGCCTTGCCGGGCGATCTGCGCGGGATCTCGCTGCTCGCCCACGGGTATTTGGTGAAGGCCCCCAGCGTGGCGGCCGTCAACCGCATGCCGCCGCGCGGCCGGCCGTCGAGCGGCGGATTGTTCTCGATCTGGGCCAGGACGCGGAAGCCTTGGGCATTGCCCTCGAAGCGTTGCAGGTCCTGGCGCTGCTCCATCGTCATGTCGGCGAAACGGTGGTCGGCGGCCTGGGCGAACCAGTCCTGGATCGCATATTCCCCAGCGTGGCCGAACGGCGGGTTGCCGATATCGTGGGCCATCGCGGCGGCCTGGACGATGGTGGCGACGTCGTGCACCCGATCCGCGGCGATCTCCCCGATCTCGGCCAGATGCAACGCCGCCCGTTCGCCCAGGCTGCGGCCGACGCTGGCGACTTCCAACGTATGGGTGAGCCGCGTCCGGACATGGTCGTTGTCCGACAGCGGGTGGACTTGCGTCTTGCGCTGCAGCCGCCGGAACCAGCCGGAGAAGACCAGCCGGTCGATATCGACCTGATAGGGGCTGCGGCGATCGGTCCCGGCATCGTGCGGCCGGTTGAACCGATCGGCCGACAACAGCCGATCCCAGTCGGGTACGCTCGCCGTCACGATGGCCGTCTCCCTTCCGTTCGGTTTCGGCCGCGCCCGGCGTCGTCCGGGTCGCCGACGAGAATCGCGCGGAAATCGTTGACGTTGGTCAGGGTCGGGCCGGTCATGACCAGCGTTTCGGCTCCGGCGAAGACGCCATAGGCGTCGTTGCGGGCCTGGGCCGCGGCCGGATCGATGCCGGCCGCCCGGGCCCGGGCGAGGGTGTCGGGGCCGACCCAGGCGCCGGCATTGTCCTCCGAGCCGTCGATGCCGTCGGTGTCGCCTGCCAGGGCGTGGACACCGCCGAGCCCCTCGATCGCCAGGGCGAAGCCGAGCAGGAATTCGGTGCAACGCCCCCCGCGCCCACCCTCCCCGCGCAAGGTGACCGTCGTCTCGCCGCCGGAGAGCAGGACCGCCGGCCGCGATACCGGCTGGCCGTGGCGGACGATCTGCCAGGCCATGCCGGCATGGGCGATGCCGATATCCCGCGCCTCCCCCTCCATCCGGTCGGAGAGGATCAGCGGCGTCACGCCGGCGTGCCGGGCCACCTCGGCAGCCGCCTCCAACGACCGCTGCGGGGTGGCGATCAGGCGGGTTTCCGTCCGATCGAAGGCAGGATCGCCCGGCTTGGGGGTCTCGGCCGCCGGATCCGCCAGGCGGGCCGCCACCGCCTCGGGCACCGCAAGCCCGTATGTCGCCATCACCGCGCGCGCGTCGGCCAGGGTGGTCGGGTCCGGGACCGTCGGGCCCGAGGCGATGACCGCCGGGTCGTCGCCCGGCACGTCGGAGATCGTCAGGGTCAGCACCCGGGCCGGAGCGCAAGCCGCCGCCAGCCGCCCCCCGTTGAAGGCCGACAGATGCTTGCGGACGGTGTTCATCTCCCCGATCGTCGCCCCGCAGGCCAGCAACTGGCGATTGACGGCCTGCGTGTCGGCCAGCGTGATCCCGGGGGCGGGCAGCGTCGTCAGGGCCGACCCGCCGCCCGAGATCAGGCACAGCGCCAGGTCGTCCGGCCCCAGGCTCTCCGCCAGTGCGAGGATGCGCCGGGCGGCGCGCGCCCCGGCCGCGTCTGGCACCGGATGTCCCGCCTCGACGACCTCGACGAACCGTGTCGGGACGGCGTGGCCGTAGCGCGTCGCCACCAGCCCCTCCAGCGGGCCGCCCCAGGCGTCTTCCACGACCGCCGCCATGGCGGCGGCGGCCTTGCCCGCTCCCAGCACGACGACGCGGCCGGGCGGGCGCGGCGGCAGATGACCGGGAACGATGCCGGCCGGGTCGGCCGCGGCGACCGCGGCGTCGAACATCCGGCGAAGCAGGCGGGGGGCGTCCATGGCGTGATGTCCCAGCTTAGGCGACGGGGAGAGCGTAGACCCGATCCGCCGGCCGAGCCGCCGCCGCCGCTGGCAGGGCCGCATGGCGGGACCGCAGGCCGCAAACCGAGCCGGGGTCATCCCCGGGGTGGCTGTCTCGCCTCCGACGGCGATCGCCCTATCCAGCGCAAGAACCGGAGCGCCGGCAAGCCCGGGACCGGGTAGGCACGCCCCGCGCCGAAGGAGAGCTGCCATGACATCACGGACGATCACCCCGACCATGACCCCCGGCACGTGGATCATGCTCGTGGTCCTGTCGGTGCTGTGGGGCGGATCGTTCTTCTTCGTCGAGGTGTTGATCACGACCTGGTCCCCGCTGACGGTGGTGACCCTTCGGGTCGGCCTGGCGGCGTTGGTCCTGTGGGCCGTGGTGATCGCCACGGGGCGTCCGGTTCCCTCCGACCGGCATACCTGGCTCGCCTTCTTCGGCATGGGCCTTCTGAACAACGTCATCCCGTTCAGCCTGATCGCCTGGGGGCAGACCGAGATCGCATCGGGGCTGGCGGCGATCCTGAACGCGACGACGCCGCTGTTCACGGTCGTGGTCGCTGGAATCCTGCTCAAGGACGAGCAAGCGACCCCTCTCAAGGTCGCAGGCGTGCTGATCGGGTTCGCCGGGGTGGCGGTGATGGTCGGTCCCGCCGCGCTGGCCGGGCTCGGCGGGGCGGTCCTGGCCCAATGCGCCGTGCTGACGGCCGCGCTCACCTACGCCTTTGCCGGCGTGTTCGGTCGCCGGTTCCGGGACATGGGCGTCGACCCGGTGGTCACGGCGGCCGGGCAGGTCACCGGCTCGACGGTCGTGCTGCTGCCGTTCCTGCTCACGACCGGCGATGTCGCCGCTCTGACCCAGGCCGGGACGGCGATCTGGCTGTCGATGCTCGGCCTGGCCGTCTTAAGCACCGCGATCGCCTACATCCTCTATTTCCGGGTGCTGGCCGCGGCCGGGGCGACCAACATCACCTTGGTGACGTTCCTCATTCCGGTGTCGGCCGGGCTGCTCGGCATCGGCTTTCTGGGCGAACGCCTGGAGCTTGAGCAAGCAGCCGGCATGATCCTGATCGGGATCGGTCTGTCGGCGATCGACGGACGGCTGTGGGCCTTGCGGCGGCGGGGCTAAGAGGGGGGGCTTTCAGCAGGGTGCCGCCCGGGCGCGCCGGCCTGATGCCGCGTCTCCCACAAAGAACGGGTTGGGGAGAGCGCGCACGAAACTCAGCTTGATACGGTCGACGCGCCGGACCGCTCGATCGTCTCCGGGGTCTCCCCGGAGGGGGCCGGCCGCAGGGTGACGGCACGCCCGTCGGCGAGCAACGGTACCGCCTCGTCACCGCCGAGGGCGTCCAGCCGCAGATGCGCGATCGCCAGGCCGTCACCGCCGGTGCGGACCTCCCCCACCACCCTGCCGTCGCGGGTCACCGGCGTCCCGGGATCCGGTACCGGCCCGTCGACCCGCACCGGCAGCAACCGGCGTTTCAGCAGGCCGCGATAGCGGGTCCGGGCGGTCAGCTCCTGGCCCATGTAGCAGCCCTTGTCCCAGGAGATCGCATTCAACGTGTCGTAGCCGAGCTCCAGAAGGGTCGACTTCTCCTTGACGCCGTCGCGATAGCCGTCCGGAACCCCCTGGGCCAGGCGATGCGCCTCATAGGCCTCGCTGCCCGCCGCGTCCGCCGGCAGCGCGCCGAGAACGGCGTGCATGCCGTCGGCGGACGCCACCAGCCGGCCCCCCATGGCCGGATGGCGCGGATCGACGAACACCCAGGCGCCGTCGAGCCGACCTGCGGCCCCGGCTTCGGTCGGCAGCGCGAGTGCGGCACCGACGCCGGTCCCCCACAGGGCGGCCACCGACAGATCGTCCCGCCCGGTCAGCGTCACCTTCGACCGCAGCTTGTACAGCCGCAGCCGGCGATGCAGATCCGCCAGGGCGTCGGCCGGCAGATCCAACCACAGAACCCCCTCGCCGCCATCGAGGACGAAGAAATCGTGCAGGAACTTTCCCTGCGCGGTGAGGAAAGCGGCGAACACGGCATGCTCCGGGGTCACCCGGGCGACGTCGTTGGACACCAGGCCCTGCAGGAACTCCACCCGATCCTCTCCCGATACCTCGAGGATCGCACGATCGGTCAGATGGGCGGACGTCAATGGCATGGACGAGAGTCCCTGGACTTGGGCGGACTTGGGCGGACTTGGGCGGACTTGGGCCGGAGCGGTCTGCCGCTATCCTAAGCCGCACGGGGCCGATAACCAAGCGTGGAAGTCAAGCTTCGGGGCAGCCCTCGTAAGCGGCCTTGATGTCGGCCCCTCGGCGCACGGTTTCCGACCGGCTGCACGACGGCACCGCCTGCGGGCCGGACGACGGTGCGGCGGCGATGTCCCGGTCCGTCAGGAGGGCATCATAAGCAGGCATACCGTTTCTGCGGCCCCGGCCCGAGCCTTAACGGAACGCTAAAGGATACGGTGCGACAAGGGATACGGTGCAATGAATGCGTCCGCGGTGCCCGTCGATCGGACCCCAATCGCTCCTTCCCGATGCTCAGCCTCCCCCCGACCGTCCCGGACCGCGCGGATCCCGGTCCGGCCGTTCGCCAAAGCCGGCCCGGACCCGGGCCGGTGAGCGGCCGAACCGATATCGCGACCGATGTCCGGTCGACCGGCCCGGAACGGCCGACCGACCCGGTGTCCCTGAGCCCAGAGGCACGAGACCGCCTCACGGCGGAGCGATCGCCAAGCCCCCGAACCGACGACCCCGGCGACCCGTTCGCCCTGTCGGCGGAGGAGGAGCAGGTCGTCGAGCAGTTGCGTGCCCGCGATCAGGAAGTCCGCAACCACGAGGAGGCGCACGCCCGCGTCGGCGGCCCCTACGCCGGCAGCCCGTCCTACGAATACACCGTCGGCCCGGACAACAAACGCTACGCGGTCTCGGGTTCGGTGCCGATCGACACGTCCCCCGTCCCGGACGATCCGGAAGCCACGATCCAGAAGATGGAGGTGGTCAAGGCCGCGGCCCTGGCCCCGGCGCAGCCGTCCGGGCAGGACATCAAGGTCGCCGGCATCGCCGAGCAGCGCAAGCAACAGGCCTCGGCCGAACTCCGCGCCCTGCGCCAGGCCGAAGCCCGCGGCGCGGTCGATGCGACGACCGGTGAACCGATCGCCCGGATGGCGGCGGGCGCGTACGGGATGGCGGCGGGGCTCGGCGGTGCCGCGTCGGCATCCACCGGCCCGACACGGACGAGCGGCGACGTCACCGGTCTGATCGGTCTGGTCGTCTGACCGCTGCCGGCATCACCGTCGGGACGTCGGCTCGATCTCGATCCCCCGACCGGTGCCGGCATCGAGCACGACCACCGAATCGATCCGCAACCGCTTGAGCAGCAGGATCGGCGAGGCCAGGGCCGCTTTCAGCGCCCGGACGGCGGCGGCGTGGTCCGCGCTCGGCGTGACCAGGATCATCACCGAGTCGCCCTTGCCTTGCGGATTGCCCCCGGCGAGTTGGCGTTCGGCCTTGAGGATCACCGGCGTCAGGCGCTGGGCGGCCCCGGCGACGGATTCCGGCAGGGCCGGGCATCGCTTGACCTCCGCAGCACCGGCGAACCGGCCCTTGATCCTGAGCTCGAAATCCGGCGTTTCGGTCGCGTGCCGGTCGGTCCGCCGCGGGATCGGGACCACGGCATAGCCTTCCCGCCGCAGCCATGCCGACGCCAGCCGCTCGGCCTCCCGCGGGTCGATCGGGGACCGTTCGGCATCGAGGGCCGCGTTCGGCTCCTTATCGTTCTGTGGGTCGGGGCCGCACGGTCCCATGATCGTACACGCTCCGGTTGCGGGGTCATCCGGGCTCGGCCGCCGACGGCGTCTCCGCCAGCCGGGTAGCGGGCCGAACCAACCGCCCGGTCGCAGAGCCGATCGGGCGGTCAAGCCAAATCCACACCATCCGAACGGCCGCCGCAACGGTCGAGGCCGGGGACAGCCCGTGTCCCGCCGCGGGCGCCGATACCGTCCCCCGCACCGGCGGCGGCAGCAGGACGATCGGCCGAGCGGACGCGCAACCGGTCCGCCGGTCGCGCGGATCCCGGTGATGGCCGGCGTGCCTCGTCGACAGCCCGCCACACCGCACCTCTCCCGCGGCCGATGCCCGCCCCGGCCGTCGGCTCCGCCGCCTGCATCCGTCAGCGGCCGGCATGATCGCCGTCGCCGCGCGCGATCGAATCGGCGCGCCGCTTGATCCGCGTCAGGATCGACGGGTCGGTCCAATAGGCGGCAAGCAGCAGCACGATGCCCGGGAATACCGACCACAGCGGGCTCGGATCGCTGACCAGATTGATCGCGACCAGGAACCCGGCAATCAGCAGGAGCTGGAAGGCGGTGCGCGATCGCTTCTCCCGCACCCCGTCGTGGATGTGACGGCTCAGCGCGATCACCAGGAACACCAGCGTCGGATAGATCAGCCAATGCAGCGTCGGCGACAGGGAGAGGATCGCCCCCAGACCGGCGATCGCCAGATCCCGGCGCAGCCTGTTCAACCAGGGTGGCACGGCGGGTCGCGGCGCGAACGGTCCGGACTTGTCGGCCGCGGAAGCATCCCCCGACCGACCGCCCTCAGCCCGCCAGTCACCGTTGCGGCGACCTCGGGCCCGCTCCTGGGGGTCGAGCAGAACCCGGTAGACCGGCACGTCCTCGGCCAGGTTCTTGACGGGCTGCATGCCCAGGAAGTCGAACCCGACCGAGAGCTTGTGCCGGACCTGATCGTACGCGCTGCCCGAGATCATGATCCCCCCCGGGTCGGCGAGCGCCTGCAGGCGGGCGGCGACATTGACCCCTTCCCCGAAAAGATCGTCCCCATAGACCATCACGTCGCCGAGATTGATGCCGATGCGCAAACGCATCCGGTCGTCCGGGACCCGGTCGTGATCGGGTCCGGCCAGCTCCTTCTGGATCTCGACGCCGCATTGCACGGCTTCGACCACGCTGCCGAACTCCGCCAGCATGCCGTCCCCGGCGGTGTTGACCACCCGGCCGCGATGCCGGGCGATCAGACCGTCCATCGCCTCCCGGCAGCGGCGGAGCATGTGCAGGGTCGCGACCTCGTCACGTTCCATCATCGCGCTGTAGCCGGCGACATCCGCCGACAGCAGGGTCGTCAGCTTGCGTTCGATCGGTGCGGTCGTCGACATGGCCAGGCGGTGCAGGGGTGCCTTCAAGGGGGGCGAAGTGTAGCGCCTTTGGATCCGGAGGCGGTAGAGCGGTTTCGGGGACGGCCGGGCCGATCTGTTGGCGTATGCCGGACCGATCCGCAAGCCGCGCCGCGCCACCGATCGATCCGGCGGGCGTCCAGGGCGGTGATCCGGTCGACGCCGGGCACGGTCATGGGCTGTCCTTCCCCCGCGGTGCGCAGGGGGATAGACTGTCGTCCGGCATCACCGGCGGGCATCCGACGGGCCGGTCGCCGGCATCGACCCAAGCGGGAGGCGAGGGACCATGACCACCGTCTACTTCATCACCAACCGCAACCGGAAGACCGGCCGCAGCACCGCACCGACCGATTTCGGCCGGTCGTTCAACGAGGCCGGCGTCAGCGCGTTCCGGGTCGGCTATGCGGCGGTGCCCGACGACGATCGCAGCCCGCCGACGGTCACGACCTTCGCCGAGACCCTGGACGTCGATCCCCGGCGCCACCGGCCCGGCAGCGACCGGCTGTTCTGGGTGCTGCGCGGCAAAATGGGCCGTCACGACCGCGATACGCTGGTGTTCGTGCACGGCTACAATGTCAGCTTCCCCGCGGCGTTGCGGGAAGCTGCGACGCTCAAGCGCCGCTGGGGGGCCGCCGGCCGGCCGGTCAACGTCGTGGTGGTCTCCTGGCCGTCGGACGGCCTGGCGGTCCCCTTCGCGTCCTACTATTCGGACCGGGAGGACGCCCGGGCGTCGGGACCGGCGATCGCGCGGGCGCTGCTCATCTTCGCCGAGAAGCTGGCCCGCCAGGACGTCGACTGCGACCGCCGCATCCACCTGATGGCGCACAGCATGGGCAACTTCGTATTGCGGCATGCGGTGCAGTATCTGCGCACCGAACCGCTGCGCGTGACCCGGGGATACCGGGCGGCGGACACGCCGGACGGGCCCGCGGACGCCGTCCCTCCCGGCCGACGGCAGGTCGCCGTCTATCTGCCGCGGGTGTTCCACGAGATCTTCCTGATGGCGGCCGACGAGGACGCCGACGCCCTGCAGCGCGACGACAAGCTGAAGCTGCTGCCCCGGCTCGGCCGGCGTGTCTCGGTCTATTTCAACCGCGGCGACCAGGCGATGACGGTCAGCGATCTGACCAAGGCGAACCCCGACCGGCTGGGTGCCGACGGGCCGGAGACCCCCGGCTTCGTGCCCGCCCATGTCGCGCTGGTCGACTGCTCGCCGGTGGTCGAGGGGATGGTCGAGCATGGCTACCACCTCGACCCCCGGATCGTGGACGACTGCGTACAGGTGGCCCGGGGTGTACCGACGCAACAGATCCAGGGCCGGGAATACGTCCCCCATCGCAACAGCTTCGCGCTGACCCCGTAGATCGACCCGGGTTCGGATCGACCCATCTGAGCTCAGGTCAGGTGATCGACTTCAAAGAGGGAGAGTCTCTTCTGCGCATCCGTTCGGACGCAGGAGGCTCCGGCCCGGGCCGGTCCGGGACATCCCCTGCCGCCGGCGCCGCCCGGCCCGACATACAGCCCGGGGCCGGTATCGGTTCGGGCCTATGTCTCCACGCCATATGTGTGGTTTTGATCGGGTCCGGTCACAACATAATGTTCATCGACCCGTCACACGTCTTTCATCCGGAGCCCGTACACAGCGCCGCGGATGGCTGCCGGGAGACAGGACGGCGGCCCCGTTTTCGTGTTCCCCACATGACCGGAGACATCTGATGAAACGGACCTTCGTGACCGCCGCGTCCGCGCTGGCGCTGCTGGCGGCCGCCCCGGCGGCGGCCCAAGTTCAAGTCGAATGGTGGCACGCCATGGGCGGCGCCCTGGGCGAGAAGACCGACGCCATCGCCGCCGGCTTCAACGCCAGCCAGGACGACTACGAGGTCGTTTCCGTCTTCCGCGGCAACTACACCGAGACCATGACCGGCGCGATCGCCGCCTTCCGCGCCGGCGCGCAGCCAGCCATCGTGCAGGTCTTCGAAGTCGGCACCGCCACCATGATGGCGGCCGAGGGCGCGATCTACCCGGTCTACCGGCTGATGGCGGACCATGGTGCCGATTTCGACCCCGACGCGTTCCTGCCGTCGGTCGTCGGCTACTACACCGATGCCGACGGCAACATGCTGTCGATGCCGTTCAACAGCTCGACCCCGGTGCTGTACTACAACCAGGCGCTGTTCGACCAGGCCGGCATCGTCAACCCGCCGACCACCTGGCCGGAAGTGGAGATGGTCTCCCGGTATCTGATCGAGAACACCGACGCCACCTGCGGCTTCACCACCGGCTGGCAGTCCTGGGTGCAGATCGAGAACTTCTCGGCCTGGCACAACGTGCCGATCGGCACCCTGTCCAACGGCTTCGAAGGTCTCGCCACCGAATTCACCTTCAACAGCCCGCTGCATGTCGCCCATATCGGCGCGCTGCAAGGCTGGATCGAAGACGGCGTGTTCCAGTATGGCGGCCGCCGGTCGGACAGCGCCGGGCTGTTCTATTCGGGCGAATGCGCGATGTACATGAACAGCTCGGCCTCCTATGCCGGCATCGTGGCCTCGACCGACTTCGACTTCGGCGTGTCCAAGCTGCCGTACTGGCCGCAGGTCGAAGGGGCGCCGCAGAACTCCATCATCGGCGGTGCGACCCTGTGGGTGCTGGGCGGCCACAGCGATGAGGAATACGCCGCCGTCGCCGCGTTCTTCGAGTATCTGTCCTCGCCGGAAGTGCAGGCCGAGTGGCACCAGGCGACCGGCTATCTGCCGATCACCATGGCATCCTACGAGCTGTCGCAGGCGCAAGGCTTCTACGCGGCCAACCCGGGCACCGAGACCTCGATCCTGCAGATGACCAACGCAGCGCCGACCGAGAACTCCAAGGGCCTGCGCTTCGGCAGCTTCGTGCAGATCCGCGACATCATCAACGAAGAGCTGGAAGCCGTCTGGGCCGGCGACAAGACCGCCCAGGAAGGCCTGGACGCGGCCGTCGAGCGCGGCAACGTCCTGCTGCGCCAGTTCGAAGCCGACAACTCCTGATCGGGGGCCTGCGCGCCGGGCGGGGGGTCGCTCCTGCCCGGCAAGCCCGGCTTTCGCGACCCCCTGCCGGCCCCATCGGCAGGGGCTTGCCGTCGGTCTTCGGGCTCCGGCCCCCGGGGTCGCCCGGTCCGGTCTTGCGGATCCCCGAGCCCGGCCATCCGGCCTGTCACGGATCCTTCACTTGGCCGGCCGCCCCGGTGCGCGTACGCACAGCCGCCGCCGGTCCGTGCGCGGCAGCCGGTGCTCTCCCAGGCATCGGCATTCCTTTCGCGAGGCCGCTTGGATGGAAAAGCGCGTCGTCTTCCGCAGCGCCAGCCTGCCCTATCTGCTGGTGCTGCCGCAGATCGCGATCACGTTGATCTTCTTCATCTGGCCCGCCCTGCAGGCGATCAGCAGCAGCTTCTACCGGGAAGACGCGTTCGGCCTGTCGCGGGACTTCGTCTGGTTGCAGAATTTCGAACGGTTGTTCGCGGACGCGGCCTATCTCGCTTCCATGCAGACGACGGCCGTCTTCTCCCTGGGGGTGGCCGCCCTGTCGATGGGGGTGGCCCTGGTGTTCGCGACCATGGCCGACCACGTGATCCGGGGGGCGACGGCCTATAAGACCCTGCTGATCTGGCCCTACGCCGTCGCCCCGGCGGTGGCCGGGGTGCTGTGGCTGTTCATGTTCGCGCCGACCGTCGGCATCGTCAGCTTCGCCTTGGGGCAGATCGGCATCGACTGGAACATCCGCACCGACGGCGACGACGCGATGCTGCTGGTGATCGTGGCCGCGGCGTGGAAGCAGATCTCCTACAACTTCCTGTTCTTCCTCGCCGGCCTGCAATCGATCCCCAAGAGCCTGATCGAGGCCGCGGCGATCGACGGGGCCGGGCCGGGCAAGCGGTTCTGGACGATCGTCTTCCCGCTGCTGTCGCCGACCACGTTCTTCCTGCTGGTGATCAACGTCGTCTACGCCTTCTTCGACACGTTCGGGATCATCCATTCGATCACCGATGGCGGGCCGGGCTCTCCGGGTGCGACCAACATCCTGGTCTTCAAGGTGTTTTCCGACGGTTTCATCGCCTTGAACCTGGGCTCCAGCGCGGCCCAGTCGGTGATCCTGATGGCGATCGTGATCACCCTGACGGTGGTGCAGTTCCGCTACATCGAAAAGAAGGTGCACTACTGAGATGGTGGAGAACCGCCCGCTCTACACCTGGTTGAGCCATGCGGTGCTGATCGCCGGCGTGGTCCTGGTGTTCTTTCCGATCTATGTGGCGCTGATCGCCTCGACCCACGATCTGCGCACCATCCAGACCGCCAATATGGGCCTGCTGCCCGGACCCCATTTCTGGAGGAACTACAGCACCGCCTGGACCCAGGGCTCGGATATCTCCGGCGCCACCCCGGTCTGGTACATGATGCTCAACAGCCTGGTGATGGCGCTGGTGATCACGGTGCTGAAGATCGCGATCTCGCTGCTGTCCGCGTTCGCGATCGTCTATTTCCGGTTTCCGTTCCGGATGGGCTTCTTCTGGCTGATCTTCATCACCCTGATGCTGCCGGTGGAGGTGCGGATCCTGCCGACCTATGAGGTGGTGGCGCGGCTGGGCATGCTCGACAGCTATGCCGGGCTCACCATCCCGCTGGTCGCCAGCGCGACCGCGACCTTCCTGTTCCGGCAGTTCTTCATGACCGTGCCGGACGAACTGGCCGAGGCCGCCCGGATCGACGGGGCGGGGCCGCTCAAGTTCTTCCGCGACATGCTGCTGCCGCTGTCGATGACCAATGTCGCGGCGTTGTTCGTGATCCTCTTCATCTATGGCTGGAACCAGTATCTGTGGCCACTGCTGATCACCGACGATCTGGAGACCGTGGTCATCGGCATCAACCGGATGCTGGCGGTCGGCGACGGGCAGGTGAACTGGCCGGTGGTGATGGCGACCACCATCATGGCGATGATCCCGCCGGTCTTCGTGGTGCTGCTGATGCAGCGCTGGTTCGTCAAGGGCCTGATCGAGACCGAGAAGTAGCTCCCGGTCCCCGGCCGGCCCCTGCCCTTCCTTCCCGACCCCGCCCCCTTCAGGAGCCCGCCCCATGGCCTCCGTCGACATCGACGCCGTCACCAAGCGCTATCCCGGCGCCGGCGAGGACACCATCAAGGGCATCGACTGCACCATCGAGGACGGCGAGCTGCTGGTCATGCTCGGCCCCAGCGGCTGCGGAAAATCGACCCTGCTACGGATGGTGGCGGGGCTCGAGCGGATCACCGGCGGGGCGGTCCGAATCGCCGGCGACGTGGTCAACGAGCGCGAGCCCAAGGACCGGAACATCGCCATGGTGTTCCAGAACTACGCGCTCTACCCGCACATGTCGGTGTACGGGAACATGGCCTACGGGCTGAAGATCGCCGGCCTGCCGAAGGCGGAGATCGACGCCCGGGTCCAGCAGGCGGCCGAACTCCTACAGCTCGACCACCTGCTGGAGCGCAAGCCCCGCCAGCTTTCCGGCGGCCAGCGCCAGCGGGTCGCGATGGGCCGCGCCATCGTGCGGGAGCCGCGGGTGTTCCTGTTCGACGAGCCGCTGTCGAACCTCGACGCCAAGCTGCGCACCCAGATGCGGGTCGAGATCAAGCGGCTGCAGCGGCGGCTGGGGATCACCAGCCTCTACGTCACCCACGACCAGGTCGAGGCGATGACCCTGGGCGACCGGCTGATGGTGATGAACGCCGGGATGGCCGAGCAGATCGGCGCCCCGCTCGACATCTACAGCCACCCGGCCAGCCTGTTCGTGGCCGGCTTCATCGGCAGCCCGGCGATGAACTTCCTGCCCGGCCGGGTCTCCGACGACGCAACGTCGGTGCGGATCGGCCATCAGACGGTGGTCACGGACAAGGCGCGCGGCCAGGCCGGCCGCCCGGTGACGATCGGCATCCGGCCCGAACATTTCAGCCTGGCCGACACCGGGAACGCGGACCGGCGGGTCGATCTGCATGTCGATCTGATCGAGCAGTTGGGGGCCGACACGGTGGTCTACGGCCAGATCGATCACGCCGGCGACGTGGTCCTGGCGCGGCTGCCCGGGGTGCTGACGCTGACCGCCGGCGACACCCTGCCCCTGACCATCGACCAGGGCCAACTCCACCTCTTCGACCCGGAAACGGGCAAGAACCTGTGGTGAGGGGGCGAGCGACGGATGGCCGAAGCGGCCTCCCGAACCCGCCGACCCGGCCACCGTGGGAGCGGCGGTAAGCAGCGTTGAAACCGCCTCGACCTCGACGTCATAGCCGCAATCGGAAGACAAGGCACTTATTGGACCATTAAACTTACCTAGAGCTGCCAATTCGTATCACTTGCATTCCTGGGCACAGATTAGTATTTTCCGATCGATTGTGTGACGTGTGGCTTGCTAGGCAGTTCGGTTGCTGGCAGAGTTGTCAGTGTCCCCGATCATCATGGAAATGAGAATGCTGAATCTTTGGCGGACTCTGAACATAGATACTCGATGTTTCGAATGAAGCGCAGAGAATCATGCAGATTCCATCAAAAAGCATGCTAATATGTGCTTTGATTGATCTTGTATCTTTTCTGTTGTTTTTGCTTTTTGTTTTCTGGTCAATTGGCCTAAAGAATTTTTGTGGCAGCTTGAATTTCATCGACTGTATGAAAACAACATATATAGCAGGAATACTCTTGTTTCTCGCACATGCAGCAGCCTATCTTGTTCTTCCATCGATCGCCGGGGTACATAGAGCATTAATCAAGACTGTAATCTCCGTGACTGGCTTCACTTACTTGATTCTCACAACTTAGGAGAAGTAAACATGACAAATCTGACACGCATTGAGTTTGATGGGGTTCAGATAACCCTCTTTGACTCAGAGTCCATCCGAGAATTCATGTTGTTTTTGCGAGGCGTCTGATGAGCAGCATGATGTCGGCGGCGTAGAGGAAGGCTCGTGCTGATTTGAGGGTGGCTTCGACATCCTTGGCCAATCGTCTATTGCGATTGATCCAGGCGAAGAAGCGCTCGACGACCCAGCGTCTTGGAAGCACGACGAAGCCGGTCTGATCTGTGATTTTGGTGACGATTTCGACGGTGATGCTGGTGGCATCCTTGACGCGGTCGTGATGATAGGCGCTGTCGGCGAACAGTTTTGTGACGAATGGGAACAGCGCGCGCGACGCCTTGAGCACCGGCCCGCCGGCGTCACGGTCCTGTATGTCGGCACGATGGGGTTCGAGCATCAGGGCACGCCCGTCCGTATCGACGAGGGCATGTCGCTTGCGGCCTTTGATTTTCTTGGCCGCGTCGTAGCCTCTGGGCCCTCCGGCCTCGACCGTCTTGACGCTCTGGCTATCGATGATGGCAGCCGATGGGCTTGCGTCTCGCCCGTCCCGTTCCCGGTCGGCCATGACCAGGGCATGATTGATCCTCTCGAAAAGGCAGGTGTCGCGGAACACGCAGAACCAGTGGAACACTGTGCTTTTCGGCGGGAATTCGCGGGGCAGCAGGCTCCACGGAATACCGCCGCGAAGCACGTAGAAGATTGCGTCCATGATCTCCCGCATCTCCCATTTCAACGGGCGACCGCGCTGTGACGGAGGTGGCATCAGCGGGGAAAGGATCGCCCATTCATCGTCCGTCGTATCGGTTTCGTATCGCAGAGATTTGCGGCTATGCTGCCGCCGGGTGGCCGGGGTCCACATGAGAAGCTCCAGAGCAGGTGTCGCTACCCTCTGGAATCACATCGCTTCCGGCCACTCAATACTTCTCGGATGGCTTCTATGTCCTGCACCGGTCGGCATGCATTGCTCGAACGGCAGGCATCGACGGTCGAAGTGCTCTCGCTTGACACCATCTAACGGGTACGCCTAACAAGCGGATTGTTGGCAAATGACCTGCCCCCACTCATCCTGTCGATGCCTGCCGATACTCAGACTTATGGTCGTCATGATCTGTGCCATGCACGAGAATGCGAGCCCACAATGAAAACACTGCACATCAAGTTGAAAGCCATTCCAGAAGATGAAGAGTCACTTTTTGCTGGACCTGAAACTGTTGATTCAGAGGAGTTTAGAATTCGAAACTCGGATATCCGAAATACAATTCAATCTATATTAAATAATTACGAAGATTCAAGAACACTTTCATACTTGGTCTCTTTAAGAATAGATTCTATTCTATTTCAGAAACCTCGTCCAGAAGAAGATGGGACGAGATGGTTCGTCATCAAGCGACATACTCCAGACGTGATCTGGCCTTCATTTACATACTTTGTGCCCGATTCTTTAAACACTATCGAGTGGTATGTCGCCTTAGAAAGCGAATATGTAAAATCGCTCATTGAGCGAGGCGAGTTGGTGATTGAGTTTAAATGAGTAGACCCTGAAACAGTCTGGAGGATAGTGAGATGGAAACCAGAGTCATCCGGCCGTTCATGGTGATCCTACCGACATCCCCAAGACTATGTCCTGCACCGGTCGGCATGCATTGCTCGAACAGCAGATATCGACGGTCGAAGTTCTCTTGCTTGACGCCGCCCAATGCGTGCGCCTAACAAACGGATCGTTGGCAGATGGCCTGCATCACTCATCTGTCGATGCCTGCTGACACCGGACTGACAGTCGTCACGACCAGTGCCATGTACGAGAATGCTAACCTACAATGAAAAAGACACTGCATATCAAAGTGAGAGCTATTCCGGAAGATAAAGAGTCCCTTTTTTCCGGACCTGAACGAGTAGACTCCGACGAATTCAAAGTGAAGACATCGGAACTTAAAGATGTCATTCATTCGATAGAATCGAACCCATCGGACGCAGAGGAACTTTCTCACTTGGTCGCTCGTCGCATAGAATCAGTGAGATTTGATACCCCTAGACCGGATGAGGGTGCCACAAGTTGGTTCATTATTAAGCGACATACACCTGATAGGATATGGCCCTCATTTACATACTTCGGAGCACATTGCTTCAATACTATTGAATGGCATGTCGCTCTGAACAGAAAGAAATTACGATCACTCATTGAACAAGGCGATTTGGTGGTTGAGTTCAGATAAATGCACTCCGAGACAGGCGGGAGGATGGTCAGATGGAAACCAGGGTCGCCGCCCTTGATGCGAACTTCGTCAACGCACTGTATCATGCCAGTCGGAATGGCTTTCCAGATGCACTAAACGCAATCGCCGGTGAGGGACGGTTGATTGCTCTCACTTCAACTGTAGTAAATGAACTCACACGAGATATTTAAACCTACCCGAAAGATGCCGCAGTACAGGCATGAATAGACAACCAGAAACTCTTTGGTAATCTCAAATTCTACAATACATCTGGCTTTGCACCGGGCGAGGACCGCGGGGAGCAGTCAATCCTGTCAGCATTGCCCCGAATGTACGCCGATGGGGCCGGGGGCGGTGTGCAGGTCTTCACCAACGACGCCGCAGCCCGGTCACTCTTCGCAGGGTCCACCGTGGCGGACGCGTACGACACGCAAGGTGGCATACTGATCAGTTGGCTAGCCTGGATTGATCACGGTGAGTTGGGCTCGTGCGGGTCTGGTGGGTGTTTGTGGTGATGGTGCCGTCATTGGTGGTTTCCGTGATGCTCGAGGCA
>JANQKE010000135.1 GCA_028281265.1 Alphaproteobacteria bacterium | reverse complement strand
CAACCTGCGTTCAGATGGACTCATCTGAACGCAGATAAGTTGATCTATTTCAAAGATTTAGAGCATCCTGCGTCCGTTAGGACGCAGGATGCTCTAGATCAGGCTTGATCAGGACAGGCGGGCCTTGGCCGCCGGTGCGAAGGCGATGAGGGCGCGGTCGATCACGAAGGCTCCGAGAAGCGCCGCTCCCGCTAGTGGAAAGGCGACCGCCAACACCAGACCGATGATCATCGCGCCGCGCCACAGCGGCTGGTTCGCGGGCATGGGCGGTGCGACAAGGCGCCAGGCGCTTCTGGGGCGCCGGAGCCACCACATGACGACGCCGCTGACCGACAGGAAGATGACCGACAGGCAGAACACCGTATTGAGCGCGACATTCCACCAGCCGAGATCACCCTCGTGAAAGGCGATGCCGACCGCCATCGCTTTGCCGGGCACCGAGTAGTCGGCGAAGGCCACATCGGCGAGAATACGGCCCGTGTACTGATCGATGTGGACCGTCCGGTCGGTGGTCGGATCAGCGCTGTCATTGCTCATCGAATCCCGTGTGATGGTCCAGACCGCCGTCTCGTCGCGCGGGACATCCAGTTGAAAGCGCTGGTCAAAGCCGATCTGGCGGGCGAACGCGACGACCTGATCGATGCCGATGGACCCATCGGCGGCAATTCCGGCAATGCCTGCCGAAGAGCCGGATGCGGGCATCGGCGTCTGTTCGAGCGCCCAAGGCACTTCCAGATCATCGCCTGCATTCATCGCCGCATGCGACCTGTCGGACAAGGGCGCGTCCCACTTCTCGGCCGGGAACGTGCTCCATGCCTGCACGAACTGGCCGCCCCAGACACCCGCCCAGGCCAGTCCCGAAAGCAGGAACACCACGAGCAGCACGGCACACCACGCTCCGATGGTCGCGTGCATCGTCTTCCACCAACTGCGTCCGCGCGCCGCCATGCGGGGCAGGAAGGCGCTAGCCGGTCCGCCGCTACGCGGCCACCACAGGTAAAGCCCGGTCGCGATCAGGATCATGCCCAGCGAGGCGGCGATCTCGATCAAGACATCGCCCGTGGTGCCGATGAGCAGTTCGCCGTGAATGTCGGCCGCGAGATCGTAGAGCGCATCGCGGCGCGGTGCGACGGACAAGACCTCGCCGGTATAGGGATCGATCGCGACCATCAGTGCCTGGCCTTCGACATCCAGGCGAAACATGGCCGCCAGATCGTCCGATCGCGGCGCGATGTAGCGGATGAGCGTGCCGTCGGGCACGGCTTGCCGAGCGGCTTCGGCCTGCGCGGAGACCGCCAGTTCGGCCCCTTGGGGTATGACCGCGATCTTCTCGCCATCACGTCCGACAAAGACGGAGGCATAAAGCATGATGAGGCCGGTCACGGCGAGCATGACGAAGAACGGGACTACATAAAGGCCTGCATAGAAGTGCCAGCGCCACGCGGTGGCATAGAAGCTGCGGCGCGAGCCGCCACCCTTCGCCCCGTGGTCGAGGCGAACCGAAGTTGAGGATTGCATGGTGTCCACTCTGATCTGTTGTGTCGTTCGGAAAGGATCAGAGCGGATGCGGTGGTGCCCTCGCCGGTGGTTTGACCGGGCGTTCCCGCCCGTCGACGCTCCCGGAGCGTGGCAGCATATAGGCCGCCGAGCGCAGCAGCGGTGCTGTCAGCGGGTTCGGATCGGGCGCCAGAAAGGCGGGCTGGGCATGGGCGGCCCAAGGACATCGGTCTTTGTGCGCGTGTTCGGGCTCGACCGGCGCGCCATCCGGCCCGATGATGATGGTTCTGACTTCGCCGCCTGAGCAGATGATGACGGCGAAGCCGCCATCGGACCAGACCGGCATTATGCCGGGCGGCAATATGCCGGCCAGAAAGGCCAGCACGATCGCCAGGAGCCGGCCACGGTACAGAACGCCCCGGCCCCGTGGCGACCGGCGATACGCGTTCATTGACGGTGCTTGAGGCGCTTCAAGCCCCATGGACGGCTTGATCCCGGTCCTGAAGGATATCGGTTTCGACGATGGCCCGAGCTCTTGCCCAGAGGCTTCGAGCCTCCGACGGTTCGCCCCCGCCCGCAACTGCGCTTGAAGGTCGCATGATTACGCCACACACGATGCACCTTTAAGGACCGGCTGATGAGGCCAAGATCCACTATGTGCTTATGGAACAATCATTTGCCATGCGTTCTGCGCGCCCCTGTGAGGCGCTTGGCGGTTGCAGACCCTGTCGAAAACATCCGCGCCGGCGGAGGCCGAGACTGAACGGTGAGAGCAAGTATCGGAGCGGGATTCAGACGTCACGTGCGATCGCAGAGCGATCGCCCCTAACGCCATCCCGCTCTATGTCCGGGCGGTACGGACCGCTTCGGCCAGGGCGCCGACCAAAGCGACGGGTCGGTCAAGGGTTGCCGGGGTGGCGCGGCCGTCGGCGTCGAGACTGTCCCGGATGGTGGACACGATGGCCGAGCCGACCACCGCGGCGTCGGCCACGCGGGCGATCGCCCGGGCGTTGTCCGGCGTTCTGATGCCGAAGCCGACAGCGACCGGCAGGTCCGTCGCCGCCTTGAGATGCTCGACCGCCGCCGCGACCTCGGCCTCCGCCGCGCTGCGGGTGCCGGTGATGCCGGTGATGGCGACGTAGTAGACGAAGCCGGAGATGTTGCGCAGGACCGCCGGCAACCGCGCCGCATCGGTGGTCGGCGTCGCCAGCCGGATGAAGTTCAGGCCGGCGGCAACCGCCGGCAGGCACAGCTCGGCGTCTTCCTCCGGCGGCAGGTCGACGATGATCAACCCGTCCACGCCGGCGGCCTTGGCCTCGGCCAGGAAGCGGTCGACCCCGTAGCTGTGGACCGGGTTGTAGTAGCCCATCAGGATGACCGGCGTGCGGTCGTCCTCGGCGCGGAAGGTGCGAACCTGCTCCAGCGTCCTGGCCAGAGTCATGCCGGCCTTGAGCGCCCGCAGGCTGGATGCCTGGATCGCGGGGCCGTCGGCCATCGGGTCGGTGAACGGCATCCCGATTTCGATCAGATCCGCCCCGGCTGCCGGCAGCCGGCGAAGGAGGTCCAGGCCGGTCTGGGGATCGGGATCACCGGCCGTGACGAAGGTCACGAGACCGGCGCGGTTTTCCCGGGCGAGGCGGGCGAAGGTGGCGTCAATCCGGGTGGTCATGGGAGCGGCTCGGAACAAGCGGAACGGCAAGGACGACGGACGTGCCTGGGCGTGCCCGTCCGGCCCGGCGGCAAGCTAGCCGTCCCGGCCGGTCCGGAGCAACGGCCCTAGATCAACCTTGCGTTCAGATGGCCTCATCTGAACGCAGGTAAGGTGATCGACTTCAAAGAGGGAGAGCATCCTATCTGCCGGCTCATCGGACCCGATAGCGCGGCGCGCCGCCGGGACAGCTATTCGGGACCGGCCGGGTCGGGTCGTCCAGGAAGGCGGCGATCATCCGGTCGACGCAGCCGGCACTGCCGGACAGCCCGTGGCTGCCGCGATCGAACACGAACACTTGCGCGTTGGGGAGATACTGCGCCGCGGCATCGGCCCAACCGGCCGGTGTGATCGGATCGTAGACGCCTGCAAGGACGAGAGCGGCCACGGGTCCCGTAACCGGCTCCTGATCCGCGGGATCGGCCGCATCGCTCGGCCAATGTGCGCAGACGATCCGTGTCAGCGCGTCGTCCTCCACCGCTCCGGTGGCGAGGACCCCGGTTTCGGCCGCGACGGCCTCGATCATGGCGCGAGGCTGGAACGCGATCTCCTCCCCGCAATGGACGGCGTAGTAGAGACCGCTGGCATCGCCGCCGCCGGCATGGTCGATCAGCGGGGTGGCGACGTAGTCGATCAGGGCGCCGCGCCGCGAGGGTCCGGCCAGATCCGCCACCACGGACGGGATGTCCGCCACCAGTTCCGGGTCGTAGAGATCGTCGGACAAGGCCCGCAGGACCTCGCCCCCGTCCACCAGCACGACCATCGAATGCCCCAGCCCACGCACCGGAAGCTGCATCGGCTGCGCCTCCAGATCCGCCACGAGGCGGGACAGCGCGCCGGTGAGATCCGGCGACATCGCCCGGCAATCGGGCTGGGCGGCGCATTCCGCCGCGATACGCGCCAGCACGGTCTTGAGGGCGGCCGCCTCGTCGCGTTCGGGGTGGACATGGGGCGGAAAGACGCTGTCCAGCACCAGCGCGGCCACCCCGTCGGGATCGATCTGGTACAGCGTCAGGGCGAGCCGGCTGCCGTAGGACACGCCGTAGACCGACCAGCTGTCGATGCTCAAAGCCTCGCGCAGTACGGCGAGATCGCGGGCGGAGGTGCGGCTGGTGTAGGCGCCGAGATCCCAACCCTCTCCCTCGAGCCGCTCGACGCATGTGCTGGCTGCCAGCGCGATATCGCGGGCAGGTTGGCTCATGGTCCCGAAGCGCGGCCCGTGGGGCACCCAGATCAGCGGATCATCCAGTTCCGGGCAGGCCAGGAGCGGAGGCGTGGGGCCGGTGCCGCGTTGATCGTGGACGACGACCGACCGGCGGCGCAGCCATGGCTTGCTGTCGATCTCGTCCCACCACCGCCCGATATCCTCGGCCGTCGCGATGTAGCCCGGCTCTCCGGGACCCCCCAGCAGGTACAGGATGGGCGCCTGGTCGGTGTCCCGCCGATCCGGCTCGAACACCACGACCGGCAGCCGCAGCATCGTCGATCCGGCATCGCCGTGTCGTTCCGGAATGGTCAGATAACCGCATCGCTCGCGGCCGATGCTGAAGGGTATGGCTTCGGCGTCGAACCAGCAGGCCTCGGCCTCGAAGCCGCGTTCGATCGCCTGGCCGGGGGACGAGGCCAGCATAAGCCACACCAGCAGGACGAGCTTTGCCATCGTCACCTGACCTCGGGTCACGGTTTCATCCGAACGTCACAAGCGGCCGTCGGCGGAGGGGTCGCCGGCCGGTACCGCCGGATCCTCTGGCTCGGTCGGGGCCGATGGTAGCACAAGCGGGGGGCCTCCGGGCGTCGGCCAGGACCGCAGACGCGGTCCGGCATGACCCGGCGTGTGAAGCGATGACGGCACCGGTCCGCGGCCTCCTCGGCCGTATCGGCGGATCCGCCGGCCGCGGGGCGCGGCGACCGGCCGCAGCCCCGATCGCCGCGTCGGCTCCCGCCCCGTGCCGCGCGCCGGTTGCCGGCTCGGACTATTGGGCCGTCCAGCCGCCGTCCATCGACAGCGCCGAGCCGGTGATCTGCTCGCTGGCGGGCAGGCAGAGATGCACGACCAACTGACCGAGCTGTTCCGGCGACACGAATCCCTTGGACGGCTGCTTGGCGCCCAGCAGTTCCCGGGCCGCGTCTTCGATCGACAGCCCCTTGTCCGCGGCCAAGGCCTCGATCTGCTTTTCGACCAGCGGGGTGCGCACCCAGCCCGGGCAGATCGCGTTGCAGGTGACCGGCAGCTCCGCGGTTTCCAGGGCGGTCACCTTGGTCAGGCCGACGACGCCATGCTTGGCCGCCACGTAGGCCGCCTTGAACGGCGAGGCGACCAGCCCGTGGGCCGAGGCGATGTTGATGATCCGGCCCCAGTCGCGCCTCTTCATCCCCGGCAGGGCGGCCTTGGTGGCGTAGAAGACGGCCGACAGGTTGATCGCGACGATCGCTTCCCACCGATCGTCGGGAAAATCCTCGATCGCCTCGGTGTGCTGGATGCCGGCATTGTTGACCAGGATATCGACCCTGCCGAGCTGGGCTTCGGTTTCGCCGATCAGCCGCCTGACTTCCTCGGGCTTGGAGAGATCGGCGTCGCAATAGCCCACCTGGCCGCCGAATTCGGCCTCCAGACCCGAGCGGATCGCCTCGATCTCCAGCGGTTTGCCGAAGCCGTTCAGCATGATGTCGCAGCTCTGATAGGCCAGGGCCTTGGCGATCCCGAGACCAATACCGCTAGTGGATCCGGTGACGACTGCAACCTTTCCTTGTAGCATGCTGCACCTTCGATGGGTCGTGGCCGGTTCGCAACGACGGAACCGGCCGTCGCCGCCCAACGGCGCGATCAGGCGGAGGAGGGTTTGAACAGCGCGTCGGCAGCGGTCCGATGGGACTGTTTGGCGGCGATTACCGCTTCCGCCCGGGCGATCTCGGCCTTGAGTTCGGTGACATACGCTTCCAGCTCCGCGACCCCGAGCAGCGTCAGGTCCGCCGGCTTGGTCGGCGGCTTGGCGGGCTCCGGCCCGTCCGGATCGATCGCCATGGCAGGGTCCCTTCGCTCGGCCCGTCGACAGCGGCGGTGTTCATTGCAGCAAAATGCTTCGACGTCTACATCGAAAGCCAGATTCTTACGTCACACCCCCGCTCCGCATACGTAAGCAGGCCTGGAATGAGCGTAACTCCCGCCACCATGCGCGCCGTAGAGATTACCGCCCCCGGCGGGCCCGATGTCCTGATGCCGACGACCCTGCCGGTGCCGGCGCCCGGCCGAGGGGAGATCCTGATCTGCGTCGTCGCAGCCGGGGTCAACCGGCCCGACGTGCTGCAGCGGTCCGGCGCCTACCCGCCGCCCAAGGGGGCGAGCCCGCTGCCGGGGTTGGAGGTGGCCGGCACGGTCGCGGCGGTGGGAGCGGGGGTGACCGGCTGGGCGGTCGGCGACAGCGTCTGCGCGCTGACGCCCGGCGGTGGATATGCGGAGTATTGCGTCGCGCCGGCCGCTCAGGTGCTGCCGATCCCCGCGGGCCTCGGCATGATCCAGGCCGCGGCCCTGCCGGAGACCTATTTCACCGTCTGGACCAACCTGTTCGAGCGCGGCCGGCTGACCGCGGGCGAGACGGTGCTGATCCATGGCGGGTCCAGCGGCATCGGCACCACGGCCATCCAGTTGGCCGAGGCGTTCGGTGCCATCGTCCTCACCACCGCCGGTTCGCCGGAGAAATGCGCGGCGTGCGAGCGGCTGGGGGCCGACCGGGCGATCAACCACCGGTCGGAGGACTTCGTCGCCGTGACCAAGGAAGTCACCCAGGGCCGGGGCGTGGACATCGTGCTCGACATGGTGGGGGGGAGCTACGTGCCCCGCAACCTCGCCTGTCTGGCGGTCGAGGGGCGTCACATCTCGATTGCGTTTCTGTCCGGCGCGGAGGTCACGCTCGACCTGCGGCCGCTGATGGTCAAGCGGCTGACCATGACCGGGTCGACGCTGCGGCCTCAACCGATCGCCAACAAGGCCCGGATCGCCCAAGGCCTCAAGGATAGGGTTTGGCCGCTCCTGGAAGCCGGGACGGTCGGGCCTGTGATCCACACCACCTTCCCGCTGGCCCAGGCCGCCGACGCCCACCGGCTGATGGAGAGCTCCGCGCATATCGGCAAGATCATGCTCACCGTAGCGTCGGAGGCCTGACCGCCGGGGAGGCCCTGACACGACGAACGGCGGTCCCGCGCCAAGCGCGGACCGCCGTCCGTCAAACCGAAGGCCCGGCCGGTTGGCCGGGCCCGGGCTTTGGGGGCTCTTACATCAACTCGTCGAGCGTGCCGACGGCCAGGAACAGCGTCTCGCCGGACGCGTCGTCGACGCCGTCATTGTCGGTCACCAGCCAGACCGTGCCGTCGGCGGTCACCGCCACGCCTTCGGGCTTGTCGCCGATCCAGCCATTGGTGGCGTTGAGCAGCGGCAGGAGATCGACCACCACCTCCCGCTCGAGCACCGGCGGGGTCTCACCGAACGGGACCGGTGTGGCGTCGCCCAGGCTGACCACCGTCAGCACCTTGTGGGTGCTTTGCAGGCCGGTCTGGTTGTCCCGCTCGATCAGCAGGAACCGGCCCTCGCCCAGATGGGTGATCTCCGACAGGCCGACCCAGCCGCCGTTAGGGCTGCTGGGGGCGGCGATCGGGGTGTGGGCGAAGGTCCAGTCCCCGGTGGCGGTGTCGTAGAAGCCCAGCCGCACGTGGTTCTCGGGGTCGTCGCCCCATTCCCGCTGGATCGCGACGACCACATGTTCGACGCCGTCGGCACCGGTCATGGTGGTGACGCCTTCGAAGCCGAAACGGACCGAGGTCGCCTCGAAGGCTTCCGGCAGCATGACCGTCTCGGTGACCGTGCCGTCCCCGTCCACGGCCATCAACAGATTGTGCCGATCCCGGTCGAGCCGGCCCTCGGACACCACCCAGAAACCGCCATCGGCGGCCAGGGCGATGCCTTCGAGGTCGAAGCCGGCGGCCTCACCGTCGACCATCAGGGTGACGTAGGACGTGATCTCCGCCGGGGTGACGCCGGCGTCGACGGTGTAGATCCGGCTTTCGGCGTAGAAGCTGTCGCTGACCGCGTAGACCGTGCCGGCATCCTCGGCGGCGCCGACCATGCCCGACAGGGCGCCCCAACCGATCGGGGCGCCGGTCGCCGCGTCGGTGTGGCTGACGATGTGCGGGTAGGGGGAGGCGTCGGCGGTGCGGGCGTACAGGGTCAGCGTCGACCGGATCTTGTCGTCCGCGGCGTCCTCCTCGGTCGCGACCACGAACAGGTCGCGGTCGGCGATAGTCAGCAGGCCTTCCGGTGCGACGGCCGTCGGCAGCACCTGGTGCAGGGTCGGTGCCATCTCCGGCCCGTGATCGACATAGACCGCGACGATGTTGCCCCGCTCGGAGTTCACGAAGATCAGGTCGTCGTCGCCATAGGTGCCGGCGGTGATGCCTTCGGGCTCCATGCCCTTGTTGTCGGCCCGGCCGTCGGGGTAGTGGCCGAGGCTCATGCCCAGATGCTCGAACGCGTTGTCGGTGTCGAACTCGACCGAGCCGTCGGTGTGGTAGATGGTGAAGGTCCGGCTGCCGCCTTCGTAGTCGCCCTCGTCGGCGGTGGCGAAGCGGGTGTCGCCCAGCCAGGTGACGGCATCGGCTTCCCGCGGCACGGCGGTGAGCGAACTGTTGCCCTGGACGATGCCGTCATCCTCGGTGTCGATGGCGTCGAGGTCGACGGTCCCGCCGGAGAAATGCGCGGCCACGGTGCCGGTGGCGAGATCGACCACGGCGAGGTGGTTGTTCTCCTGCATGGTCACGACGGCGTGGTTGAGGCCGTTGATGGCGACGTATTCCGGCTCCGGATCGCTCGGCGCGACCTCGGCCAGGCCGGTCAGGTCGACCAGGGTGACGGCGTCACAATCGGTTGGCATGCCGCTGTCGTCCAGTGCGAACACCGCGAGCGCCCCGGCCGGCAGTTGCGGGATCATCCCGTCGTTCAGGTCCTCGTCCCGCTCGTTCTCGATGGCGACGGCGACGAAGGTCCGGTCGGGGCTGACGGCCACACTGTCCGGCTGGCCGCCCAGATCGCAGGTCGCGACCACCGCGCCGGCTTCGATATCGACCACCGCCAGATGGCCCGACGGTTCCACATAGCTCTCGGAGGTGTTCACGCCGGCCAGGGCCATGCCCCGGGCGACCGCGACCGAGGTCGGCTCCCCGCCCAGCTCGACCGCGCCCATGCCCATCGGGTTGGCCGGGTCGGTGATGTCGACCAGGCCGAGGGCTTCGTGCGCGCCGTCGGTGTAGATCAGGGTCATGCCGTCTTCGGTGGCCGAGACGATCTCGGCGACGGTCTCGGTGGCCGGGTCCACGCCTTCGGGCAGGTTCAGATAGACCGGGTAGGTGGCCACGCGCTCGAAATAGCTCTGGGCGCCGGCGGAGGCGGCGAACCCGGCCACGGCGACGGCGGCCACCGAGGCCAGCAGCCGGGCCTTGGTCGAAACGGTCGTCATGCGACACTCCCTGTCACGTCTGGATGCTTGGGCTGGGCGCGCGGATCGGCTGCCCACAAGAAACGGGCCGGAAAGGAAACCCCTCCAGCCACGGGGGTTGACGCTACACGCCGGTGGTTGCCGTTCCGCGATGGTTTCGTGACGGATCAGTGATGGGGACTCGACTTTGCTACTACTTCTTCTGCGAAGAAATCACGTAGTGCGCTTTAGGATCACGTTCTTTGCTTGATATAAATTCCAGTATGCCTCGTTTCTCAAGTCGAGATAGAGCCCTTTTAGCTGTGTGCCAGATATTTGTCCTCATAACTCGCAAAGATTCACTCACATTTATACTGCCGTTTTCAATTGTGTAGTTGATAATTATTCGCTCTTCTGACGTTAATGACAGGCTAAGAGCTTCTCCGAGTATTTTGTATGCTTCACTATCAAGGGAGTTTTGCCTGTTTGCGATGTCGTTGTAAAGTGTAGCGATGACGCCAGTGTTCTCTTGATCTTTCGTACGGAAACGAGGGCAGGGAGCGATACCTCCTCCATTTCTTGCCGTACTCTCTTAGTTCCTTCATTCATGCACTTCACTTCGCCAAACTCTTTGAGAGCAAACACTAAGTGTCGATTTCTTGGCCTATGCATAGTGTATATTGTGTCAGGCGTCACTTGACCCATGAAACCGTCCGGGCTCTCGAATTCAATACGATCATCAAATAGTCTAATGAATATTGCAGAATTTCTGTATTGATATGATCTGTGGACAACTGCATTGATTAGTAGTTCGTACCATGCGTCGTTTGGGTATTCAGGGCGGGCTTCAAATCGCCCGTTCTCAAATCGAGTGAACTCACGTAGATTTGCACTGATGAATCTAGATCAACCTGCGTTCAGATGGACTCATCTGAACGCAGATAAGTTGATCTATTTCAAAGATTTAGAGCATCTTATCTGCGTCCGTTAGGACGCAG
>JANQKE010000123.1 GCA_028281265.1 Alphaproteobacteria bacterium | reverse complement strand
GGCCGTCCGGGCCGGCGGCGCTGTCTCGGCCGCGGCGGCGGAGTCGGCCGGTGCCGGCACGGGGGCCGTCGGCAGGGCCAGATCCGGGGCCGGGGTCAGGAAGACCGGCGGCACGACGGGGTCTGCCGTGCCGGTGAGGGCGCCCTGATCCGGATCCTCGCCATCGCTTGGTTGCTCCGGCGCGGCCGGTAGCCGCGGTGCCGCAAGGGCGGTCGGCGGCGTCGGTTCGGGCCGGGGTGCGGTCTCCGGGGAAACCACCGATTCGATCGTGGGCGGGGCGACGGCGCCGTCATCGGGCGTGGTCGGCTGGATGGCCGTTTCAGGCCGCACGGCCGGTGCCGTTGTCGAATCGTCCTCTTGCGGCGCCGGAACCGGGATGTCTCGGACGGCCGGTGCCGACGGATCCTCAGCCGCCGGCGCTGGCGCCGGCGGGGCGACGGCGGCCGGCGGGTCGGAAGGGACCGTGGTGTCGCCGAGGAATCGCGCCACCCCGAAGGCTGCCACGGCCGCAACGCCGATCAGGCCGAGCACCCACCACAGACGATTCAACGGCTCACCTCACCCACCATACACGCTCCCGACATTAGGGCCGTCTGACACAATATGGCAACAAATTGGCATCGCAGCGCAGCAATCAAGCGTTTGCAAGTGGTTGCGATGCGGCGGCCACGATGCCGCACCCGTCGCTCCGGTCCGGTCGCGGACGCATCGATGCGATTGCGGCCGCAGATCTGTTGAGCTTGCGGGCGCGTGGTGCCGACCGGGCCCCTCGTGTATCCATCACGGCGGCAAATCAAGAGGGATCACTCGATGACGGCGATTGGATCGGTCTGCGTGTATTGCGGCTCGTCCCAGCGGGTGGCGCCCGCGTTCCGTCGGTCTGCCGGGGCGATCGGCAGGCGGTTGGCGGCCGACGGGATCACCTTGGTCTATGGCGGAGGCCGGGTCGGGTTGATGGGCGAGGTCGCCGATGGTGCGCTCGCGGCCGGCGGGCAGGTGGTCGGCTTCATCCCCGAGCATCTGTACGAGCTGGAGGCGGCCCATACCGGGCTGACCGAACTGCATGTCGTCGACGGCATGCACACCCGCAAGATGGGCATGTTCGAGCGGTCGGACGGGTTCCTGGTGCTGCCCGGCGGGCTGGGCACGCTGGACGAGATGATGGAAGTGCTGACCTGGAAGCAGCTCGGCCTGCACCGCAAGCCGGTCGTCCTGCTCGATGTCCAAGGCTATTGGCGGCCGCTGATCGCGATGGTCGAGGCCCAGATCGCCGCCGGCTTCGCCCGGCCCGAACACCGCGACCTGTTCACCGTCGCCGACAGCTACGAGGCCGCGCTGGAGGCGATGCGACAGGCCCCGCCGCCCCTGTTCACGCCGATCTCCAAATGGGCGTGAGCCGGGCGATCACCGGCCATCCTCGGCGAAGGTTGCGTCGGCTGCGCGTCGGTTAGGTCGGAGGTCGGGGTTGCCGGCCGTGAAGGCGGTGCGGTAATCGGCCTCGTCTTTCGACCCGGCCGGCCGCTCACCAAGGCGTCTCGACACCTTGCGCGGCCGCCCGTCGTTTCCGGTCTCCGGTCCCCAGGAGCGTACACCCCCCATGGCCAAGATTCCCGTCAAGAACCCCGTCGTCGAACTCGACGGGGACGAGATGACCCGCATCATCTGGCAGTTCATCAAAGACAAGCTCATTCTGCCCTATCTCGATATCGACCTGAAATACTACGATCTCGGGATCGAAGAACGGGACCGGACCGACGATCGGATCACCGTCGACGCCGCCACCGCGATCAAGCGGTACGGTGTGGGCGTCAAATGCGCGACCATCACGCCGGACGAGGCCCGGGTGGAGGAGTTCGGCCTCAAGCAGATGTGGCGGTCTCCCAACGGCACCATCCGGAACATCCTGGGCGGGACCGTGTTCCGGGAGCCGATCATCTGCTCGAACGTCCCGCGCTACGTGCCGGGCTGGGTGAAGCCGATCGTGATCGGCCGGCACGCGTTCGGCGATCAGTACCGGGCCACGGACGTCAAGATCCCCGGGGCCGGCACGCTGACCATGACGTTCACCCCGGACGCCGGCGGCGATCCGCAGACCGTCGAGATCTACCGGTTCCCGGACGCCGGCGTCGCCATGGGCATGTACAATCTGGACGAGTCGATCCGGGGCTTCGCCCGCGCCTCGTTCAACTACGGTCTGCTGCGGAAGTACCCGGTCTATCTCTCCACCAAGAACACGATCCTCAAGGCCTATGACGGCCGCTTCAAGGATCTCTTCCAGGAGGTGTTCGACGCCGAGTTCGCCGAGCGGTTCGAGCAGGCGGGCCTGACCTACGAACACCGGCTGATCGACGACATGGTGGCGTCGGCGCTCAAATGGGAAGGGGGCTTCGTCTGGGCGTGCAAGAACTATGACGGCGACGTCCAGTCCGACACGGTCGCCCAGGGCTTCGGCTCCCTCGGCCTGATGACCTCGGTGCTGCTGACCCCGGACGGCGACTGCGTGGAAGCCGAGGCGGCACACGGCACGGTCACCCGGCACTATCGCCAGCATCAGCGCGGGGAAGAGACCTCGACCAACCCGATCGCGTCGATCTTCGCCTGGACCCGCGGGCTGCAGTACCGGGCCCGGTTCGACGATACCCCGGATGTCGGCACCTTCGCCGAGACCCTGGAACGGGTCTGCGTCAAGACGGTCGAGAGTGGCCAGATGACCAAGGACCTTGCCATTCTCATCGGACCTGACCAGAAGTGGCTCACGACCCGGCAGTTCTTGGACAGGCTGGACCAGGGTCTACAAAAGGCAATGGCGAGCGTGTGACATGATTATGCAACGTCTTGGCGCCCTCGGCGCGGTTCTGGTCTGCCTGGCTGCGCTGATACCGAGGGAGGCCGAGGCGCAGCAGGACACCCTGCCCTATGTCAGCGAGGTCCGGATCGCCGGCCTGATCGCGGATCCGTGGCGGCCCAACGATCTGAAGGATTCGGATACGGGTACGGCCGCCATCGGGCTGGAAGTGCTGTCGGACCCGCTGACCGTCATCCCCGCGGATGGCAGCTTCACCCGCTTCCTCCTGCAGCCCCGGGCGCATCTGGGAGGCGTGGTCAGCCTGGAAAGCGGCTACCATTTCGCCTATGCTGGGCTGTCCTGGGGACACCGGTTCGATATGGGCCTGTTCTTCGACATCTCGTTCGGCGGCGCGATCCACGACGGGCGCCTGAAGTACGAAACGACCCCGGCCGGGTTCTTCATCATTCACGGCTCCCCGAATCTCGGCAGCCGGGTCGTTTTCCGCGAGGGCATCGATATCGGCTGGGACTTCGACAGCTACGCGATCAGCGTGTTCGCCTCGCACGTGTCGAATGCCGGTCTTGCCGATCAGAACGACGGTTACGACTATGTGGGCCTGCGGATCGGCTACCCCTTGTAGGGGTATCGCCGTGCCGGGCGACCGCCGGTATGAGAATGAGACCGGTCGGATCCGGGAGGCCGGCCGCCCGTCCTTCTGATCGTCCGGTGGTCCGGCTTGCCGCGCGACGACCGCCGTCGCGCACCACCCGTTGATCGAGCGCCCGGCGGCACCGGCCCGATACGCCGTCACCGGCGCCCATGAGCCGGCTTATACCGCGTCCGTTCGGACGCAGGATGCCCTCACCTTTTGACGTCGATCACCTCGACCTGCGTTCAGATGAGTCCATCCGAACGCAGGTCGATCCAGCGCGGCCGCGCACCCGAGCTTGTGCGAGGCCAGGCCTCGCGGGGCGCGCGGACGGCGTGAGGTGACGTCACCTCGGCGCGAACCGGTCTCAGTCCGTGGTCTCGACCGTTTCGGCCTGCGGACCCTTGTGACCGGTGCGCACACCGACGCGGACCTTCTGGTCGGGCTGCAGATCGGCGACACCGGCGCGCTGCAGCACCGACGCCGAGATGAACACGTCCTGGCTGCCGTCATCCGGCAGGATGAACCCGAAGCCCTTCTGAGCGTTGAAGAACTTCACCCGGCCGTCGATCGTCGTCAGCGGTTCCCGCGGGGGCCGGCGACCGCCGCCGAAGCCGCCGCCATCGCCGAAGCCGCCACGCTGGTTGTCGCGTGGATCACCGAAGCCGCCGCGACCGCCACCGCCGCCGCCGCCGCCGCCGCCGAAGCCGCGATCCCGGCCACCGCCGAAGCCGCCGCGATCGCCGAAGCCGCCCCGATCTCCATAACCGCCACGGTCGCCGAAGCCACCGCCGCCACCGCCGCCGCCGCCGCCGCGCGCACCGGCCGGCTCACCGACGCTCTCGACCTCGTTGATGGTCAGAACCTGAAGTCCGCGCTGACCGGCACCGATGTCACAATGAATGACCGCGCCATCGCCCAAGCTGCTGTGTCCGGTCGGTTCGACCACCGACGCGTGGAGGAACGCATCCTGCTGTTCCCCATCCACCTGAACGAACCCGAACCCCTTGGTAGCGTTGAACCACTTCACCACCGCACGTACATTCACCGCCGTCGGTTCAATCGGCGCCTGAAAACGCGGACCCTTCATCGATGTATCCTAACTGCCTTTTCTGCTGGGGCGCCGACCATCGGCGCCGCCAAGCCCCATCGGCGGTCAAACCTGACCGGCCGGGGGCATACCATTCGATGCCGGGTCATCCGGCACCAGGCGGGGCATCATGGCCCCGCGCGTCCAAGGGCATGGTTACCCCCTGTCGCGCAAGGTCCAGTATCGCACAGCTGTTTCGCGCGTCCAGAGATGATTCTGTGACAGGCAGCCGCCATCGGGGCCATTTGTCTCAACACATTCAAATGCTTGAGCAGCGATTGCCCGCATGATTCCGGGACTCTCGCGGCCTTGTTTGACGGGTCGGTCAGGTCCTGGCATCCGGGTTCACGACCGGTTCGTTGTGGCGAAAATGCCGCAGTCCGGGTCCTGTCTTCCGCGGACATGGGCCCGGGGCGGCGGCCGGTCCGTACCCTTGCCGATGCACCCGGCATGTCCTCACATAACAGCGATGCCTTTTCAGCCCGCTGCCGGATCAGTATAGCTAAGTAGTTGGCACGACAACGATATGATGATGCCGACGATAAGGGGGGGGGACATGCACGACGGCGCAGCCGCAACCATCGGCCGGTATCGGCCCACCGGGTTCCCGGACCGGGTCCGGGTGATCGAGGTCGGCCCGCGGGACGGCTTTCAGGCCGAGGCCGGGTGGATCCCGACCGCCCGCAAGACCGCGATCGTCAACCGGCTGATCGGCGCCGGCGTCCCGCAGCTTGAGGTGACGTCGTTCGTCTCGCCCCGGGCGGTGCCGCAACTGCGCGACGCCGCCGAGGTGATGGCCGGGGCCGACCGGTCGCGCGGTGCGCGATTGACCGCCCTGGTGCCGAACGCCCGGGGCGCCGAGGCCGCCGCCGCCGCCCGGGTCGACGCGATGGTCGTCTTCGTCTCCGCCTCGGAAAGCCACAATCTGAAGAACGTCAACCGCAGCCGGGCCGATAGCCTCGACGGGTTCGAGACCGTCTGCGCCATCGCCCGGGAGGCGGGTATTCCGGTGCACGGCGCCATCGCCACGGCCTTTGGCTGCCCCTTCGAAGCCGATGTGGCGACCGAGGCGGTGGTCGAGATCGCCGGCACCTTCGCCCGGCTCGGCATGATCGGCGTCACCCTGGGGGACACCACCGGCATGGCGACCCCGCCGCTGGTCACCGATCGCTGCCGGGCGCTCAAGGCGGCCGTCCCGGATCTCGAGATCAGCCTGCACTTCCACAACACCCGCGGTGTCGGCCTGGTCAACGTCTATGCCGGCCTTACCGAAGGCATCACCACGTTCGAGAGCGCGGTCGGCGGCCTGGGCGGCTGCCCCTTCGCCCCGGGGGCGACCGGCAATATCTGCACCGAGGATCTGGTCTATCTGCTGGACGCATGCGGGGTGGAGACCGGGATCGATCTCGACGCGCTGATCGGGATCGCCCGCGACGTGGAGACCCTGATCGGCCGGACGCTGCCGGGCCAGGTGATGAAGGCCGGCCCGCGGCTGGCGACCAGCCCGCTCGACGCCGTCGCGACGGCCTGCGGATGAGCGACATCCCGTTCCGACCGCCGCTCGACGGCATCCGGGTGGTCGACCTCACCCGGGTGCTGGCCGGGCCGTTCTGCACCATGCTGCTGGGTGACATGGGGGCCGAGGTCATCAAGATCGAGGCCCCGGGCAAGGGCGACCCGGTGCGCCGGCAGGGCACCTTGCGGGACGGCTTCGGCTGGTACTTCGCCATGTTCAATCGGAACAAGAAGTCGGTCACCCTCGATCTCTACACCGACGAGGGCAAGGCGATGCTGGCGGCGCTGATCAAGACCGCCGACGTGCTGGTGGAGAACTACCGCCCCGGCGTGCTGGCCAGAATGGGCTTCGACGACACGCGGCTGGCAGCCCTCAACCCGGGTCTGGTGACGTGCAGCGTCAACGGCTACGGCTCCACCGGGCCTTACGTCGACCGGCCGGCCTTCGACTTCATCGCCCAGGCGATGAGCGGCTTCATGTCGGTCAACGGCAAGGAAGGTGAGGACCCGTTGCGCAGCGGCCAGCCGGTGACCGATCTGGTCGCCGGCCTCTATGCCGCCTTCGGCGTGGTCAATGCGCTCCGGGCGCGGGACCTCAACGGCGGACGGGGACAGAAGGTCGAAAGTGCGCTCACGAACGGCATCCTGTCGTTCATGGCCTATTTCGCGTCCGAGTACTTCATGACCGGGGCGCTGCCGGCCCGCACCGGCAACGACCATCCGCTGGTCGCTCCCTACGGCCTGTTCAAGGCCGCCGACGGGGAAGTCGCGGTCGCCGCCAGCAACGACACCATCGTCCGCCGGTTCTTGCGCGTGCTCGACCTCGAAGCGCTGTTGGACGATCCGCGCTTCGACAGCAACGGCAAGCGCTTCGCCCGGCGGGACGAGATCAACGCGCTGATCAACCAGCGGATGCGGCACGAGCCGCAGGCCGTCTGGATCGACCGGCTGAACGCCGCCGGGGTGCCCAGCGGCAAGGTCCAGAACCTGGCCGAGGTGCTGGCCGACCCGCAGACCGAAGCCCAGGAGATGGTGCTCGACGTCGATCATCCCGGTCACGGCACGGTGCGGATGCTCGGCTTTCCGGTCAAACTGAAGGAGACGCCCTGCCGGGTCCGGATGCCGGCCCCCGAGCTGGGCGCACACAATGAGGAGATCCTTGGTCCGCTGCAGGCCGGCGGACCGGCATCGTCCACCGCCTAGAGCGGGACGGCGTTGGGTGCGATCGCGTGTGCGATCGGGCCTGACGTCCGACCCCCCGCTCCGCCTCTCGGCTTCGAGAGCGAGATCGAGACATGGAGGTGACTTACCCTCATGTCATCCTGCTCCAGGCGGGGACGCTTTCGGATCGGACCGTCGGCCCCGATCCGCGGGCGAGAAACGGGGACCCATCCCCACCGGCCGACCCGGCCGGCGGCCCCGACACCGCCGGCCCCAAATCATGTCCTGAGGGAGGAGACGACACCACCATGACCCGATTTATCGCCACGCTCGGCGGGACGGCTGCGATCGCCGTGACCGCCGCCGCCCTGACCGTCGGCGCCGCCCAGGCCCAGGGCACCATCGAGATCCACAACACCATGAACCCCGGCGGGTCGGAGGAAGCGGCCCTGCAGCGCTTCGCCGAGATCATGGCGGAACGCTCGGACGGAGCGTTCGAGGTCAACGTCTACCTGTCGAGCCAGCTCGGCGATGAATCCGAGGTGCTGGAGCTGCTGAACCTGGGCCTGACCCAGATGTCGCTGACCGGCGGCGCGTTCATGGGCCAGTACGCGCCGGAATACAACGCCGTCTCGGTGCCGTTCGTGTTCCCGAACTTCGAGGCGGTCGAGACCTATCTGATGGAAACCGACTCCGGCCGGGCGATGCAGGCCCAAGCCCGGGAGCGCGGCAACCTCGTCTATCTCGGCCCGCAGATGCGCGCCTTCCGGCACATGACCTCCAACCGCGAGATCAACGGGCCGGCCGATCTCGACGGCCTGCCGATGCGCCTGCCGCAGATCCCGGTCTGGGTCGACGTGTGGGAGGAGCTGGGCGTCCAGGCCGTGGTCATCCCGGCTTCCGACATCTACCTCGCCATGCGCACCGGCCAGGTGGAGGCTCATGAGAACAGCCTCGCCTCACCCTACACCCGGCAGCTATGGGAGGTGCAGGACTACATCATCACCACCGCCCACCTGTCCTTCCCCTGGCACTGGGTGGCCTCCGCCCCCTGGTGGGACGGGCTGACCGACGACCAGCGCGCGATGATCCTCGACGCGGTCGCAGAAGCCCGGCAGTACGGCATCCGGACCGAGCTGGAGCGGGACGCCTATTATCGTGAGCAACTGATCGAACGGGGGATGACGTTCGTCGACGTCGACCAGGCGCCCTTCCGGGACGCCGCGGCCCCGGCCGTCGAGCGTGCCCTGGCGGAGATGGCCGATGGCGTGCAGGCGGACATCGACGCCGCCATCGCCGCCACCGGCAACTAGAGCACCCTCCGTCCGGACGGGCGCAGAATGCTCTAGCTCTTTGCAGTCGATCGACGTGCCCGCATTCAGATGAGTCCCTCTGAATGCGGGTTGATCTGGAGCGACCTGCGCCGGAAACGGTGTCGGTAAGGTGCTCTCACCTTTTTGGAACCGATCATCTCTTCCGGGCTTCGAGGGAATCTCTCGGAGCACGGGATGATCCAGGCCTGCGGTCCGCACCGGCAGCCCCTCCCCCCCGAAGGGCTGCCGGTCGGCCGAGTTGCGGGATCCGAAGCGATGCGTCCCATGCACGCGCTCGATCGGCTGGAAACCGGGGTCGCCCGGATCCTCGAAGCGGTCGCCGTCGTCTTGATGGCCGTCTTGGTGGCGGTGATCGCCTATTCGGTGTTCGGCCGGCAGGTGCTCAAGCTGTCGGTCGCCTGGTCCGAGGAGGTGGCGACGGCCCTGCTGATGTGGATGATCCTGCTCGGGGCCGCGGCCACCTGGTCCAAGCGTCGCCACATCGCGATCGACGTCCTGCTGCGCCGGGTCGGCCTGAAGGCCCGTTACGCCCTGTCGATCGCGATCGAGCTGGGATCGATGTTGCTGTTCGCGCTGATCTTCGTCGGCGGGGTGGAGATGATGAGCGTCAGCGCCAACAACTCGACCACCGCGCTGGGGATCAGCTTCACCTATCTCTATCTGGCGATCGCGGTCAGCCTGGGCGCGATGCTGCTGTTCAGCAGCTTCCACCTGCTGCGCCTGGTCGTGCGCGGCCCCGCGATGGTGGCCCTCGATCGGTTGGAGGATGAATGGACTATCTCGTCATCTTCCTAGGCCTGATGGTCGTGCTGTTCGCGGTCGGCGTGCCGATCGCGGTGTCGATCGGCCTGACCTGCCTTGCCGTCGTGGTGATCGATGGCGGCCTGGGTGCCCTGCGGCCGGAGCTGTTCGCCCTGCAGATGATGCGGGGGCTGAACAGCTTCCCGATCCTGGCGATCCCGTTCTTCATCCTGGCCGCCAGCCTGATGAATGTCGGCTCCGTCAACGCCCGGATCTTCGACTTCGCCAATGCCCTGGTCGGCTTCATCCGCGGCGGGCTCGGCCATGTGAACGTGATGGCCAGCATGATCTTCGCCGGCATGTCGGCGACGGCCGTGGCCGATGTCGCCGGCATCGGCCAGCTCGAGCTCAAGGCGATGAAGGAGCGCGGCTATCCCAAGCGGTTCGCCGTCGGGATCACCGGTGCGGCCTCGATCATCAGCCCGATCATCCCGCCCTCGGTCGCCATGGTCGTCTATGGCTGGCTGTCGGAGACGTCGATCGCCGCGTTGTTCGTCGCCGGTTTGATCCCCGGGATCATCCTGGGCCTGACCCTGATGACGACCTGCTTCATCGTGTCGTTCTGGATCGATCTGCCGCGCAGCCCGCGGCCCCGGCTGATGGAGCTGGCGCGGCTGTTCTGGCGGGCGCTACCGCCGCTTCTGACACCGCTGATCATCGTCGGCGGCATCTGGTCGGGCATTTTCACCCCGACCGAGGCGGGCGCGATCGCGTGCGTCTACGCGCTGTTCCTGGGCGTGGTGGTGTTCCGCGACGTCGGCGTGAAGGAGCTGATCGAGGTGCTGGCCCGGACCGTGCGCTTCACCTCGATCATCCTGTTCATCATCGCGATCGCCACCTTCTACGGCTGGCTGCTGGTGCGCTTACGCATCCCGCAGGAGCTGGCGATGATGCTGACCAGCCTCGATGTCGGGGTGACCACCATCCTGTTCGCGATCGCGCTGTTCTTCCTGATCATCGGCTGCTTCATGAGCGTGGTGGAGGCGGTGCTGATCTTCACCCCGATCTTCATGCTGACGATCCAGCTCCTCGGCATCGATCCGGTGTTCTTCGGGGTGCTGATGGTGCTGACCCTGTCGGTCGGGGTGATCACGCCGCCCTTCGGCAACGTGCTGTTCGTGCTGACCGAGATCGCCGGGATGCCGTTCGAACGGGTGGTCGAAGCGGTCGCGCCGTTCCTGATCCCGATCCTGTGCGTGATCGTGCTGCTGATCCTGGTCCCGGACCTGGTGACCTTCCTGCCCGACGCGATGTCATGACCCGCCCCGTGCCCCATCCGTTCGATCTGACCGGCCGCACGGCGCTGGTGACCGGCGGCGGCCGCGGCCTGGGTTTCGAGATCGCCCGGGCGCTCGCCCATGCCGGGGCGACGGTCTGGATCAACGGCCGGGACGCCGGGCGGCTGGCCCGGGCGGTCACGGCCATCGGCCGGGCGGGCGGCACCGCCCGGGCCCTAGCGTTCGACATCGCCGATCCGGCCGGCCGCGACCGGGCGGTCGCCGATCTCGGCCTCGACATCCTGGTCAACAATGTCGGCACCCGCCGCCGCGGGCCGGTGGCCGATTGTCCGCCGGACGCCTTTCTGGCCATGCTCGACACCAACCTCGCCGCCCCTTACGCGCTGGCCCGGGCGGTGCTGTCGGGTATGGTCGACCGCGGCTGGGGCCGGCTGATCACCCTGTGCTCGATCGCGGGGCCGCAAGGCCGGGCCAACGACGCCGCCTATACCGCCGCCAAGGGCGGGCTCGCCGCCCTGACCCGGGCGCTGGCGACGGAGTTCGGCCGGCATGGCATCACCAGCAACGGCATCGCCCCGGGCTATTTCGCCACCGAAACCAACGCGGCCATGGTCGCCGATGCAGCCGTCACCGACTATGTCCGCACCCGCATCCCGCTGGCCCGCTGGGGCCGGCCGGAGGAGATCGCCGGCGCGGCCGTCTTCTTGGCCTCCGACGCCGCCGGCTACGTCAACGGCCATGTGCTGACCGTGGACGGGGGCCTGTCGACGGCGTTCTGATCCGGCCCATGCGCGAGACTTCCCCCGGCCGGGCGGGCGGGCTGCCGGCGGCGCTGTCCGCCACCCTGCTGACCCAGGTGATGGCCTCCTGGTCGGCCCTGGGCCTGGCGGCGGTGGCCCCGGCCGTGGCCGCCAGCTTCGATCTGCCGCCGGTGCTGATCGGCTACCAGATCGGGCTGATCTACACGGTGGCGACGATCCTGTCGGTGCTGGCCGGCGGGCTGATCACCCGGTTCGGGGCGGCCCGGGTCAGCCAGCTCAGTCTCCTGGCCCTGGCTCTGGGCGTCGGCATCGCCAGCCTGCCCACCTTGCCGGCGATCGCTCTGGCGAGCCTGACGATCGGCTTCGCCTACGGGCTGACCAACCCCTCGGCCTCCCACCTGCTGGCCCGGCACGCGGGCCCCCGCAACCGCAGCCTGGTCTTCTCGCTCAAGCAGACCGGGGTGCCGCTGGGCGGGGTGGCGGCCGGCCTGGTCACCCCGTGGGTGGCGGTGGCCTTCGGCTGGCAGGCGGCGATCGCACTGATCGCGCCGATCGCCCTGGGGCTGGCGCTCGCCATCGCACCGCTGCGGCCGGACTGGGATCACGATCGGACGCCCCGGGCGCCGATCGGCCGCACCCTGGGAGCCGATCTCGGCATGATGGTCCGGCACCCTACGCTCCGCTGGCTGTGCCTGTGCGGTTTCTTCTATGCCGGTATCCAGCTTTGCCTGATGGCGTTCATCGTCACCCTGGCGGTGACGGAGCTGGGCTTCGGCATCGTCGCCGCCGGCACGCTGCTCGCCACCGTCCAGGTCGCCGGGGTGGTCGGGCGGATCTGGTGGGGATGGCTGGCCGACCGGCTGGGCCGGAACGGGCTGGTGCTGACCGCGATCGGCGGGCTGACGCTGCTGTGCTGTCTCGGCGTGGCGCTGCTCGCCGCCGACACGCCGCCGGTGATGGTGTTCGGCCTGGCCAGCCTGTTCGGCGCCACGGCCGTCGGCTGGAACGGGGTCTACATGGCCGAGGTCGTCCGTCACGTGCCGCCGGGCCGGATCGGTGCCGCCACCGGCATCGCCACCGCGGCCACCTTCGCCGGGGTGATGGCCGGCCCGCCCGGCTTCGTCCTGCTCTACGGGCTGCTCGGCGGCTACGGCGCCGCCTATGCCGCCCTTGCCGTCCCGGCGGCCCTGGGTGCCCTGGCGGCAGGGCGCTGTGCCCGTCAGGGGGCCGCCGCGGCCTGACGGTCCGGCTTGGACCGGACGACCTCGTAGGCGACGCCGCCGGCATCGGGAAAGACGTGCAGCTTGCGGCAGCGCACCCGCACGCGACCCACCGGGACGGGGGTGAGGCAGGCCCGTGCGATCTCCTCGGTCAGGGTCTCGAGCAGGTTGAAGTGGCGGGATGCGGCGAGGTGCAGCACGGCCTGCCGGAACCGGTCGTAGTCGACGACCGAGGTGATCCGGTCGTCAATCCGGGTCCGCGGCGGCAGCTCGATCTCGATATCCACCGCCATGGCCTGCTGTCGCCCCTGCTCATGGTCGTGGACGCCGATCCGGGCGGCGAACCGCAGATCGATCAGGTGGATGCGATCGGGTTCCGGCGTTTCGGCGCCGGCCGGCGCGGGGGGCGGTTGCTGGGTCACGGCAGCGGTCTCATGCGGTCCTAACGGCTGCTCCATCTACCGGTTCCGGCGCCGCCACCTCGATCCTCGCAGGCGACGCGGCAGCCATGCGGCGATCGGCGGTTCCACCATCGGTGCCGTTCCGTAGGCTGGCTCCGCTCGAGACGCAAGCCAGGGAGAGAGAGACCAGAAGTGACCGTCCTCGTAACCGGGAGTTCCGGCCATCTCGGCGAAGCCGTCATGCGGCTCTTGCGCGCCGAGGGGCGGGACGCGATCGGGTTCGATCTGGTGCCGGGTCCGATGACCGATCTGACCGGCACGATCACCGATCCCGCACGGGTCGCCCGGGCCGTCAAGCGGGCCGACACGGTGATCCATGCCGCAACCCTGCATAAGCCGCACGTGGCCACCCATGCCCGGCAGGCGTTCGTCGACACCAACGTCACCGGCACGCTGACCCTGTTGGAGGCGGCCGTCTCCGCCGGGGTCGACGCGTTCGTGTTCACCAGCACCACCAGCGCCTTCGGTGCGGCCCTCACCCGCGCCCCGGGTGAGCCGGCCGGCTGGATCGACGAGACCGTGGCCTCCGTGCCGCGCAACATCTACGGCGTCACCAAGACCGCGGCCGAGGATCTCTGCCAGCTCATGCACCGGCTGCACGGATTGCCGTGCCTGGTGCTGCGTACCTCCCGCTTCTTCCCCGAGGCGGATGACAGCCGGGAGATCCGGGACGGTTTCGCGGATGAGAACGCCAAGGCCAACGAGTTCCTGTACCGGCGGGTCGACATCGAGGATGCGGCGCGGGCGCATCTGCTGGCGCTCGCGGCGGCCCCGCGGATCGGCTTCGCCCGCTATGTCGTCAGCGCCACGACCCCCTTCTGCCGGGACGACCGGGCGGCGCTGGGCCGCGATGCCGCGGCCGTGCTCTACGACCGGGTGCCGCAGGCCGAGGCGGTCTATCGGACCCGGGGCTACCGGATGTTCCCCCGGCTGGACCGGATCTACGACAACGCCAAGGCCAGGCGGGAGCTGGGCTGGACCCCAGAATACGATTTCGCCCGGGTCCTCGGACAGCTCGGGCACGGCGAGCCGATCGGCAGCCCCCTGGCCCGGTCGATCGGCATCAAGGGCTATCACGGCGACGCCTATGCCGACGGGCTCTACCCGGTGGCGTGATGCCCGGCCGCCCACTGCTCGCGCAAGGCCGACTTCTTGACCTTGCCGGTGGCGCCCAGGGGCAGGGCGTCGACCAGGACGATGCGGTCCGGCACCTGCCAGCGCGCCAGGTTCTCCGCCAGAAAGGCGCGCAGGGTGTCGGGATCGGCGTCCCGCTCTACCGACGGGACGACATACAGCACCGGGCGCTCGCCCCATTTGTCGTCCGGCACGCCGATCACCGCCGCCATCGCCACCTGGGGATGCGCCATCGCCAGGTTCTCGACGTCGATCGAGCTGATCCACTCGCCGCCCGACTTGATCAGATCCTTGGTGCGGTCGACGATGGCCATGTACCGATCGGGGTCGATATGGGCGACGTCGCCGGTGGGAAACCAGCCATCCTGCAGCGGCGAGCCGGGCTGCTTGAAATAGCCGGCGGCGATCCACGGCCCGCGCACCATCAGCTCCCCCACGGCCTTGCCGTCATGGGGCAGAGCGGCGCCATCCCCGCCGGCGAGGCGGAGTTCGACCCCGAACACCGGCCGGCCCTGCTTCTGCAGCTTGGCGTAGCGGGTCTCGGCGTCCACCCCGGCCAGCGAGGGCTTCAGCGTCGAGACCGTGCCCAAGGGGCTGGTCTCGGTCATGCCCCAGGCATGGATCGCTCGGATGCCGTAGGTCTCCTCGAAGCCCTGCAGCATCGCCCGCGGCGCGGCCGAGCCGCCGATGACGATGCGCTCGAGGCTCGGCACCCGCTCGCCGGTCTGCTGCCAATGGGCCATCAGACCGTGCCAGACCGTCGGCACCCCGGCGGCGACGGAAGTACCGGTCTGGTTCATCAGGGCGGTCAGGCTCGCCCCGTCGAGCCCCGGGCCGGGCAGCGCCATGCCGGCCCCGTTCATCACCGCGGCGTAGGGGATGCCCCAGGCCAAGACGTGGAACTGCGGGACCACCGGCAGGATGACGTCGCTTTCCGCCAGGGGCACAGCACCGGGCAGGGAGAAGCCCATCGCATGCAGCACCGTCGAGCGGTGCGAGTACAGCACCCCCTTGGGATGGCCGGTGGTGCCGGAGGTGTAGCACAGCGCACAGGCCGCCCGCTCATCCAGGTCCGGCCAAACGTAGCGATCGCTTTCGGCCGCCAGCAGCGCCTCGTAGCAGTGCACCTGCGCCCTCAGCTCCCCGAGTTCGGACGGATCGGGCATGTGCGCGGGATCGGTCAGCACGACCACATGGCGCAGATGCTCGAGCTGGGGGGCGACGGCGGCGATCAGCTTGAGGAAGGTGAGGTCGGTGAACAGGACGCCGTCCTCGGCATGGTTGAGGATGTAGGCGAACTGGCTGGGATGCAGTCGCGGGTTCATCGTGTGGCAGACCGCGCCGGCGCCGGAGATCGCGTAGTACAGCTCGACATGCCGATGGGTATTCCAGGCCAGGGTCGCCACCCGGTCGGCCCGTTCCACCCCGAGCACCCGCAAGACGTTGGCCAGGCGCCGGGCCCGGACGGCCGTCCGGGCGATGGTCTGGCTGACGACCGGTCCTTCCACGCTGCGGGTGGTGATCGGACGATCGCCGAAGGTGCCGGCCCCGTGCTCCAGGATCGCCGAGACCAGCAGGGGCCAGTCCATCATTTGGCCGGTAAGCATCGCGTTCTCTCCCGTCGTGTTCTTGGTCGGTCGGCCCCGGGCGCATCGCCTCCCCCGACACTGCGGCCATGCCGGTCCGGCCGGCAAGCGTGCGCTGCCGTCAGAAGACGATTTGCAAGCTTGGCACCGTGATCGCTTTCGCCCCTCCCCGCATCACACGACGCCCCGCGCCGATCCGCCCATGTTGACAAGCGACCTATTACGGTCTTCAGTCAGCCATGATCAGGAGGTTCCGGAGCAAACCGCTTCAACGCCTGTTCGATCGCGACGATGCATCCCACGTCAAGGCCGAGCACCGAGAGAAGCTTCGGGACATTCTGGCCGTCCTCGATGGGGCCTCCGAGCCGTCTGATCTCGATCTGCCAGGGTTTCGCCTGCATCCGCTCAAAGGCGATCTGGCGGGGATGTGGGCGATCACGGTCCGGGCGAACTGGCGCGTTGTCTTCCGGTTCGTGGACGGCGATGCGGTCGATGTCGACTATCTCGACTATCATTGACGGGGAGAACGCACGTGCCGATGCACGATCCACCGCATCCCGGAAGCGTGATCAGGCGACAATGCCTCCAACCCTTGGGCCTGACGGTGACGGCCGCCGCCAAGGGGCTGGGCGTAAGCAGGAACACGCTGTCAATGCTGATCAACGGGCGTCTCGGCATCTCGGCCGAGATGGCTTTGCGCCTATCCAAGGCCTTCGGCGGCAGCCCCGAGACATGGCTGAAGATGCAGATGGCCCACGACCTCTGGCGCGCGAAAGAACGCAAGGCGGAGATCACCGTTCAACGGTTTGACCCCGACTCCGCAGCATGATCGGCACCGGCGTCGGCAAGGCCGCCCTGGCCGTGACCGGGAGTGGACGCTTGATCGTCGACATGCCACGGCTACGTCGCCGCTGCGAGTTCAGCAGCCAATGTCCGGAGGTCGATCGCCTCGAGACCGGGGCCAAGCGGATAGCGGTCGTCGCCGGCATGGACGATGAAGGCCCGGGCCGGTGCCAGATCGGCGCAGGCCTGGCGGAAGCCGCGACGGACCCGCGGCGCCAGGCTCCGCTTGATCTCGACCGCCCACAAGCGGCCGTCCGCCCATTCGATCAGCAGGTCGATCTCGGCCCCGCCCGCGGTGCGAAACGTGTACGCCCGGGATCGCGGCGGCAGTTCCGCCACCAGCGTTTCGATCGCAAAGCCTTCCCAACTCGCCCCGGCGACCGGGTGGCCGCTGATCGCGTGCAGCCCATCGAGGCCGAGGAGGGCGTGCACCAGACCGCTGTCGCGGACATACACCTTGGGTGATCTGACCATCCGCTTGCCGATATTGGCACTGTACGGTGGCAGCCGGCGGACCAGCAACAGGTCGCAGAGCAGGTCGATGTAGCGGGTAACGCTCTGGTGGCTGACCTCCAATGCCCGGGCCAGGTCGGAGGCGTTGAGGAAGCCGCCCTGCCGATGCGCCAGCATGGTCCAGAGCCGTCCCAATGTCTCGGCCGGGACACGGGCGCCGAACAGCGGCACGTCTCGTTCCAGATAGGTGCGGATGAAATCCAATCGCCAGGCGAAACTGTCCGCGTCGGAAGCGGCGAGGTAGCTGTCCGGGAAACCGCCCCGCACCCACAGCCGCTCTCGGCTCGGCCGCTCGCCCGCGATCTCCAAGACCGAAAACGGCCCCAGATCGACAAACGCGATGCGCCCGGCCAGGGTCTCGCCTGATTGGCGCAGGAGATCGACCCCGGCAGAGCCGAGGATCAGGAACCGGCCGGTGCGCCGGCCTTCGCGCCGGCCCCGGTCGATGACCCCGCGCAGGAGGGCGAAGATCTCCGGCATCCGGTGGATTTCGTCGAGGATCACCAGCCGATCGGCCACGCTGTCGAAGAATAGCCCCGGATCGGCCAGCCGGGCGCGATCCACGGGGGATTCGAGATCGAGATATATGGCAGGGCGGGAGGTCCCGATCGCCAGCGCCAGGGTGGTCTTGCCGACCTGCCGGGGCCCCAGCAACGCCGTTGCCGCCTGGCGGTCGAGCGCGGCCAGAATGGCCGAAGCGCGGCGGCGCGGAAGGGTGATGGCGGGCATAATCCTTGCAAATTGTCCAGGTAACAGACGATTTGCAAGGATATCTTGGATCCGCGGCCGCAGATCCGGTGTCGGTCGTATGCCGGGCTTCGCGTTCAGGTCCCCTCGGGTCGCTTACGGATCCGAACCTGGACCGGCGGAAGAACCAGCCGTGCCGCACCCCCACCGCCTTATACCGACAGGCGCCGAAGCGCCCTCGCCTCGCGGCGGTCTCGCGTTCAAACGCCCCGTGAGGCTAGCCTCGCACAAGCCCGGGCACGCGGGTCGCGCCCTGACTCTCATCTCGCTCCGGCGGTTGCGGAATCCGGGGTGCATGGCGACATCTGCGATGCTAACACCGCCGGCATTGTCTCGGACCGGCCGTCCGGGGCAGCATAGCGACGATCCGGTGCGGGTCCGACCGGCCGGCACGGCACCTGCGCGCGCCCAACCGCGCGGCGCTCCGTGTCGCCGGCGCCCGCGCCTCTCAGGGGATGAGGGGACCACAGGGACGATGAACAAGGTCTACAGCTCCGCCGCCGAGGCGCTGGACGGGCTGCTCGAGGACGAGATGGTGATCATGGCCGGCGGCTTCGGGCTGTGCGGCATCCCGGAGACCCTGATCGACGTGATCGCCGACAGCGGCGTTCAGGGCCTGACGGTGATCTCCAACAATTGCGGGATCGACGGCGTCGGCCTGGGCAAGCTTCTGGAGAAGGGGCAGATCAAGAAGATGATCAGCTCTTACGTCGGGGAGAACAGGCTGTTCGCCGAGCTGTTCATGTCCGGCAAGCTGGAGTTGGAGTTCAACCCGCAAGGCACCCTGGCCGAACGCATCCGCGCCGGCGGGGCGGGCATCCCCGCCTTCTACACCAGGACCGGGGTCGGCACCGTCGTCGCCGACGGCAAGGAGCTCAAGGAGTTCGACGGCGAGACCTATGTGATGGAGCGCGGCCTGGTCGCGGACCTGTCGATCGTCAAGGCCTATCGGGGCGACGCCGAAGGCAACCTCGTCTACCGGAAGACCGCGCGCAACTTCAACCCGATGATGGCGACGGCGGGCAAGGCCACCGTCGCCGAGGTCGAAGCGATCGTGCCGACCGGCAGCATCGACGCCGACCACATCCACACCCCCGGCATCTTCGTGCAGCGGCTGATCCAGGGCGCGACCCTCGAAAAGCCGATCGAGAAGCTGACCACGCGGCCGCGCGCCGCGGCCGCCTGACACCCCCGCTCCACGGGCGCCCGGCCCGCCGGCCCCCCGCAACCGCGAGACATCGGAGACGCAACCCATGGCCTGGACCCGCGAACAGATGGCCGCCCGCGCGGCGCAGGAGCTGGAAGACGGCTTCTACGTCAATCTCGGCATCGGCATCCCGACCCTGGTGGCGAACTACATCCCCGACGGCGTGCACGTGACCCTGCAGTCGGAGAACGGGATGCTCGGCATGGGCCCGTTCCCGTATGAGGGCGAGGCCGATCCGGACCTGATCAACGCCGGCAAGCAGACCATCACCGAGCTGCCGCACTCCTCCTACTTCTCCTCGGCCGACAGCTTCGGGATGATCCGCGGCGGGCATATCGACCTGTCGATCCTCGGCGCCATGCAGGTCGCGGCCAATGGCGACCTCGCCAACTGGATGATCCCGGGCAAGATGGTCAAGGGCATGGGCGGGGCGATGGACCTGGTCGCCGGGGTGAAGAAGGTCGTCGTGGTGATGGAACATGTCGCCAAGGGCGACGCGGCCAAGATCCTCAACGCCTGCACCCTGCCGCTGACCGGGGCCGGCGTGGTCGACCTTCTGATCACCGACCTCGCCGTGTTCCGCCTGGCGCGCGGCGATGCCGACGGGCTGACCCTGATCGAGTTGGCCGACGGCGTCACCGTCGACGAGGTCAAGGCGAAGACCGAAGCCCCGTTCAAGGTCGCGGCGACCCTCGCGGCCGCGGCCTGATCCACGGTTGGGGCCGGCCGACCCGCCCGCCCCCGAGCGGTTTCGAGACGCCGTTTCCCTGGTCCGGTCACCGGAGGGGCGGAGCTAAGCGTTGCGTGCCGCCGCCCGATTGTCCCATACCAATTCCGATCCCAAGCGACACCCGCCCCGCCCGTGGGCATGCGGGCGACCAGGTGAGGTGGCGAGCCGGTGCTCGAATTCGTCAATTTCTATCTGATCCCGGGCCTGGTGCTGGGCAGCATCTACGCGCTGGGGGCGATCGGCATTACCATGCTGTTCGGCATCCTGCGCTTCGCCCATTTCGGCCATGGCGACATGATGACCATGGGCGCCTATGTGGCGCTGGCGGTGGTGCTGGCGTTCGGTCTGCCGGCGATGTGGGCGCTGCCGATCGCCATGGTGCTGGCCGCGGGCCTGGCCGTCGGCATCGACAGGCTGTTCTACAAGCCCCTGCGCAGCGGTCCGACCATCGTCGTCGTCATCGCCAGTTTCGGGGTGGCGCTGATGATCCGCTCGGTCATCCAGGTCGTCTTCGGGGTCGATGTCGAGAGCTACCAGCCCGGCTTCCAGCGGCCGGTCTTCCTGTTCGACGGGTCGATCCGCATCCTGCCGCGGCACCTGACGATCATGGCGGTCACCGCCGGGCTGATGCTGGCCCTGCACTTGTTCCTGACCCGCACCAAGATGGGCAAGGCGATGCGGGCGATGTCCGACGACCCCGAGCTCGCCCGGGCGACCGGGATCGATACCGGCCGGGTCGTCGTCTATACCTGGATCATCGGCGGCGGGCTGGCCGCGGCCGGCGGGGTGTTCCTGGGCATCGACACCCAGTTGACCCCGATGATGGGCTGGAACCTGCTGCTGCCGATGTTCGCCGCGGCCATCCTGGGCGGGATCGGCAAGCCCTTCGGGGCGGTGGTCGGTGGCCTGGTCATCGGCTGTGCGGAGGAGCTGGCGACCTATCCCTGGCTGGGGGACGGCCCGCTGCTCGAACCCAGCTACAAATCCGCCGTCGCCTTCGCCATCCTGGTGATCATGCTGATCTGGCGGCCCACCGGCCTGTTCAAGGGGAGGGTGTTCTGATGGAGACGGTGGCGCTGGGCCTGCTGCTCTACGTCGTCGCCCTGTTGACCATGGGCGGCATCTACGCGGTGCTGGCCCTGGGCCTGAACGTGCAATGGGGCTTCACCGGGCTGTTCAACGCCGGCATCGCCGGGTTCTTCGCCATCGGCGCCTACACCTCGGCGATCCTGACCACCCTGCCGGCCGACCATTCCGACCGGGTGTTCGGGGCGGAACTGCCGCTGCCGCTGGCCTGGCTGCTGGCCATGCTGACGTCCGGGCTGATCGCGGTCGGCATCGGCAAGATCTGCTTGCGCCTGCGCTCGGACTATCTGGCCATCGGCACCATCGGCATCGCCGAGATCCTGCGGCTGTTCTTCAAGAACGAGGCGGCGGTCAGCAACGGCGCCCGCGGCATCCCGCAGCTGCCCAAGCCGTTCGAGCACCTGCCCCAGCCATGGGAGCAGCTCGCCTTCCTGGCGCTGGTGATCGTCATCGTCGCGGTGCTCTACGTGGCGCTGGAACGCGCGCTCAACTCGCCCTGGGGCCGGATGATGAAGGCGATCCGGGAGAACGAGCGCGCCGCCGCCGCCATGGGCAAGAACATCGAGCGCCGCCGGCTGGAGGCGTTCGTGCTCGGCGCCATGATCATGGGCCTGGGCGGGGCGCTGATGGCCCATTCGTTCAAGTTCATCGGGCCGGAGGCGACCGAGCCCCTGATGACCACCTTCCTGGTCTGGGTGATGCTGATCGCCGGCGGCTCCGGCAACAACCGCGGCGCGATCATCGGTGCGGTCGGCATCTGGGCGATCTGGTCACTGACCGAGATCATGACCTCGGGCCTGCCGCCGGAATGGGCGGTGCGCGCATCCTACATCCGCATCTTCCTGATCGGCCTGCTGCTGCAGATCGTCCTGCAGCGCTTCCCTGGCGGGCTGTTCCCGGAACGCTCGGCGGTGCTGGTGCAAGCCGACCGGTCCAAACGCGCGCCGGCAGCGGCGGAGTAGCGGTTGCGGGGTGGGGTGGGCGGCGAGAGCTCACCACCAAGCCACGAAGGGCACCAAGGGAGTGCGAAAGCGATTCCGGCTCGCGACAGCGACGTCGGCTTGCCTAAAGAAACGAGCGCCATTCGCGTTGCATTGATTGAGATTCTGACCAATCGTACGCTCCCAAAGTGCTCGCAACCGGCGTTGGGGGAAGGATGGCGATCCGGTTCGACAAGGCGAAGTTCGCGGACGCCCTGATCAAGATCATCGCGCGGCGAGCGGGCTCGACCCTGCTCAACGACATCAACGATCTGCGAGAGGCGTTCGGGTACCAGCGCGTCGACGCCCCGCGGACCACGGAAGACCAGACCCAGGACCTCTTGGTCGCTGCCCTGGCCGACGCCTTGGTCCGAACGCTGGAGGACACCCCGGCGGGCGTCGGTCCGGAGGCCCTTCAATCGGCCCGAGACCGCGTGGTCGCGGCACTGCCGGAGGATCTTTCGATCGGCCCGGACTACTTCCGCGATCAGGCGCCTGTCGCGATCTTGAAGGGGATCCGCCCGACCTTTCACATCGCGCTTAGAGCCTGCGGGGTAACGCCGGATGATCTTGATCGCTACGACCGGGCACTGACTCAGGCCTTCACCATCGCGCTGGATGGTGAGTTCCGGACCAACCGAGACCGCTATGACCTGATCGACAGCTACTTCGCGCCCACCCCGGCAGGCGACGCGGCGGGCCGTACCCGCAACTGGCAACGCTATTGGAACAGCTTGATCACCGACATCCGCCGCCCGCTGCTGAACTTCGACCTCGACGACCCCCACGCCGTGTCGCTGGAGCAGGTCTATGTCCCCTTGCGCTGCTGGTTCGACCGGCCAGGCGAGGAGGAGGAGGGGGAGCCGGTCACCGAACGGGTGTTCACCTGGCTCGACACGCCGATCAAGGACTGGCTGGCGGCCGAGGACAAGACGGACCCGTTCCGGCTGATCAGCGGTGAAATGGGCTGCGGCAAGAGCTCCTTTGCCCGCATGCTGGCGGCGGATCTCGCGCGGGCCAACAAGCCGGTCCTCCTGGTCCCGTTGCACCGACTCGGCCGTCGAACCGGCGATACCCTTCGGGATGTCGGGGCGTACACCGAACACCCGGACCGGCTGGGCCACGACCTGCTGACCCCCGAGGTCATCCGGGACTATGATCCGGGTAAAGGGCTGGGGCCGCTCCTCCTGATCTTCGATGGGCTGGATGAGTTGACCACGCTGGAAGGCTCGGCGGCCCGATCGGCGCGGGAGTTCGTGGCCGAGCTCTGCCGCCTGATCCAGACGCTGAACGACGGTAGACTACGGGTTCGCGCGCTGTTCGTCGGCCGGCCGCTCGCGGTCCGGGACGTGACCCAGGTTCGCCAGCCGGGGAACCGGTTGCATGTCGTCCGCTTCCGGTACGATCCGGAGGCCGAACTTGAAGAGACGGCGCTGAAGATCGAAGAAGACAGTGCGCGTCGGCTGAGAGGGGCACGAGAGCCCTCCATCACCGCACGATACGAGCCCGAAGATGGGGAAGACGCGCTGACGGCCGATCAGGCGGAGCAATGGTGGCGCGGGTACCAGCACGCCACCCGGCACAACCCCACTGGCATTCCGGAGCGATGGCAAGGGCACCATGTCCCCCGGGCCATTCGAGATCTGCTGGCGCAGCCCCTGCTGAACTTCCTGGTCGCGATCGTCCCCCAGGGGGACGAGGCAACTTCGGCCAACGATCTCTATCGTCGGCTGTTCGACAACCTCTTTGCCCGGGAAACCGGAACAGGGGACTATCAAGGCCGGCCTCCCAAATCGGAAGCCTTGGTCGGACTGGATCGGGAGGTCTTTCAAGAGGTCTTGCAGCACATCGCGGTCGCGGCTTGGCACCATGGTGACCGAACGGTGCGGAAAGAGGATATCGAGAGCAGCCTCGTGCGGCTCGGGCGAGAGGATCTCAAGGACAAGATCAGTGAGGTCGGGTCGGGTCTTGGCACGATCCTGAACTCTTTTTTCGTCGAGGCGCGGCGAGCCGATCAACCGGATGCTTACGATTTCACCCACAAGAGCTTTCGAGAGTATTTGACGGCCCGGCTTCTTCGCGGCCTGATCGAGAACATCACTCATCAACTCGACCAGCCCGCTCTACACCGGCAGGGCTATGGTCTGGATAATGCAGCCGACGAGTGGAGGGCGGCCACGGCAGCCGCCGCTTGGGATCTCGATCTGCAAGGCTTCTTCGTGGACGAGATCCGGATTTGGGAAGCCCAGGACCGCAACGGCCTCGTCCACGCCAAGGACACGCTGTGCAAGGTTTTCGACCATGTGCTGCAGGCAGGCTTGCCCATCACCGATCGGCTAACCCGTGCCCCCACATTGTTGGAGCAGAGTGCAAACACCGAAGCGGCGTTCATGGCAACGCTCGGGGCTTGCCATGGTGTCTTGAAGGCGAGGGTGGTGGGCCACGGCCGATCTGATTCCCCAACGGGCGAAGGCGACCGTGAGACCATCCAAGCGGATCAGGATGCCGATTACCTGTGTCGGTTGCCGTCCTTGACCGGTTCGTCGAAGGAGGGCGCAACGGACGATCCCCTGTTCCGCCTGTTATGTCGGCTGCGGGCACGGACACGTCATCAGGAAACCATGCTGATGCGATACGCGGTTGCTGTGCTCGATGGTGCTATATCTAAATCACAAGTGCCGCACTTCAATGGCGCGGTCGGCAAGAGTTGTCCAGCTATCTCATTTCATTTGGCAGGCTGGGATCTGAGTAATGCCGATCTTTCCGCGTTGGACCTTGTTGACGCAAACCTCTACGGTACTGATCTTGAGAATGCAGATCTTAGTGGGACTGTCATGCGAGGAGCAACACTTGAAGGCTCCAACCTCAGCTTTTCTTGCTTTAGAGGCACAGACATCCGAAACGCTAACATTCAGAATTCAAATATTCGTGATGCTTGTCTAGCTGGTTCAGAGCTTCAGGGTTCCAGCCTGATGAACTCAGATCTATCCAGCGCTGATCTGAAGGACGCGTTTCTTCAGAATACATCTCTTCAGAGTGCGAATCTCGAGGGCGCAAACTTGCGTGGTGCAAATCTCGATTCCGCAAATCTTCAGAACGCGGTGCTTAGGGATGCTGTTCTTGAAGGCGCTCGACTGAGAAACGCTGTTCTTCGCTCTGCGCATCTTGAGGGCGCGCTCCTTCAAAACACCAATTGCGAGGAATGTAATTTTCGAAATGCTTTGCTCTCCAGAGCTAAATTCTGTAATTCAAGGCTGAATAGTTCAATTTTCAGCAATGCAAATCTCTGCAATGCTGATTTCTCAAATGCCATTCTTCGGAACTCGGTTCTTCAAGGAGCGATCATTCAAGACGCTTTACTTCAAGGCGCGAACTTTCATGCAGCCAGTCTTGATCGAGCTATCCTTGATGGTTCCGATCTCCGCAAAGCAAACTTAAGAGAGTCAAACTTGATGGGTGCAAGCTTGAAGCGTGCGAAGCTCGAGCAAGCTGATCTGCGCGATGCGGTCCTGACGGGGGCCAAAGTCGACTCATATAGGCCCAAGGGGATCAACTTGGACGGGGCGGTTGGCGTGCCCGAGGCATGGCTGAGGGACGGTGACAGCCGAACAGACTAAGCGTCCCTACCCCGCGCCGGCTCCCGCACCGTCAGCAGCACCGCGGCGCCGAGGGCCCAGAGCACCAGGATGGTGGCCATGCCGGCGCGGTGGCTGTCGAAGGTGGGGGTGACCAGGGCGAAGGCCGTGGGGCCGAGGAAGGCCACCGCCTTGCCGGTCAAGGCGTACAGACCGAAGAACTCGGTCTGCAAGGCTTGGGGGGAGAGGCGGGCCATCAGCGTGCGGCTCGCCGCCCGGGCGGGGCCCCACTTACCCCCATTCCCCGGCGGAGCAGGCCGAGGGCGAGCGCGGTGAGCAGGAGCAGCGCCGCGTAGCCCCCGTCCCCGAACCGGGCGTAGAGCGTCGGTGGCAGCGGCTGGGGCAGGCGCACGGTCAGGACCCGGGCTTCGTCCAGGTCGGTGCGCGCCAGAACCCGGCCCAGGGGATCGACCGACCCGCTGAGGCCGGAGGTGGCGACCCGGATCAGCGGCAGCCCCTCCTCGATCGCGCGCGTGCGGGCGATGGCGAAGTGCTGGTGCGGACCGGCGGTACGGCCGAACCACGCATCGTTGGTGATGTTGAGCAGCCAGTCCGGCCGCGGGCCGGGACCGGTCACGGCCCCGGGGAAGATCGCCTCGTAGCAGATCAACGGGGAGAACGAAGGCACGCCCGGGGCCGTCATGGTCGTCCGCCAGGGCCCCGGCCGGTAGTCGGCCAGGCCGGTGGCGACCGCGGGCAGCGGGATCAGGTCGGAGAACGGCACATACTCCCCGAACGGGACCAGATGCACCTTGTCGTAGGAGCCTTCGAGCCCGTCCCGGCCGACCGCATGCAGCGCGTTGCGGAAGGTGAGGCCGGCCGGATCGCCGTCGTCGGGCACGCCGCGCGGGGCGCCGAACAGCACGCTGCCGCCCGGCGGGGCGACCTCGGCCACCAGGTCGACGAAACCGCGGGTGCCGATCAGGAACGGCACGGCCGTCTCGGGCCACACCACCGCGCTGGGGATCGGCTCCCCCGCTGCGGGCAGACTGGCCGCGCGCAGCCCGTCGAGATCGCTCAGAAAATCCTGGCGCAACCGGCCGGCGGCTTGTGACGTGTTCGGCTGCACCAGCCGGAGACTGACCCCGTCGCGATAGGCCGGCGGCGCCTCGGCCATCCGCCAGCCGCCCCAGCCGGCCAGCGCCGCCAATGCCACCACCCCGGCCGCCGCGGCACCGACCGCGACCCGCCGCGGGGCGGTCAGCAGGAGGGTCGGCAGCCCCGCCAGCAGCACGGTGACCAGGCTCAGCCCGTAGATGCCGACCACGGAGACCGCCTGCATCACCGGCAGCAGCGGCACCCAGGCATAGCCCATCAGATGCCACGGGAAGCCGGTCAGCACATGGCCGCGCAGCCATTCCGCGACCGACCACAGCAGCGCCAGCAGGACCACCCGGCCCAGCGGGCCGACCGTCCACCGCTCCAGGATCATCCGGTAGCCCAGACCGACCAGCCCCATGAACAGGGCGAGGCCGGCCGGAAGGCCCATCGCCGCCAGCGGCAGGGCCCACCAGTAGAAGGCGATGTCGACGAACAGCGACGCGCTGATCCAGTAGAGCCCGACCACCAGGAAGCCGAAGCCGAAGCCCCAGCCGATCAGGAACGCCTCCCCCCGGCTGCGGCTGCGGTCCAGGGCCAGCAGCAGGAGCGGCCAGGTCACCAGCAGAACCGGGATCGCATGCGCGGGCGGCATGGCGAGGGCCGACAGCGCCCCCGCCGCGGCGACCAGGGCGAAGCGCTGCCCGCGTCGCCACCGGGCGAGCCGATCCGTCATGCCCGACGGGGCCGGTCGAAGGCCGGCCCGCGGGTCGGGGCCGAGCCGGGCCGATCAGCCTTCGCCGCCGCCCAGGGCCTCGACCTCTTCGGCCGACAGCCGGCGCAGGCGCAGCCGGCGGATCCGCCGGGGGTCCCCGTCGACGACTTCGAACTCGACCAGGGGATCGCAGCGGACGATCTCCCCGCGGGCCGGCACCCGACCGGTGAGGGAGAACACCAGACCGCCGATCGTATCGACATCCTCGCCGATCTCCGCCCGGTCGATGGCGCCGAACAGCTTCTCGAAATCTTCCAGCGGATAGCGGGCGTCGACCATGTAGGTGCCGTCGGGACGGGCGACCAGTTCCGGATCGCGGCCGTTCTCATGCTCGTCCTCGATTTCCCCGACGATTTCCTCGACCAGGTCTTCGATCGTGACCAACCCGTCGATCCCGCCATACTCGTCGACCACCAGGGCGAGGTGCTGCCGGTCGGCCCGCATCTGCAGCAACAGGTCGATCACCGGCATCGACGGCGCGATCACCGTCACCGGCCGCACCAGGCTTTCCAGCGTGAAGCCGGTCTTGCGGGCGAGATGGCTGAACAGGTCCTTGAGATGGACCATGCCCAACACATCGTCGAGGCTGCCGCGGAACACCGGGATGCGGCTGTGGGCGTGCTCGGCGATCTTGGCCACCGCCTCACCGGCCGGGGTCTCGATATCCAAGGCCACGATATCCACCCGCGGGATCATCACATCGTAGACCGTGCGATCGCGCAGGCGCAGGATGTTGCCCAGCATCACCCGTTCCTGGTCGGCCGCCGCCAGGGCTTCCGGCCCGCCGGGCTCCTCGATCAGTTCTTCGATGGTTTCCCGCCAGTCGCTGTCCGGCTTGCTGCCCAGACTACCCCGCAGCCAGGTCCGCAGCAGCGCCGACAGGCCGCCGGGGGAACCGTTCGCCGGCCCGCGCTCCAGGCTGCCGGGGACGGTCGGGAGGGTGATCGCCCCGCCTGAACGGGGCTCGGTACTGGACGGGATGTCGCTCATGACGCTTCGGGCGATAGGGGCGCCAGCCGGTCTGCGGCCGTGTCGGCCGGGACGGCATAGGGGTCGGCGATCCCCAAGGTGGCAAGAATACCGGCTTCCAGCCGTTCCATCGCGGCGGTACCGGTATCATCGATATGGTCATGGCCGAGCAAATGCAAAGTGCCATGGACGACGAGATGGTAGAGATGATCGCGGAGCGACTTGCCCTCCGTCCGGGCTTCTCCGACCACGGTCTCGTAGGCGATCGCGACATCCCCCAGCGCGATCGGCTCCCCCGGTACCGGACCGAGGCCGTCCGTGTCGTCCGCCGCCAGGGCGAAGGAGAGCACGTTGGTCGGGGCGTCCTTGCCGCGATAGCGTCCGTTGAGATCCTGCAGGCGCGCGTCATCGGCCAGCAGGAGGCTCAGCGCGGCCGGACCGGCCGGCGGACCGCCCCCGGCGATGGCGGCCATCACCACCGTCGGCAGCGTGTCCTCGAGGGTTTCGTCGACCGCATCGACCCAGCGCGGATCGTCGACGATCACGTCCACATCCAGCCGATGCATCGCGGCGTTCATGCCGGCCCCTCCCCTCACGTTCCCTCGTAGGCGCGGACGATTCGGGCGACCAGCGGATGCCGGACCACGTCGATCTCGGCGAAGCGGGTCATCGTGACCCCGTCCACCCCCTCCAGCAGGCCGATCGCCTGCACCAGCCCGGACCGGGTACCCCGCGGCAGGTCGACCTGCGAGGGGTCGCCGGTGATCGCCATCCGCGAGCCCTCACCCATCCGGGTCAGGAACATCTTCATCTGCATCTCGGTGGTGTTCTGCGCCTCGTCCAGGATCGCGTAGGCGTGCGCGAGCGTCCGACCGCGCATGAACGCCAAGGGGGCGATCTCGATCACGCCGGTCTCGATCAGCTTGGCCACCCGCTCACCGGGCATCATGTCGTACAGGGCATCGTAGAGCGGGCGCAGATACGGGTCGACCTTCTCCTTCATGTCGCCGGGCAGGAAGCCCAGCCGCTCCCCGGCCTCGACCGCCGGACGGGACAGGATGATCCGGTCGACCCGGCCGGCCGTGAACATCGCCACCGCCTGGGCCACCGCCAGATAGGTCTTGCCGGTGCCGGCCGGGCCCAATCCGAACACCATGTCGGTGCGGGCGAGGGCGTCGATGTAGCGGCCCTGATTGGGCGTGCGGGGGCGGATCGCCCGCTTCGGGGTCGGGATGCTGCGATCACGCCAACCGGGCGGCGCAAAGCCGGGGAGCGCCGGTTCCTGCAGGTCGTCGACCGACCCGGCGGGGGCTGCGGGATGCTGGGCGAAGCGGATCTCGGCATCGACATCGGCCGGGCCGACATCGCCCACGGTCCGCACATGCGCCCACAGCCGGTCCAGGGCGGTGATCGCCTGATCGGTGGCCACGTCGGAGCCGGTCGCCGTCACCTCGTTGCCGACCGCGGCCAGCCTTACGCCGAGCTGCGCCTCGATCCGTGCCAGATGGCTGTTGTGCGGGCCGAACAGCACCGGCACCAGACGGTTGTCCTCGAAACTGCGGGTGCGCCGGGCCAGACTGTCGGTGGTCATCGGCCGGCGGCGGCGGCCCGGTGCGCCGCCCGGGCCCGGGCGGGTGCATCGGGGACGTCCGGGGCGAGCGCGACGGCGTCCCGCAAGACCAGGGTCGCGGACAGGCTGTTGGCAAGGGCTTGATCGATCCTCACGGTTTCGATGCTACCACAAAGCCGCGCCGGTGCCACGACGTGGACGCTCTGCATCCACGGGCTCCGACCCTGGATCTGGCCGGGCTTGCGGCCGGCCCGGTCGAACAGCACGGGTATCGTGCGGCCGACCATCGCATGATTGAACGCGAGCTGCTGCTCGTTCAGAAGCTGCTGGAGGGCGGTCAGACGGTCGGATTTCTCCGCGTCGGACAGCGGGTCGTCGAGAGCCGCCGCCGGCGTCCCTGCCCGGGCGGAGTATTTGAAGCTGTAGGCCTGGGCGAAGCCGATCTCGGTGACGAGCCTCAGGGTCTCGGCGAAGTCGGCCGCCGTCTCGCCCGGAAAGCCGACGATGAAATCCGACGACAGGGCGAGATCCGGCCGGGCGTCGCGCAGACGATCGACGATCGCGCGATAATGGTCGGCCGTGTGCTTGCGGTTCATCGCCGCCAGCACGCGGTCGGCACCGCTCTGCACTGGAAGATGCAGGAACGGCATCAGCTGCGGCACCTCGCCATGGGCCCGGATCAGCGCGTCATCCATGTCGCGGGGGTGACTGGTGGTGTAGCGGATCCGGGCCAGCCCCTCGATCTCGGCCAGCCGGTAGATCAGCCGACCCAGCCCCCAGGCCTTGCCATCCGGGCCGTCGCCGTGGAAGGCGTTGACGTTCTGACCCAGAAGGGTGATCTCGCGCGCGCCGCGGGCGACCAACCGCCGGGCTTCCTCGACGATCCGGTCGACCGGGCGGGAATACTCCGCCCCCCGGGTATACGGCACCACGCAGAAGGTGCAGAACTTGTCGCAGCCTTCCTGCACGGACAGGAAGGCCGACACCCCGGGATCGGCGGCCGCGTCGGGCAGATGGTCGAACTTGGCCTCGACCGGGAAGTCGGTGTTGACCAGGCCGCCCTGTCGGGCGGCGGTCGCCACCATGTCCGGCAGTTCATGGTAGGTCTGCGGGCCGAACACGAGGTCCACGAACGGGGCCCGGGCGGTGATCTCCGCCCCTTCGGCCTGGGCCACGCAGCCGGCCACGGCGATCATCATATCGCCCTTGCCGGCGTCCTGCCTGGCCTGTTTGGCGGCGCGCAGCCGGCCGAGTTCGGAGAACACCTTCTCGGTCGCCTTCTCCCGAATGTGGCAGGTGTTCAGGATCACCATATCCGCATCGTCGGGCCGGTCGACGGGGGCGTAGCCCATCGGCGCCAGCACGTCGGCCATCCGTTGGCTGTCGTAGACGTTCATCTGACAACCCCAGGTCTTGACGAACAGCCGCTTCACCGGATGCCTCTATCGGGGACCAGGGCCGGGCCGGGGCGGCCCGCCACAAGACCGGCCGGGCCGGTCGGAAAGCGCGTCGGCCGAACGAACGCTCGGGCTGCCGGTCGGGATCGACCGGCCGTCCGGGCAGCCGGGCCGGCGCCGATCCCCGGCACCACGCACAGGCCGATCATGGCGTCGGTCATGGCATCGGTCACGAGGGGGCGCCGCCGCCGGTCAGTGCACCGTAGGCGCGCTGTCATCGCGCCCGTCGGCGTCGGCGTCATCGCCGTCCGGCGTGTCGGTCGCCACAAGCGTCCAGGTCGGGTCGGCCGACCGGGTGTTGCGGGCGAAGGTCCACAGGTCGACGACCTCCATCACCTCACCGGGATCACCGTCGAGCAGATCGCCCGCGCTGTCCCGGGTCGACATCCGCTGGGCCGACGTGAACCGCACCGTCACGATCGCCGTGCGGCCGTCCATCCTGGCGTCCGTGAGGCGGACGTCGCGCATATCCTCGATGACGTGCTCGAACACCTCGCCGGCGTCCATCCGCTCCCGGATCGCCGAGGAGAACTCGTCGTACAGCTCATCGCTCAGCAGCGGTCGCAGCGCTGCGGTATCGCCCCGGGCGAAGGCGTCGACGATCATGCCGAAAGCGCCTTGCGCACCCTGCAGGAACCCCCGCTGGTCGAACGAAGGATCGGCCACCTTGACCTGGGTGAGACCCGCCGACAGGGAGGATTGCGGCAGCTCCTGGCCACGGCGATCGCTGTGCGGCAGGGTGACCACATTGTCCGGCGCGGGCTCGCCGTCCTGCGAAGCGGTCTCCCCCTGCCGGTAGCTGTTGGGCGGCGGCTCGTGTCCGGTGCGCTTGCCGAGGGTCGAATACAGACGGTAAGCGAGGAACGCGGCGATCACCGCCAGAATGAGAATGTCGAAGATGCCTTGCAAAACACCGCCCATCACGCAGGTGGTAAGTGCCCGGCCCCTCGGAAGGGGACTGCCCGCACCGGTGGGCCGGACCGGATCCCGCCGGGGCGGAGCTGTGCACGACCATCGGCGGTCGGCAGTCCCGTCCCGAATGGGGAGGCCGGTCTAAGGACCGGTCCTGGGGAGCTAGATAGGCAAAGCCCGGCGCAACGGCAAGGAAAACCCCATGGGCGTCTTGTTTCTGATGCTGATCGTGATCCCGATCCTGGAGATCGTGATCTTCATCCAGCTCGGCGGGCTGATCGGCCTGGCCTGGACCCTGTTCGGGATCGTCGCGACGGCGGCGATCGGCGCGGTGGTCATCCGCATCCAGGGCCTGCAGGTGATCAGCGAGACCCGTGCCGCCATGGCCCGCAACCAACCGCCGGTCCGGCAACTGTTCGACGGGATCTGCCTGGTGATCGCCGGGGCCCTGCTGATGACCCCGGGATTCCTGACCGATGCGATCGGGTTCTTGCTGCTGATCCCGCCGGTGCGGGGATGGATCGGCTTCCACGGCTGGGAATATCTCAAGCGCCGCGGCACCGTCCGGATGAGCATGGGCGCGTCCTTCCGAGGCGGCCCGGGATCCCCGGGGCCGGGCGGCCGGACGGGGACGCCCGGCGACACCATCGACGCAGACTATACGGTCGCCGAGGATCGGCCCGGTCGGGGCGGGGAGGGGGAGCCGCCGGCGATCGACCCCGACACACCGCCCGTGGACGAGTCCCGCTGGGGCCGTCGGCCGGGCTCGGGCGCCGGCGACAGCCCCGGACGGACCTGACGGTTGCGCACCACCGATCCGCACCACACCCGACCGGTGCGACGGCAGGTTGTTCGGCCCTTGGGCCTGTGCTAGCCAGCGGCTCGACGATCCGACCGCCCGGGCGCGTCGCGACCGCACCCGCTTGTACCCGTCGCCGAGCGCAGGCCGTCGGCGCCGTCTCGGCCGCCGCCCGACCGCGTCCGTTGTTCAGCCGGCCCGGGGGCGACCGCCACCTGGCGTCGCTCCGCCAATGGTAGTCCTTTGGGAGTCATCCTGTAGATGTCCGATAACGCCAACACCCCGATGCCGGGCGGCGATGCCGCCGCCGCCGCTCGACAGCCGATCCCGCCGATCAACATCATCGCCCAATACGTCAAGGATCTGTCGTTCGAGAACCCGAACGCGCCGGAAAGCCTGCGCGGCGGGGCGGCCGCACCGAAGGTGCAGGTCAATGTCGACGTGCGGACCAACAAGATCGACGACCGCACCTACGAGGTCATCCTGACCGTCAAGGGGGAGGCCAAGGGCGCGGACGACAAGGTGAACTTCCTGTTCGAGCTGAGCTATGGCGGCCTGGTCCAACTGGGCGAGAACACCCCGCAGCAAGCGGTCGGCCCGCTGCTGCTGATCGAAGCACCGCGGCTGATGTTCCCGTTCGCCCGGGCGGTGATCGCCGAGGCGACCCGCAACGGCGGCTATCCGCCGCTGCTGGTCCAGCCGATCGACTTCGCCGACATGTTCCGGCGGCAGTTGACCGCCATCCGCGAACGGCAGCAGGCGCAAGCCGGCACCGTCGACGCCCCGGCGGCCGGCACCGCCTGAGGCCCCGAGCCGGGCCGGCCGCGCTCTCCGGCCGCGGACCGGCTGCGGGCTCACCGCCGCAATCAGGGCCGATGGCACCGCCATCGGCCCTTTTTCGTCGTCGGGGGGGCGGTGGCGTCCGCCGCCCGAGCCCGGGCGGCGATGCCTCAGTAGAGCAGCCGCACCAGCCCCAAGGTGATCACCGGAAACGCGATCAGGATCACCACCCGGACGATGTCGGTGGCCAGGAACGGCAGCACGCCCTTGAAGCTCTCCAGCATCGGCACCGTGCGGGCCATCGAGTTGATGATGAAGACGTTCATGCCGACGGGCGGGGTGATCAGCCCGACCTCGACCACGATCAGCGCGATGATGCCGAACCAGATCGCCGTTTCCTCCGGCGACAGGCCGAAATCGAGCGCCATGACCACCGGGAAGAAGATCGGGATCGTCAACAGGATCATGCTGAGCGAATCCATCACGCAGCCCAGGATCAGATAGGCCAGCAGCATCACCGCCAGCACCATATAGGGCGGCCAGCCGCTCTCCCCGATCGCGGTGGCGGCGAGCTGGGGGAGCTGGGTCAGGGCGAGGAAGCTGTTGAACATCGCAGCACCCAGGACGATCAGGAAGATCATCGCCGTCGCCTCGGCGGTCCCTTTGAGGCACTCGACGAAGCCCCTCCAGCGCATGCCGCCCTTGGTCACCGCCAGGATGCCGGTGCCGAACGCGCCCACCGCCGCGCCCTCGGTCGGGGTGAACCAGCCGGCATAGATGCCGCCGATCACAAGCGCGAAGATCAGCAGCACCGGCCAGACGCCGAGGACGGCCTGCCAGCGCTCCGCCCAGCCGGTGCGGTCGGCGGCGGGGCCGGCCCCGGGCTTCACCCGGACGTAGATCGCGATCGCGACCATGTAGCCGATCGCCGCCAGGATGCCGGGGATGAAGGCGGCCACGAACATCTTGGCGATGTTCTGCTCGGTCAGAATGGCGTAGATCACCAGGATGACCGAGGGCGGGATGAGAATGCCCAAGGTCCCGCCGGCGGCCAGCGATCCCGTCGACAGCGCCCCGGAATAGTTGAGCCGCCGCATCTCCGGCAACGCCACCTGGGCCATGGTGGCGGCCGTCGCCAGGGACGACCCGCAGATCGCCCCGAAGCCCGCACAGGCCCCGACCGAAGCCATCGCCACCCCGCCGCGGCGGTGGCCGAGAAAGGCCGCCGCCGCCTGGAACAGGGCGCGCGACAACCCGGCCTTGGTGGCGAACTGCCCCATCAGCAGGAACAGCGGGATGATCGACAGCGAGTAGCTGGAGAACTGGCTGAACGTGTTGTTCTTCAGATAGAACAACAGCGGCGTCCAATCCCGGATCACCACATAGCCGCCGATCCCGACCAGCAGCATCGCCACCCCGATGGGGATGCGGATGGCCAGCAGGACCAGGAGAACCGCGAACGCGACCAGGCCCATCTCGATGCCGGTCATCGGCAAGATCCTCGATCGGACGGGCGATCGGCGGGAACGCACATGGGTGGAGTCACGACAGGCTCGGCTCACCGGGGCCGAGGGCTTCGCGGACCGAGCGGACGACGGTGAACGCGCACACCGCCACCAGCAGCGCCAGGCTCGCCACCGCCGGCACATAGCCCCACCACACCGGCATCTGCAGGATCATCGAGGTCTCGACCCAACTGGCGGTCGACTTCTCGACCAGCGCGTTGGTGAGCTGCCAGGCGATCAGCAGCGCCACCGCGGTGAAGGCGAGATTGCCCAGTGCCGCCAAGGCGGCCTTCACCCGGGGCGGAGCGTTGTGGACGAAGAAGTCCACGGTCACGTTGCCACGGACCATCTGGCAATAGGGCAGGAAGCTGAAGACCGCGATCGCGCAGCCGACCTCGACCAGCTCGAAATCGCCGCGCACCGGGCCGATCCAGTCCAGCGCGTCGATGCCCCGGATCCAGGACAGGCCACCGAGCTCCCGGCCGGTGATGCTGCCGACCACCATGACCAGGATCGCCGTCAGCACCAGCCCGCCCCCGATCGCCACCGCACCGGTGACGACCAGCAGCCCACGTTCGACCCGGTCGAACGCATGGTCGGGTGAGGCAGCGCTGCGTGTCATGGCCGGCCTTGATGGTGCGGCGGGGACGGATGGTTCGGCCACCGAACCGGTGGCCTGGCGGCTGCTGTCTAGCCGGTGCGCAGACCGAGCGGAAGGGGGGAAGCACCGGCGGCCGGCCTGCCGCCTTGCCCCGGACGCGGGCCGCGTGCTTCATGCGTGGCAAACCGGTCGAGGCGATCCTCGGCCGACAAGCAACCATCCAAGGGAAGGAAGCCCCCATGGGGACATTGGCCGGACGGCGCCTGTTCATCACCGGCGGCAGCCGCGGCATCGGTCTGGCGATCGCCCTGCGCGCCGCCCGCGACGGGGCGAAAGTTGCCATCGCCGCCAAGACGACCGAGCCGCATCCCAAGCTGCCCGGCACCATCTTCACCGCAGCCCGGGAGATCGAGGCGGCGGGCGGCGAGGCGTTGGCCCTGGTCTGCGACATCCGCGACGATGCCGCGGTCGAGACGGCGGTGGCCCAGGCGGTCGACGCCTTCGGCGGCCTGGACATCTGCATCAACAACGCCTCCGCGATCTCCCTGACCGGCACGCTGGAGACGCCGATGAAGCGCTACGATCTGATGCATCAGATCAACGCGCGCGGCACCTATCTGGTCAGCCGCACCTGCCTGCCGCATCTGCTGAAGGCGGACAACCCGCACATCCTCAACCTGTCGCCGCCGCTGAGCCTGAGCCCCCGCTGGTTCAAGGACCACGTCGCCTATACCATGGCGAAGTACGGCATGAGCATGTGCGTGCTGGGCATGGCGGCGGAGTTCGCCGACCGCGGCGTGGCGGTCAACGCGCTGTGGCCGAAGACGGCGATCGCGACGGCGGCGATCGCCATGCTGCCGGGCGTGGATACCAACATGTGCCGAACGCCGGAGATCGTGGCCGACGCGGCGCATGCGGTCCTGACCCGGCCCGCGGACCACACCACCGGGCAGTTCCTGATCGACGAAGACGTGCTGCGGCAGGCCGGGGTCAGCGATTTCGACGGCTATGCCGTCGCGCCGGGCACCCCGCTGCTGCCGGACTTCTTCCTCGACTGACGCGAGCGGGCTGGCCTGTCGGGCCCGGGCCGCTATGGTTGTCGTGGCAAACGGTACCGTGCTGCCGGCCGGTCCCGACCGACAAGAACCGCAAGGGAGGAGAGATCATGACCACCCTGAACCGCCGCCGGACCCTGGGCGTGCTGGGCGCCGCCGCGGCCGCCCCGCTGATCGCCAAGCCGGCGATCGCGCAAGAGAGCATCGTCGTCGGCGCGCTGCGCTTCACCAGCCATGCCGCCAGCTTCGTCGCCTATGAGCGCGGCTACTTCGCCGAGGCGGGGCTGAACGTCGAGCTGCGGTTCTTCCAGGCCGCCCAGCCGATGGCGGTCTCGATCGCCAGTCGCGACACCGACTATTCCGTCACCGCCATCTCCGGCGCGCTCATTTCGCTGGCGCAACGGGGGGCCGCCAGGGTGATCGCCGGCGCGCTGTCCGAGGAGCCGGGCATCGACGGGCAGAAGATCCTCGCCTCCCCCGAAGCCTATGCGGGCGGGCTGACCGCGCCGGCGGCGCTGGACGGCGCCCGGTTCGGCGTGACCACGGCGGGGTCGTCGTTCCACTATATGGGCTCGAAGATCGCCGCGGCCGAAGGGGTGGCGGTCGACTTCCAGCCGCTGCAATCGGTCGGCAACATCATCGGCGCGCTGAGATCCAGCCAGATCGACGCCTGGTCGATCGTCCCGCACATCGCCAAGCCCCTGGCGGGGGCCGGGGCCGTGCACATCATCGGCGACGTCGCCGACTACATCCCGGACTATCAGGTGACCACCGTGTTCACCTCCACCGCCAATGCGGACAGAGAGCGGGAGAAGACGCAAAGCTTCCTGACCGCCTTCTCCCGCGGGGCGGCGGACTTCAACGCAGCACTGGTCGACCGCACCCAGGGTGAGGACGGGATGGAGGAGATGGTCCGCCTGATCCACAAATACGTCTACACCGACCGGGAATACGACCGCGCGCGGCCGGCGATCGTCAACGGCGCGATGCGGATCAACGACGGCGCGGCCCTCAACGCCGCATCGGTGCGCGACCAGATCGACTGGTTCAAGGCGGAAGACCTGGTCGACCCGGACGTGACCTTCGACACGCTGGTCGACCCGAGCTACGTCGAGATCATCGGCTAACCGGCTCGGTTTCGTAGGCAGGCTGCCGGCCTCCTCCCTACCCTTCCCGTCCCTTCTGCCCGCAACCGCCCATGGATCTGGCTCTCGACGCCGTCAGCCACCGCTACGGGGCCGTCGAGGTGATGCGCGACATCACCTTCGACGTGCCGTCGGGCCGGATCGTCTGCATCATCGGGCCGTCGGGCTGCGGGAAATCGACGCTGCTGCGCTTTCTGGGCGGGCTGGAGCGGCCGGGCGCCGGCCGGGTGCTGCAGCTCGGCACCCCGCCTTCGGACAGCCTCAACCCGCTGACCTACATCTTCCAGGACTTCGCGCTGCTGCCCTGGCGGACGGTGGAAGGCAATATCAGCCTGGTGCTGGAGGATCACGGGATCGGCGGCGACAGGGCCGAGGCGATCGTCGCCGACGTGCTCGCCCGCACCAAGCTCGCGGACTTCCGCACGGCCCTGCCCAAGCAACTCTCCGGCGGGATGAAGCAGCGGGTGGCGATCGCCCGGGCGCTGGCGGTCAACCCGGCGGTGATGCTGATGGACGAGCCGCTGTCCGCACTCGACAGCCAGACCCGCGAGCTGCTGATGGACGACCTGATCGGCCTGTGGACCCGGGCCCCGTTCACGGCCGTCTACGTCACCCACAACCTGGCCGAGGCGGTGCGGCTGGGCCACCGCATCGTCGTCCTGTCGCGGCGCCCCGGCCAGGTGCGGGAACAGGTGACGATCGACAAGCCGCTGGGCGAACGCGGCTTCGCCGACCCGGATCTCGACGCCATCCAGCGGCACCTGTGGTCGCTGATGCGGGAGGAGGCGATGGCCGCCGACCAGGAGCTGGTGGATGTCTGACCAGGCCCTGCCGGGTGCGCCGGTGACCGAGACCGCGACGGCGGAGGAACCGGCGGCGGGCGGGCGGCCGGTGCCGTTCCGCGGCGGCGGGTTCGTGCCGAAGACCAAGTTCTGGCTTGGCCCGATCGTCTTCGTCGTGATCATCGCCCTGCTGGAATGGGGGACCCGGGCCGGTGTGATCTCCGCCCTTACCCTGCCGCGCCCGTCGGACGTGCTGGCGACCTTCGTCCGGCTGTGGGAGACGGGGCTGTTGTGGGACCACCTGGTCCCGTCGCTGACCCGCTTCGCCGTCGGCTCGGCGATGGGCTGCACCGCCGGGGTGATGGTCGGGATCGCGATCGGCCTGTTCACCTATGTCCGCGCGGGCCTGGTGCCGGTGGTGGCGGCGATCTTCCCGATCCCCAAGATCGCGCTTCTGCCCCTGTTCGTGATCTGGTTCGGGATCGATGAGGGCTCGAAATACGCGCTCATCGCCCTGGGCACCTTCACCCCGATGGTGGTCGCCACCTATGGCGCGGTCGACAATGTGGACCGCACGCTGATCCGCATGGGGCAGAGCTTCAACCTCACCTGGGCGTCGATCGTCCGCAAGATCGTCCTGCCGGGCGCGATGCCGGGGATCCTGTCCGGCCTGCGCGTGAGCCTGGCGATCGGCATCATCCTGCTGGTGGCCGCCGAGATGCTGGGCGCCAATTACGGCGTCGGTGCCTATATCGTCGAGGCCGGATATCTGTTCGACCTGGAACGGCTGTTCGCCGGGGTGACCATCCTGTCGGTCCTCGGCGTGACGGTCAGCTTCCTGCTCGGCCAGGTCGAACGGCGTGTCCTGCGCTGGCGGGTCTGAAGCGGCGCGGCCGCACCGCCTGCCGGCAGCCGAGCCCCGGCAGGTTACAGGACCTCGCTGAACCAGCGATAGCCGATCGCCAGCAGCACGATGATCGCCAGCCAGATCACTATGTAGCTCAAGCGGAACCGGAGTCGGCCGCTCGCCCGGCCGCGGATGAAGATCATGACGGCCAGCAGGCCCATCATCAGGGCGAGAAGGATCTCGTAGGTTTCCAGCATCGATACCTGCGATCGGGGTGGCGGAAGCGCTCCACCGTCCGATAGAGCAAGATGAGATGCTCCAACTCTTTGAAGGAGATCAACCTGCGTTCAGATGAGTCCGTCCGAACGCAGGGTGATCTAGAGCATCCTGCGTCCGAACGGACGCAGATAAGATGCTCTAACTCTTTAAACTAGATCATCTTATCTGCGTTCGGATGAGTCCATCTGAACGC
>JANQKE010000058.1 GCA_028281265.1 Alphaproteobacteria bacterium | reverse complement strand
AGAGCATCCTGCGTCCTAACGGACGCAGATAAGATGCTCTAAATCTTTGAAATAGATCAACTTATCTGCGTTCAGATGAGTCCATCTGAACGCAGGTTGATCTAGGTGTTTGGTCCCTACTCCGCCGTGCCGAACGCGGCGTGCAGCACGCGGTCGCCGGGGCGGATGCCGAGCATGGCCGACAGCCCGCCATTGATCTCCAGCACCGCCCGCACGGGCTCGCCGGACGGCACCGATTCCCGGCTCAAGGGTGTGGTATCGGCGGCAATGCGGGCGATCGTCCCATCGGCCCGGATGAACAGCATGTCCAGGGGGATCAGCGTGTTCTCCATCCAGAACGAGGCCTGGCGGACCTGGGGGAAGACGAACAGCATGCCGGCGTCCGGCGCCATCGCCTCGCGGAACATCAGGCCTTGGGCCTGCTGCTGCGGGGTGAGCGCCAACTCCACCGTGAAACCGTAGCGGTTGCCGGTCTGGGTTTCGATCGCCAGCCGGTCGACCTCGAAGGTCTGGCCGCCGGCGGGCTGGGCCGAGACGGGCCAGGTCGGCAGGATCAGGATCAGGAAGAGGGTCAGGCGGGCGAGCATCGACGCGTGCCTTTCGTTGCGGACCGTAGTCGCGGGTAGCGCCGGAATGCGGCAAGCCGGTGGCTGCGGCAAGCCCGTCATCGGCGGGATCCCCGGCGACACCGCACGGACCGCCGAGGGGCACCATGGCGGTCGGTCACGGAAAACGCGGTCGATGTGCTCGGTCCGGACGAAGCAGCGGGCCCTGCACAGGCACCCCGTTTGCCCGTCGTCGCGGCCTTCGCGGTGAGACCCCGAATCATCACGGCCGCAGGACCGTGGCGATCCCATCCTCGACCTCGACCCGGACCGGCCCCGGCCGCGGCGGGTCGGCCAGCGTGGTGAACCACGCCTCCGGCGGGGCGCGGCCATGCCGATGCTCCCAGCGCAGGCCGCGCAGCACGGCCTGGGCGTCCGGGGTGGGCGGCTGGGTCGTATCGGCGCCCATCAAGGTGCCCCACATGCCCGCCCAGGCGCGGCCGACGCTCCACGGATTGTACCCGCCGCCGCCCAGCAGCAGCAAACGCGGCGCAAGGGACCTCAGGGCTGCGACCGTGTCCCACAGCGCGCGGTTGGACAGCGCCAGGCGGCTCAGCGGGTCTTCGAGGACGGCGTCCGCTCCCCCCTGGATCACGACGGCATCGGCGTCGAACCGCTCCCCCAACGGCAGCAGCACCCGGTCGCGGATCGCGGCCAGCTCGGTGTCGTTGAAGCCTTTGGGTACCGGCAGATTGCGAGCCAGGCCGCCGGCCCGGTCCTCCACACCGCCGGTGAACGGCCATTTGTCGGTCTCGTGGATGGAGACCGTCAGCACCCGGTCGTCATCGGCGAACGCCGCCTCCACCCCATCGCCGTGATGGGCGTCGAGATCGACATAGTAGATCCGCTCAAGCCCCTGATCGAGCAGGGTGAGGATCCCCAGGACCGGGTCGTTGAAGTAGCAGAAGCCGCTCGCCCGGTCCTTAAGCCCATGATGGGTGCCGCCGGCCGGGTTGTAGACGATACCCCCCTCGGCGATCAGCTCGGCCGCCCGGATCGAGCCGCCGGCCGCTGTCGCCGGTCGGCGGAACATCTCCGGGAACACCGGATTGGACACACCGCCCAGGTCGAAGCGCCGGCGCACCGCGTCGTCCACCGCCTGCGCCCGCTCCGCCGCCGCGACCGCGGTGACGTAATCGGCGTCATGGAACCGGCATAGCTGCGCCCGGGTCGCCTGCGGGCTTTCCACATAGCGACGGGCGGGCAACCACCCCATCGCCCGGGCCAGGTCGATCGCCGTGGACACCCGTGGGATCGCCAACGGGTGGCGCCGGCCATAGGTCGAATGCCGGTAGATCTCGTGGCCGATCAACAGCGGGAACCGGTCGGTCATGGCGCCGGCGCTACGGCGCGGCGACCGTCCGGTCAACCGTCCGCGACGCCAAGGCACGGTCCTTACGCACCGTCGACACCCCTGCCCTTCGCGACGGCCCGTTGACAGCCGCCGCACCGCAATCGATGAGTCGGAGGTCTCGCTGGGGTGCCCCGACCGGGGGCTGAGAGGTCGACCGACCAACCCAAGGAACCTGATCCGGGTCATACCGGCGGAGGGAGTTCGAGGCGGTCGGCGATGCGGTCCGTGCGGCGTTCCCGCCCCCATCCGACCTCCCGCACCTCCCCACCGGCCCGGACCGTCAACGGGGAGTGCACGATGAACCCGAACAAGACCCGACCGTGGCGCGCAGGCGGGCTGGCCGCAACCGGACTGGCGCTGGCCCTGGCGCCCGCACCGGCGCTGGCCCAGGACCGGCCGGTTCTGACGGTCTACACCTATGACAGCTTCACCGCCGACTGGGGGCCGGGCCCGCAGATCGAGCCCGCCTTCGAGGCGGTGTGCGGCTGCGATCTGGCCTTCGTCGCCCTGGGCGACGGGGTGGCGCTGTTGAGCCGCCTGCGGCTGGAGGGCGACGCCACCCGCGCCGACGTGGTCCTGGGGCTCGACACCAACCTGACGGCCGAGGCGGCCGCTACCGGTCTGTTCGCGCCGCACGGGCTCGACGTCGCGGCGGTGGCCGACAATCTGCCGATCGACTGGGACGATCCGCTGTTCGTGCCGTTCGACTGGTCGTCCTTCGCCATCGTCTACGATACGACCGAGATCGCGCAGGCGCCCACCAGCCTGCGGGCGTTCATCGAGGACAGCGACATCCCGCTGGTGATCCAGGACCCGCGGACCAGCACCCCCGGCCTGGGCCTGATGCTGTGGGTGAAGTCGGTCTATGGCGACCAGGCGGCGACCGCGTGGGAACGTTTGCGCCCCCGTATCGTCGCGACCACCCGCGGCTGGTCCGAAGCGTACGGCATGTTCCGGGCGGGCGAAGTCCCGGCCGTGCTGAGCTACAGCACGTCCCCGCCCTATCACGTCCTGGTGGAGGAGGACGACACCGTCGCCGCCATGGCATTCGAGGAAGGCCACTACCTGCAGGTCGAAGTCGCCGGGATGGTGTCCGGCACCGATCGGCCGGACCTCGCCGGCCGGTTCCTGGCTTTCCTGATGGAACCGCCCGTGCAGTCGGTCATTCCGACCACGAACTGGATGTACCCGGTGGTGAGCCCCGCCGACGGGCTGCCGGCGGCGTTCGACTTCGCCCTCACACCCGAACGGGCCCTGCTGTTCGATCCCGAGACCGTCGCCGCCAACCGCGCGGCCTGGGTCGACGAGTGGCTGCAGGCGATGAGCCGATAGGCCGGTCCCGTGCCCGGCATGCCTGACCGGCACAGAGGTGGGGCATGACGGCCCGGTCCGCCGTCGCCCTGTGGGCCCCGGGGCTCAGCGTGGCCGCCGGTCTGCTGCTGCTGATCGGGGTGGCGCTCGGGGCGCTGCTGTCGATCGAGTCGGGCAGCACCGCCGTGGCACCGCTCATGGGCCTGATCCGGGACGACTATGTCTGGGCGGTGCTGCGGTTCGCCCTTGTTCAAGCGAGCTTGAGCGCGCTGCTGAGCGTCGGTCTTGCGATCCCGGCGGCGCGCGCCCTGTCGCGCCGGCCGGACCTGCCCGGCCGCTGGGTGATCGTCCGGCTGATGGGCTTGCCGATGGTGATCCCGGTCATCGTCGGGACGTTCGGGATCATCGCCGTCTACGGCCGCGGAGGCTGGGTGAACGACGGGTTGGCGGCGCTGGGCCTGCCGTTCCGGATCGACCTCTACGGCCTGCAGGGCATCCTGATCGCCCATGTCTTCTTCAATCTGCCGTTTGCCACCCGCATCCTGCTGCAAGGATGGGCGGGGATTCCGGCGGAGAGCTGGCGGCTGGCCGAACAGCTGGGCCTGCGCGGCGTCCCCTTGTTCCGTCAGGTCGAATGGCCGATGCTGCGCCAGGTCCTGCCGGGGTTGGCCGGCCTCGTCTTCCTGATTTGCTTCACCAGTTTCGCCATCGTGCTGATGGTCGGGGGCGGCCCGCCCAACGCCACCTTGGAAGTGGCGATCTACCAGGCCTTGCGGTTTGATTTCGACCTGGTACGGGTCTCCGCCCTGTCGCTGCTGCAGGTCGCGGTATGCTTGGCGGTGGTTCTGGCGCTGGCCGCGATCTCCCGTCCGATGCCGGTCGACCTGGGCCTCGACCGTCCGATATGCCGGCACGATGGCGGGGCCCTGCACTCCCGGGTGATCGACGCGCTCGCCATCGGCTTCGCGCTGCTGATCCTGATCCCGCCGCTGCTCGCCCTGGGGATCGACGCGGCCGGGGGTCCGTGGGCGCGAACCCTGAGCGATCCCGGTCTGTGGGCCGCGGTCGGCCGCAGCGTCTCGGTGGCGCTGGCGAGCGGCGCCCTGGCGCTGGCGCTGGGCCTGGGGATTATTCTGACCAGCCGGGCGGTGAAGATCCGCCTGCGCCGGCGGGGCCTGGCGGAAGCGCTGGAATCGATGGGGATCGTCGCCTTCGTTCTGCCGCCCTTGGTGTTGGGCGCCGGGTTGTTCGTGTTGCTGCGCGGGGTCGCCGACGTGTTCGCCATCGGCCTGGGGCTGGTCGTCGTCGTCAACGCGCTGATGGGGCTGCCCTTCGTCATCCGGATCGTCGGGCCCGCCGCCGACCGGGCGCTGGCGACCCAGGGCCGGCTGGCCGATTCCCTGGGCATGGCCGGTCTCAGCCGGTTCCGGCTGGTCGACTGGCCGGTCTTGCGCCGGCCGATCGGCCTCGGCCTCGCCCTGGCGACGGCCCTGTCGATCGGCGATTTCAGCGTGATCGCGCTGTTCGGCACCCAGGACACCCAGACCTTGCCGATGCTGCTGTACCGCCTGATGGGGGCCTATCGCCTCGACCAGGCGGCGATCGTGGGCCTGGTGCTGATCACCTTGTGCCTGACGTTCTTCTTGGTCATCGAGCGTGGTGTCGGGGGGCGCCGCCGTGACTGACCGGGTTCCCGTCATCGCGCTGGAGGCGGTGCGCTTCGACTACGAAGCGATGCATATGCGCTTCGACCTGACCGCGGATGCGGGTGAGATGATCGCCGTCATCGGCCCCAGCGGGGCGGGGAAGTCGACACTGCTGAACCTGATCGCCGGGTTCGAGCCGGCCCTGTCGGGCACCCTCCGGCTGGCGGGCCGGAACCACACCCGAACCGCCCCCGCCGCCCGGCCGGTCACCACCTTGTTCCAGGAGATGAACCTGTTCCCGCACCTGTCGGTCGGCCGCAATGTCGGCCTGGGCATCGATCCCCGGCTGCGGCTGTCGGCCGCCGACATCGAACAGGTGGCCGCGGCCCTGGCACGGGTCGGGCTCGCCGGCAAACAGGATCGTCTGCCGGGGCAGCTTTCCGGCGGCGAGCGGCAGCGTGCGGCCCTGGCCCGCAGCCTGGTGCGGGACCGGCCCATCCTGCTCCTGGACGAGCCGTTCGCGGCGCTGGATCCGCCGCTGCGGCGACAGATGGTCAGACTGGTGCGGGAGTTGCAGGCCGAAAGGACGCTGACGGTGCTGTTGGTCACCCATCAACTCGACGAGCTTGCCGGCATGGACCCCCGCACGCTGTTCGTGGATGACGGCCGCATCACGGCCGACGATCGGCTGTCGCATCTCGCCGCCGAGCATCCGGTCCCGGCCGTGGCGGGGTTCTTCGCCTCCGCCAGCCGCCCCGCTTGATACCGCCAGGCCCGGGACTGGACCCTAGAGCGGGATGGCATTAGGTGCGATCACGCATGATATCTGAATCCCGCTCTGACACTTATCTTTGAGAGCAAGATTCAGACATGAGGGTGAGTCATCCTCATGTCTGAATCTTGCTCTAACTCTTTGAAGTGGATCAACCTGCGTTCAGATGATTCCATCTGAACGCAGGTTGATCTAGGGTCCGGAGGTCTCCGTAACGTGCCAGGGGTCTTTTGCCGCCTTCGGCACCGCGCTCTTCGCCTCAAGGACCCGGTCGACGATGAGCATCGGCACCATTCTCCTGCATATGGCCCCCGATGAGGAACGGGGCAAACGGCTGGACGCTGCCCTGGCGCTGGTCGAACGGTTCGGGGCTCATCTTCACGTCATCTACATGACCTCCCCGGCGGCGATGCCGACGGCGGTGACCGGCCGCGGCGCCTCGGCGGCCTTCATCGCGGAGTCGACCGCGATCGCCCATGAGAAGGCGGCCCATGTGAAGCTGGAGGTGGAGAGCCGCTGCCACGGTGCCGTCCCCAGTTGGGAATGGGAAATCCTGGAAGGCGACCACAACAAGCTGCTGGCCCAGCGCAGCCACTACGCCGATATGGCGATCGTGTCCGAGAACCACGGCGTGTCGGTGGAGGAGTATATCGGCCTGCACATGCCCGACGAGTTGCTGCTCCAAGCCTCCTGCCCGGTTCTGATGTTGCCGCGCCGAACCGGGATCGACAGCATCGGCAAGCGGGTGATGATCGCCTGGAAGAACACGCGGGAGGCTGCGCGGGCGGTGCGGGGCAGCCTCGACATTCTCCATGGTGCCGATCAGGTCACGATCCTCACCCTGGAGAAGCCGCGACATCGGTTCGAGCAAGGACGGACCTTGGCGGACTTCCTGGGACGGCACGGCATCGAGTGCGAGCTGGTCTCCGACGTAAGCCACGGCCACGGCGTCGGCGAAGTGGTGCTGACCTATTGCGAGGACATGACCGCCGATCTCCTGATCATGGGGGCCTATGGCCATCACCGGTGGCGCGAGATCGCGTTCAGCGGGACGACGCACCACGTCCTGAAGAACATGCAGCTGCCCGTGCTGACGGATCATTGAGGCGCGCGGAAACGGCGCTCGGCATCCGGTGATCGCCGGGCGGTCTCGCGGCGCTACGCAGATTGTGACAAGGTGACGGTATGCCGGAAGGATCGACCACCACCCCCAGCGCGCTTGGGGCCACGCCGATGACGGTCGACGTCTATTTCGACCTGATATGCCCGTGGTGCCTGATCGGCCAGCACCGGTTGCGGACCGCCTTGGCACAGCGTCCGGATCTGGCCGTGACCACGATCTGGCACCCGTTCCAGCTCAATCCGGGGATGCCCCGGACCGGCATGGACCGGCGGACCTATCTCGAAACCAAGTTCGGCGGTGCCGACCGGGCGGCAGCCGTGTACGGCATGATCGCCGAAACGGCCGAGCGGGATGGGCTGGGCCTTCGCCTGGACACGATCACCCGCACCCCCAGCACGCTCGACGGTCATCGCCTGGTGCGGATGTCGGGGCAGTCCCACGCGGACCTGACCGACCCGCTGATCGACCGGCTGTTCGACGCCTATTTCCGCCGAGGCCGAGACATCGGCCAGACGACGGTGCTGATCGACGAAGCGGTGGCGGTCGGGCTGCCGGAAAGCCTGGTCGCAGGGTTCCTGGCCGGGCATGACGGTATCGAGGCGATCCGCCATGCCGATGCGTTCGCGCGGCGGACGGGCATTCAGGCCGTACCGTTCTTCGTCCTGAACCGGCGCTTCGCCATCGCCGGCGCGCAGGAAGCGCACGCCATCCTGCCCTTGATCGACGCGGCGACGACCACCTATCTGCCCGAAGAGATCCCGGAAGTCCGCTTCGGCCTGGCTTGAGCCGCCATCCGTCGCTGCCGATCCGCCTCACGCCGCCAAGTTGGCGAGCCGCCGCATCAGCTTGCGCGCGCCGTCGAGCCGGGCACCCTCATCCCGCCAGTTCTGGCTGTAGACCACCCGCTGGTCGGGCCGGACCTTGAGGATCTTGGGGTATTGCCCGATGAAGTCCAGCAGGCGGTCGGGCTTGACGAAGCTGTTGTTGCGGAAAGCGACGACGGCGCCCTTCGGGCCGACGTCCAGCCGCTCCACCCCGGCCGATTTGCAGAGCTGCTTGAGACCGACCAGGCGCAGCAGGTTCTCCACCTCATCCGGCAAAGGGCCGAACCGGTCGATCAGCTCGGCGGCGAACCCGTCCAGTTCGGCCCGGTCGATCAACCGGGACAGCCGGCGGTACAGGTCCATCCGCACGTTGAGATCCGGCACATAGGCAACCGGGATGAGGACCGGTACGCCGAGATTGATGGTCGGCGACCAGGGCTCGTCCGCTTCGGCGTCGAGGTCGAGCGTACCGGTCCGGGCCGCCGCCACCGCCTCCTCCAGCATCTGCTGATAGAGCTCGACCCCGACCTCCCGCACATGGCCCGACTGCTCCTCGCCCAAGAGGTTGCCGGCACCGCGGATGTCCATGTCATGGCTGGCCAGGGTGAAGCCGGCACCCAGGCTGTCGAGCTGTTCGATCACATGCAGGCGCTGCTCGGCCGATTTGGTCAGCTTGCGGGCCGGATCGTAGGTCAGATAGGCGTAGCCCCGGAGCTTCGACCGGCCGATCCGCCCGCGCAGCTGGTAGAGTTGAGCCAGGCCGAACATGTCCGCCCGGTGCAGGATCATGGTGTTGGCCGACGGCACGTCGAGCCCGCTCTCCACGATCGTCGTCGACAGCAGCACGTCGAACTGGCCGTCGTAGAAGGCGGTCATCACCTCCTCGATCCGGGTCGCCGGCATGCGGCCATGGGCGGAGGCGACCCGCACCTCCGGCACCAGCTCCTTGAGCTGCTCCTCCGCCCCGGGCAGATCCTCGATCCGCGGGCAGACATAGAAGGTCTGCCCGCCGCGGAAATGCTCCCGCATGATCGCCTCGCGGATCACCATCCCGTCGAACGGCAGAACGAACGTCCGCACCGCCAGCCGGTCGACGGGCGGGGTGGCGATCAGGGACAGCTCCCGGACCCCCGACAGCGCCATCTGCAGCGTCCGCGGGATCGGGGTCGCGGTCAGCGTCAGTACATGCACGTCGGCCCGGATCTGCTTGAGCCGCTCTTTCTGCTTGACGCCGAAATGCTGCTCCTCGTCGACGATCATCAGGCCCAGGGTGTCGAACCGGATCGTCTTGGACAGCAGCGCATGGGTGCCGACGACGATGTTGACCGACCCGTCGGCCAGGCCGTCCTTGATCGCCTTCTGGTCCTTCGGCGGCACCAGACGGGAGAGCTGCTCGATCCTCAGCGGCAAGCCCTTGAACCGCTCGGTGAAACTCCGGAAATGCTGGCGTGCCAACAGGGTCGTCGGCACCACGACGGCCACCTGGCGACCGTTCATGGCGGCCACGAAGGCGGCCCGCAGGGCGACTTCGGTCTTGCCGAACCCGACATCGCCGCAGATCAGCCGGTCCATCACCTGGCCCGACGACAGGTCGTCCAGGACTTCTTCGATCGCGCGGAGCTGATCCTCGGTCTCCGGATACGGGAATCGGGCCGAGAACTCGTTATACAACCCGTCGGGCGGCGGCAGGGTCTCGCCCTGGCGCAGCTCCCGCGCGGCGGCGACGCGCATCAGCTCGTCGGCCATGTCCCTGAGCCGCTTCTTGACCTTGGCCTTGCGGGCCTGCCAACCGGCCCCGCCGAGCCGGTCGAGGCTGGCTCCCGCCTCTTCGGAGCCGTAGCGGGAAAGGACTTCGATGTTCTCCACCGGCACGAACAGCTTGTCATCGCCGGCATACACCAGCTTCAGGCAATCATGGGGTGCCCCTCCGGCACTGACGGTCTCCAGCCCCACATACCGGCCGATGCCATGGTCGACATGGACGACGAAGTCGCCGGGGGTCAGGGCGGAGACCTCTTGCAGGAACGCATCGGCCTTCCGGCGCTTGCGGGCCGGGCGCGCCAGCCGGTCGCCGAGAATGTCCTGCTCGGTGACGACGGCGAGGTCGGGCGCCTCGAAGCCGTGCTCCAGCGGCAGGACGATCGCCGCGGCATGGCCGGGAGCCAGCCTGCGCACCCTGGCAAAGCTGTCGACCGGCTGCAGTTCCCCCATACCGTGCTCGCCCAGCACCGTCACCAGCCGGTCCCGGGCGCCGGCGGTGTAGCCGGCGATCAGTACGCGCCGTCCTTCGGCGCGCTTCAGCCCGGCATGCTCGCGCACCGCATTGAACGGGCTGGCGTCCGGATCGGCGCGGATATCGGCAAAGTCCCGGCCCCGCCGACCGCCGCAATCGATCACCCGGGCGACCCCCGTGGCCGCTGCGAACGGGGTCAGATCCCCGACCCAGCGCTCGGCCAGGCACCGGTCCAACTCGCCGCCCATCAGATAGAGCTGGCTTGGCGGCAGCGGCTTGTAGGTCCGGGCGGTTGCCTTCTTGGTCTCGGCCGCCAGCAAGGTCATCCGGGCCTGGAAGAAGTCGTCGATCTGGGTCAGCCGGCTGGTCTTGGCATGATCGGCCTGGTGATCCACCGTCACCGGGGCCGACGGCATGTAGTCCAGCAGGGTTGCCATACGGTCGTGGAACAGCGGCAACCAATGCTCCATCCCGGCATGGCGCCGGCCGGCCGATACGGCCTCGTAGAGAGGATCCTCGCCCACGACGGCGCCGAACAGCCCGCGATAGCCGGTACGGAACCGGGCGATGCTGTCGGCATCCAGGCCCAGTTCCGCCATCGGCTTGAGAGTTACACCGATCCGCTGCCCGGTAGTGCGCTGCGACAGGGGATCGAAGCCGCGGACGGCTTCGAGTTCATCGCCGAAGAGGTCGAGGCGGACGGGCTCCCCGCTCCCGGGCGGGAACAGATCGACGATGCCGCCGCGCACCGCGTACTCGCCCGGCTCGCGGACGGTCTGGGCGCGGGAATAGCCGTTGCGCGCGAGGAAGTCCTGCAGGACGTTCAGATCGACCGTATCGCCGATCTCGGCGGTGAAGCTCGTGCCCGCCAGATCATCGGGGGCCGGAACACGCTGGAGGATGCCGTTGACGGTGGCGATGACGATCCAGGGGGCGGTGGGCTCCTCGCCGGCGAGCCGGTCGGCCAGGGTGGTGAGCACGTCGAGGCGCCGGGCGCTCACGTCCGGATTGGGGGAGACCCGGTCGTAGGGCAAGCAATCCCAGGCCGGGAACACCTGCACCGCCACCTTCGGTGCGAAGAACGCGATCGCCGCGGCCAGACGGGCCGCCCGCTGGTCGTCGGTGGCAATGTGCAGCAGACCCGGGGCGCCGGACCGCCGGGCAAGATCGGCGAGCACGCGGGCGTCTTGGCCCTCGGGGGCGCCGCCCAGCACCACACGGCCGGGACGGTGGAGCGCGGCGGAAGACAGGGCGACAGCCATGGATCGGGACTTCGGATCGCGGGGGACGAGGAGAACGGCGGCCGTGTCGACAGCGTCCGGCCTATCCGCCCCGAGGGGTGTCGTAGGTATGCGCTTTCATCAGCGCCATCACCGGCGTGTCCAGCTCCTCCGGCACCGGCTCTCCACCCGACATCCAGTTGTAGAGATCGGGATCGCCATGGGCGATGATGGCTTCGAACTGGTCGAGCTGATTGGCATCGAACCCGTCGAGGTGACGGTCGGCAAAGCTGCCGATCAGCAGATCGGCCTCCCGCGTCCCACGATGCCATGCCCGAAACCTCAACCGGCGGCGGCGCACGTCGATCGTCTCACCCTTCGGCGGCGACGCGGGTTCGGAGAATCGGTCCATCGGTGCGCTTTTCGGTCTCGGCGGAGGCGGCACGGGCGCGGTTGCCCACGATGACGGGGGACACACCCGGCGGTGCGAGGACGGATGACCCGGCACGGGAGGGGGGATATAGAACCCCGACCGTGAGACCGCAAATCCTCTACCCCCTCTTCGCTCCGGTGGAGCAGTTGCCCGCCGTGGGGCCGAAGGTCGCAAGGCTGATCGAGAAAGTCGCCGGCCCCCGCGTCGTCGACCTGCTGTGGCACCTGCCGACCGGCATGATCGATCGCCGCTACCGCCCCCAATTGGCCGATGCGGAACCGGGCCGGCACGCCACCGTCCATGTGTGCGTCACCGCTCACCGGGCACCGGCGAGCCCGCGCGGCCCGCACCGGGTGATCGCCCGAGACGGGACGGGAGAGCTGCAGATCGTCTATTTTCGGGCCAAGGGCGACTGGCTGCAGCGGACCTACCCGGTCGGCGCCGAGGTGATCGTCAGCGGCATGGTCGACGTCTATAACGGCCAGGCGCAGATCACCCATCCTGACTATGTGGTTCCGGCCGGCCGGGAGGGGGAGATCCCGGCGATCGAGCCGGTCTACGGCCTGACGGCCGGGCTGCAGGCCGGTCGCATGGTCAAGGCCGCCGCCGCCGCCATCGCCCGGGCGCCGGCGCTGGCCGAGTGGCTCGACCCTGCCCTGGTCGCCCGGGAAGGCTGGCCCGGGTGGCGAGAGGCCCTGGTCAACGCCCATACGCCGACCGATCCGGACCGCCTCGGCCCGCAGAGCCCGGATCGCCGGCGCCTGGCCTATGACGAGCTTCTGGCCAACCAGGTGGCGCTGCTGGCGGTCCGCGCCTCCCAGCGCCGGCGCCCGGGCCGCATCCTGACCGGAACCGGCACGCTGCAGGCCAAGATCCAAGCGGCCCTACCGTATTCCCTGACCGGGGCGCAGACGGTCGCCTTGTCGGAAATCGCCGGCGACCTCGCCGCCCCGACCAAGATGCTCAGGCTGCTGCAGGGCGATGTCGGCAGCGGCAAGACGGTCGTCGCCCTGCTGGCCATGGCGATCGTCGTGGAAGCCGGGGGTCAGGCGGCGCTGTTGGCCCCAACCGAGATCCTCGCCCGGCAGCATCTGGAGACCCTGGAGCCGCTGGCCCGGGCCGCCGGGATCCGGGTCGCGCTGTTGACCGGACGGGAGAAGGGGCGACTGCGGTCGGGCATCCTTCTGGGACTGGCGGACGGATCGATCCAGATCGTCCTGGGGACCCACGCCATCATCCAGAACGACGTGGCGTTCCGTGACCTGGCCCTGGCGGTGGTGGACGAACAGCACCGCTTCGGCGTCGAACAGCGGCTGGATCTGGCGGCCAAGGGCGCAGCGGTCGACACCCTGACCATGACGGCGACGCCGATCCCACGGACGCTCCAGCTCACCGCCTATGGTGACATGGACGTCTCCCGCCTGGCGGAGAAACCGCCGGGCCGCAAGCCGGTCGACACCCGGGCCGTCGCTCTCGACCGCCTCGAGGAGGTGGTCGGCGCGATCGGCCGCAAGCTCGATCGGGGCGAGAAGGTCTATTGGGTGTGCCCGCTGGTCGAGGAGTCCGAGGTCACCGATCTTGCTTCGGCCACCGACCGGTACGAGGCGCTGGCCGCCCGCTTCGGCGAGCGCGTAGGCCTGGTGCACGGTCGCCTCAAGGGACCGGAGAAGGACGCGGCGATGGCGGCGTTCGCCGGGGGCACGGTCGACCTCTTGGTCTCCACGACCGTCATCGAGGTCGGGGTCAACGTCCCCGCCGCGACGGTGATGGTGATCGAGCATGCCGAACGGTTCGGCCTGGCACAGCTACACCAACTCCGCGGCCGGGTCGGACGCGGCGATCGCAAGGCTAGCTGTCTGCTGCTCTACAGCGACCGGCTGACGGGGGTCGCCCGGCAGCGCCTCAAGATCATGCGGCAGACCGAAGACGGCTTCGTGATCGCCGAGGAGGATTTGCGCCTGCGCGGCGCCGGAGAGGTTCTCGGCACGCGGCAAAGCGGCCTGCCGGAAACCCGGGTGGCCGATCTCGACCGGGACGGCGACCTGCTCGCCATCGCCAGGGACGATGCCCGGCTGATCCTGGATCGCGACCCCGGACTGACGTCGGAGCGGGGCCAGGCGGTGCGCATCCTGCTCTATCTGTTCGAGCGCGATGCGGCGATCCGCTATCTGCGGTCCGGGTAGCCGAGCCCCCTTACACCGGATTGCGCGGAGGTGACCTCCTTTGCCGTGGTCCTCGCGATCAAGCGCCAGGCGGGCCGGCCTCGCGCAAGCTCGGGCGCGCTCGCCACGTCGCGATAAGCCTGGCTCATCGCGACTCGGTGTTACGCGCGCTGGTCGGAGTCAGCCAGCTCCCGGGCGTCCGGCTCGATCCGGCGATCCTGCCTGTCGTTGGCCTGCGTGCCGAGGGCATGCGCGTCCATCGCCTCGCCGATACCGTCGACGCGGGAGGCGAACACCGGCTCCGCCCGCTCATGGGCCGGCCGCTTGTCGGGCGGGGTGACGATGCCGCCGGAGACGACCATCTTGATCCCCTCCTCCACCGTCATCGACAGGATGTGCAAATCCTTCTTCGGCAGGAACAACAGGAAACCCGAGGTCGGGTTCGGCGTCGTCGGCACGAACACGTTGATCAGCGTGTCCTCGGTCAGGTTCTGCACCTCGCCCTGGGTGGTGCCGGTGATGAAGCCCATCGCCCAGATGCCGCGGCGAGGGTATTCGAGCAGTACGACCTCCCGGAAGGCGGAGGACTGGTTGGCGAGGACGGTCTCCAGGATCTGCTTGACCGCACCGTAGATCGTCCGCACCGCCGGGATCCGCTCGAGGATCGATTCCGACCAGCGGACCAGCAGCCGACCGGCGAAGTTCGCCGTCACCATGCCGATCACGGTCAGAGTAGCGATGACGATCAGCAGCCCGATGCCGGGGATCGAGAACGGCAGATAGGTCTCGGGATTGAACCGCGCCGGCAAGAGGTCGGCCACCCAGTCGTCCACCGCCGAGATCAGCAGATAGGCGAGATACAGCGTCAGCACGGCCGGGGCGGTCACCAGCACACCGGCCAGGAAATAGGCCCTGAGCCTCGCCGTCAGACCGATGCCGGGCCCGTGATGAGCGTGATGGCCATGGGGATTGCGGTTGGGGGGCACGGGATCAACAACTCCTCTTCCAAGGCACGGCCGGACCGGTCGCTGAAGAACCGTTCCGAACCGTCGATCGTTTGTCCCCCGATGGCCTGGGTCGTGCGATAGTCCGGTCTTCCATGCGATAAGATGGTAGATAATACCACGTCAGGCGGGTGCAAACGGAGGCCTTCTCATGAGCGGCAATCATGGCGACAGCTTGGACGGCATCGCCTTGCTCGCACCTCTCAGCGCCGACGCCCGGACGGTGCTGGCCCGCAACTGCACCTGGCACCGGTACCAGACCGGGGAGCAGATCATCGACCGCATGGACGAGGATCGGGACGTGCATTTCGTTGTCTCCGGCACGATCACGATCGTCAATTTCAGCGTGAGCGGCCGGGAGATCTCCTATGATGACGTCGACGCCGGCGGGTTCTTCGGCGAGCTGTCGGCGATCGACGGTTCGGTCCGGTCCGCCTCGGCCGTCGCGAAGACGACGGCGCGCACCGCAGCCCTGCCGGCAGCGCAATTCGTCGATATGGTGCAGGTCAACTCGGCCGTCGGGATGGCGCTGCTGCTGCGCATGGTCAGGATCATCCGAACCTCGACGGACCGGATCATGGATCTCAGCACGCTGGCCGCCAACAACCGCGTCCAGGCGGAGGTCCTGCGAATCGCCCGGATCACCGAGCCTGACGCCAAGACGGCCAAGATCTACCCCGTCCCGATCCACGCCGACGTCGCCGCCCGGGTATCGACGACCCGGGAGACCGTGGCCCGGGTGTTCGGTGACCTGACCCGTCGGGGTCTGCTCAAGAAGTCCGGTCACAGCCTGATCATCACCGATGTCGATCACCTCAAGGACATGGTTGAGGAGGTCCGCGGTGACATCTGACCGCCCGGCATCATCGGGCCGGCACGGGATCGACGAAACCGGGCGCAGGATGCTCTAAATCTTTGAAGTAGATCAACTTATCTGCGTTCAGATGAGGCCGTCTGAACGCCGGTCGATCTATCGTTCCGACCGTGTGACCACAGTTACGGTTCGTGAACCCACAGGGCGATAGACTGCAGGCGTTGAAGGGCAATCCCACGGGGCTCCCCGGCTCCGCCTTCATCCTCCAATCCTCGACGGGCGGTCCGAGCCGGACTGCCCGTTTTTTTTTTGCCGGGTGCGGCCGGTCAGCCGACCGGTAGTCGTGCGTTAACACAGTCGCATTACCGAAGACGATCAGTCCGAAGAGATTTGCCCGCAAAACGGAGGGTACGGCTTCATGCTTGCTCCGACAGACCGCATCTGGATGCATACCATAAAAGAGCCCATAAAAGAGCAAAAAATAAAATATCTAAACATATTATATCACATAAATATTCAATCATCAGCGGTAGCAATTTTCTGTAACAAAGGATTATCTTCGATTGACTGTTCAAAAAGTTTGAAGGAATTCGGCGCACGGAATACTTGGACCGGCGCCGGCGGATCGGCGAAGCGGGCGCCCGCGTACACCATGTCCGGATCGCAAATCGGTGCCATCCTTGTCCAAGCCGCGCTCTTGGGGGATGCATGACTCCGTCCGACCTCGACACGCTTTGGCTGGCTCTGTGCACCGTGCTCGTGCTGCTTATGCAGCCCGGATTCACGGCGATCGAAAGCGGCTTCGTTCGGGCCAAGAACGGCATCAGTGTCGCGGTCAAGAACATCGCCGATCTGACCACGACCTCTCTGATCTACTGGGCGATCGGCTACGGGCTGATGTTCGGCGCCACCGGTGCCGGCTGGATCGGCATGAACCAGTTTGCGTTCGATGGCGGCGGTGGCGGCTATTCGGCGGTGTTCTTCTTGTTCCAGCTGGCATTCTGCGGAACGGCGGCGACCATCGTCTCCGGTGCCGTGGCCGAGCGCATGCGCTTTGCGGCCTATGTCGCAACGGCGGCGATCCTGGCCGCCGTCATCTACCCGGTCACCGGCCATTGGGCCTGGAACGGCCTCGAGCGGGGAGAAGCGAATGGCTGGCTTGCGTCCCTGGGGTTCATCGACTTCGCCGGATCGACCGTTGTCCACGGGGTCGGCGGCTGGGTGGCCCTGGCCGCGGTGCTGGTGGTCGGGCCGCGGATCGGACGTTTCGGCGACGGCAGGCAGCGCATCGAGGGCCATGACCTGTCCCGGGCGACCTTCGGAACCTTCCTGCTTTGGATCGGCTGGTTCGGCTTCAATGGCGGCAGCACGCTGGTGGTGTCGAACACCACGTTCCTGGTCCTGATCAACACGACCCTGTCCGCCGCGGCGGCCGGCGTTTCGGTGGCCGCGCTGAGCTACCTGTTCCACCGTCGGTTATGGGTTCGAAGCGTGATCAACGGGCCGATCGCCGGGCTGGTCGCGGTCACCGCCGCCGCCCATGTCGTGACGCCGACGGGGTCGGTGATCATCGGGCTGGTCGCCGGGGCGGTGCTGCTTGCCGGGGATGCGCTGCTGGAACGGCTGCGGATCGACGATGCGGTGGGGGCGGTTCCCGTGCATCTGTTCGCCGGGGTCTGGGGCACGCTCGCGGTCGCCCTGCTCGGGGATCCGGCAGGTTGGGGCAACGCCCATGGCCGCGGCGACCAATTGCTCATCCAGCTTGTCGGGATCGGGGCGATCGGGGCGTATGCGTTTACCGCCGCGTTCGTCCTGCTGTGGCTGCTCGATCGCCTTGTTCCTGTGCGCGTGACGGCCGCCGATGAACGGATCGGTCTCAACGCCGCCGAGCACGGTGCCAGCAGCGCGCTCTACGACCTGGTCGACCATATGGAAATGCAACGCCGCAACGGCGATTTCGGCAGGCGGGCACCGGTCGAGCCGCATACCGAGGCCGGCCAGATCGCCGAACGCTACAATCTCGTCCTCGACCGGGTGGCCGACGAGACGCGCCGGCGCGAGCAGGCGGTCGAGCAACTGCGTCGCGCCAAGGAGGAGGCGGACACCGCCAACCATTCGAAGTCCCAGTTCCTGGCGGCGATGAGCCATGAGCTGCGGACGCCGCTGAACGCGATCATCGGGTTCTCCGAGATCCTGAACGTCGAGGCGATGGGACCGCTGGGCAACGAGAAGTACAAAGAGTATTCTGGCGATATCCTGAATTCCGGCAATCACCTGCTCAGCCTGGTGAACGATATTCTCGACCTGTCGAAGATCGAAGCCCAGCGGTTCGAGCTGGCCGAAGAGGAGGTGGAGACGGCCACGCTGGCGTGTTCCGTGGTGCGTCTGGTCGAACCGCGCGCGATGGACCAGGGCATCACGCTCGATACGCATGTCTCGGCGGACCTCCCCAGTCTTTACGTCGACCGGCGCGCGATCCGGCAGGTCCTGCTCAACCTGCTGTCCAACGCGGTCAAGTTCACGCCGCCGGGCGGCACCGTCTCGCTCATGGCCGAGGTCGAAGGCGACGGCCGGATGGCGCTGAGCGTTTCGGATACCGGGATCGGGATGAAGCGCTCGGACATCCCCAAGGCGCTGGAGCCGTTCGGGCAGATCGCCGACACCATCAACGCGCACCCGGGCGGCACCGGTCTCGGTCTGCCCCTGGCCCGTTCGCTGCTCACCCTTCACGGCGGCACGCTGGTCATCTCGAGCCAGGAAGGCAGAGGTACCACCGTCGTCGCCCGCCTGCCGTGGGAACGGGTCTTGATCAGGCGGCAGGATACCCTCAAACAGGCTGGCTGAGCCCATCCCCGACCCGGTCCGCCAAAGGTCCGACGATGCCCCGCATCGATGATCCGCCGGAAAGCCCCTGGCGCACCCATTCCGGCCGCCAGGTCTATGACAATCCGTGGATCACGGTGATCCATTACGACGTCACCACCCCCGGCGGATCCCCCGGCATCTACGGCGTGGTGCACTTCCGCACCGCGGCCTGCGCGATCCTGCCGCTGTTCGAGGACGGCACGACCGTTCTGGTCGGCCAGTACCGCTACGCCATCCGCCGCTACAGTTGGGAACTGCCGGAGGGTGGCGTCGACCCTGCCGACCCGTTGGCCGGTGCCCGGCGGGAACTCCAGGAGGAGACCGGCTACACGGCCCGCCAATGGCATCAGCTACCGGACATCACCCTGTCCAACAGCATCACCGACGAGACCGGTTTCATCTACCTGGCCTGGGATCTCGACCCCGGCACGGCGAAGCCGGAGGAAACCGAAGCCCTGGTGAGCCGACGTCTGCCGATGGCCGAGGTCCTGGCGATGGCACGGTCGGGGCAGATCCACGACATCCTGACGCTGGCGACCCTGTACGGTGCGGTCGATGCGGCACGGGACGGCCGCCTGCCCGAACCGCTGGCGCGCCTGGTGCTGGCGGGCGTGACCTAGATCAACCTGCGTTCAGATGGACTCATCTGAACGCAGATAAGTTGATCTATTTCAAAGATTTAGAGCATCTTATCTGCGTCCGTTCGGACGCAGG
>JANQKE010000055.1 GCA_028281265.1 Alphaproteobacteria bacterium | reverse complement strand
GCTTGCCCGATGGCACCGCATCGCGCGGCGCGACGCGCCTTGCGGATCGATCCGGCACGCGCCAACAGATCCACCCGATAGTCCCTGAAAACGCTCTAGGCAGCGGGGGTTTGTGTCAGGTTTCCGATGGTCGCCCGGATCAGGCTGACTTGCGTGTCAAGGTCGTTCGACAAGGACTTCAGCCCCTCGGCCAGGCTGCGCACTTCCCGGCTGGCGGCGGCCACATCGTCGACCCGTTGCGCCGCGTCGACCGCCTGGGCCTGATTGTCCGTCAGGATGGCGGCGATATCCTGGGTGCCGGCAGCCTGCTGGCTCACCGTGGTGGCGATTTCTTCGGACTGAGTGGTGATCGCCTGCATGCGCCGGCCCACCTGGTTGACCAGATCGACCGTCCGGCCGGTGGCCCCGCGCATCGCTTCGATCTGACCGGCGATCTGCTCGGTGGAGGTGCGCGTCTGACTGGCGAGGTTCTTGACCTCGCCGGCGACTACGGCGAAGCCGCGGCCCGCCTCGCCCGCGCGAGCCGCCTCGATCGTCGCATTCAGGGCAAGAAGATTGGTCTGCTCGGCGATCGCGGCGATCAGGCGGACGACCTCTCCGACGGTATCGGCCGCGGCGGTCATTTCCGTTACGGCCGTCCCGGCCTCGGCGACGGTTGCGGAGGCCTCGCCGATCAGAGCGTTGGAGTCGCTCAGACGGCGATCGATCTCTCCGAAGGTTGCCGACAGCCGTTCGGATGAGCCAACCGCGTGGTCGGACGACTGCCGGGTCCGGTCGGCAACGTCGGCGACCGCGCTGGCATTGGTCTCCACTTTCTCCAGCCGGTCGAGGATGTCCGCCGCGGACCGGGTCAGCGTCCGAGACCGTTCGGCGACCGCATCGATGGCTGCCCGGGTTTCGGCCTCGATCCGTTCGGCAAGCCGACGGACGGTGGCCTCCCGTTCCTGCATCGCCTGTTCGGCCTCGGCCTTCTGACGATCCTCCAGCGCGCGTTTGTCGACCGCCGCCTGGCGGAACATTTCGAGCGTGGCGCCCATGTCGCCGATCTCGTCGCGGGTCTCGAAGAGATCCACGCGCGCATCGATGTCCCCGTCGGCCACCTGCCGCATCAGCGCCGACAGCCGGCCCAGACGATGCGACACCCGCACTTGTCCGTACCAGATCTGGAACCCGCAGATGCCGATGGCGATCATCAGGACCGCGGCATACATGAGCGTCAGTCGGCCCTGCTCGGCCTGGTAGCCGGCAAGGACGTCGAGGTTGATGTCACCCGCCAGGTGCGAAAGCGCCACGGCCGTGTCCAGAGCGGCGGTCGATTCCGCAAAGAACGCGCTGAAATCGACCGGATAGGGTCGCCCCGCCGCGGCGGCATCGAACATCCGGTGCCGCAGGTCGCGATACGTGCCGAAATAAACCGTATCGAGGCGCCCGATCTGCTCCCTCACCGTCTCGGACAGGCCCGCATAGTCGGACAGGATGCGCAATGCGGACATCGCGGCTTCCGCCCGCCCGTGCAGGCCCGCCATCTCCTGGGTCGCCAGCTCGGAGAACGGCTCGCCGGTCGCCGCCGCAATGGCCAGCAGCGTGCGTTCCTGCCCGCCATACTCCCGCACCTCCCAGGCGCGCCGTTGGACCTCTTCCAAGGTCTGAACCAGACTTGGAACATCCACCGTTTCGCCGCGCAGCTTGATGGGAAGCCGGGCAAGCGATCCGATTGCGGACTTCATCCGGATCGGCAGGGTACCGACGGCGGTGTCAGGGCGCTCGTCGCGCGGGACGGCGAGCCAGCGGTCGGCCTCCGCCCGGATACCGGCGATCTCCCGGCGCAGGGATGCCAACTGGCTCCGGAATTCCTCGCCACGGCGCAGGGCCGCGGCATCGGCGACGGCGTCTTGGGCGGCGTCGAAGCCGGCGTCCGAAAGCACCCGTTGCTGGTTCAGCAACGCCCTGAACTGTGGCGCTATCGGATCGGGCAGGTTGAGCGTGACCTGCATGACCGAACGTTCCAGGGACAGCTCGATCGTCGCCTTGTTCATAAGGCTGCCGGCTGCCGATGCGTCACTCATCTCGTCGGTGTCGGCCCGCTGCTGGATCACACGGAGCAGGTCCAGTCCAATCATCGATACAAACAGGATCGCCAGGGTAAGCGCAATCGCCAAGGTCGTACGCTGGATTGTCATGCGATCTAACTCCTTGGGGAGCCAAACAGAGGCCCGATACTACAACCGTTAGATGAGAAATAGGGTTTGTCCGGACACGCGGACCGATTTGGCATCAGCCATCGCTCTGGTTTCTCTGACCACAAAACTAAAAGACCGGTTAATGCTGGAGATCTTGTTGCAAGCCCCCCTCGAAAACCGCGTATACTTCATCTGTATCTCTAGCTTTGGTCTTTCAACACGGTGTTGTCTACCGCGACGGCTCGGGCGGGCAGGTCTGCCAGGTCGTCGGCCAGGCGTGTATCGGCCCGTCCTCCCCCTATCCGCCTTGACATCGGCCGGTTGTGGGGGTGGGACTGCACAACCGCGCCGGCCGCTCAAGGGGGAATGAGGCCGAACGGCGATGCGATCCCGCTCAGAGACTGGGGCCGGCCGGCCGCGTGACGATGTAAAGGGCCCCGACCCCCATCAGCGCCGCGGTGACGCCCAGATAGACCCAGTTGGTGCCGACCAGGGCGAGGACGACCAGGCTGAAAACCATCGTGGCCACCGCGACCAGCTTCACCCGGCGCGGGATCGCCCGGTGCAGCAGCCAGTCCCGCAACGCGTCACCGAACTGGGGGTGGGTGATCAGCCAGGTGTGCAGACGCTCCGACGAGCGGGCAAAGGCCGCCAGGGCCAGGATCAGGAACACCGTCGTCGGCATGCCGGGCAACCAGATCCCGACGATGCCCAGGGCGACGCACAGCAGGCCGACCGCGATGAGCAGATAGCGCAACGGTCCGCGGATCGGTCGGACAGACCGGGTCCGACCGGGCGGGGGCATCGGCGGAGAGGCGGCGGCATGGTCGGCGCCGTTGGCGACGTCGCCGCTCTGGCCGATGGCGGGGGCCGACACCGGAGCGTCCTCCAGTAGTTGAGAACCACTCGCATTATCGCCGGAGCGGCGGGGCATCGGTCAAGCCTTTTCGATCGGCGGCGCCGGCGCGGCCGCCGGGTCGGACGCGCCGGCTCGGGATGCGCTCTCCGCCAACCGACCCGCCTCCAGGCGCACCACCCTGTCCATGGCGGCGAGCCCGGCCTCCCGATGGGTGATCAGGATCACCGATCGGTCCTCGGCGAAGCGGCGCAGCGCCTGCAGCACCATCGTCTCGGTTTCGGCATCCAGACCCTCCGTCGGCTCGTCGAGCAGCAGGATCGGGGCGTCCTTGAGGATCACGCGGGCCAGCGCGATGCGTCGGGCCTGGCCGCCGGACAGCCGGGTACCGCCTTCGCCGATCCAGGTGTCGAGACCATCGGGCAGGGCGTCGACGAACGCGCCGAGTTGAGCCTGGGCCAGGGCGGCGCGGAGGTGCTGCGCGTCGGCGTGCGGATCGGCGATGCGCAGATTGTCGGCGATGGTCGCATCGAACAGTTCCGAGCGTTGGGAGAGATAGCCGATCCGCCGGTGCAGTTCGGCCTGGCTGACATCGCGGATGTCCACATCCCCCAGCCGGATCGCCCCGTCCAGCGGATCGGCCAGACGCAGCAGCAGCATCGCGAGCGTCGACTTGCCCGACCCGCTGGCACCGATCACCGCGACATGCTCGCCCTCGCCCACCGTGAGGCTAAGCCCCTCCAGCGCCGGTCCGCGCTCGGGCTGATAGCGATAGGTGACGCGGTCCAGGGTAATGGCGCCGCGCGCCGGCAGATCCCGGGGGCGATCGGGGTCGACGACGGTGGGTTTGGCGCGGGCGATGTCGAGCAGCCGACCGGCCGCCGCCTTCGTCCGGCCGAGATACTGGAAGGCGAGCGGTAGCGGGGCGGTCAGTTCGAACGCCGCCATCACGCCCAGCACCATCATCGCCAGGACCGTGCCGCTCACCTGCCCGGCGGCAAGCTGCTGCAGGCCGATGACCAGCGTCGCCAGCACCGCGGCCTGGGCGATCAGCAGGCTCAGGCCGCTGCCGAGCCCGCCGATCCGGGCCATCCGACGCTGGGCAGCGATCAACCCGTCGCTGTCCGACCGGATGCGGGCGGCGGCCCGGGCTCCGGCGCGGAACACCGCGATCTCCGCCAGGCCCTGCAGCGCGTCGACCGAACCGATCCGCAGCCCTTCGGTACGCTCGACGATGGCCTTTCCGGTTGCGGCACCCAGCCGACCGGTCGCCAGCGGGACACCGACCCCGGCCAGCAGCAGGGCGATCCCAACGGCAACGGCGATCGGCACGCTCCAGATCGCCAGGAACGCCACGAAACCCGCGCCCAGCAAGAGGGCGATCGCACTGGGCGCCAGCACCCGGAGATAGAGGTTGTCGAGCGCGTCGATATCGGCGGTGACCCGGTTGAGCACGTCGCCCGACCGCATCCGGGCGACCTTGCCGGGGGCCAGCGGGATCATCCGATCGAACAGCCACACTCTCAGTTCGGCCAGGATGCGAAAGGTGGCGTCGTGGGTGACCACCCGCTCGAAGTATCGCCCAACCGTCCGGGTCAGCGCGAAGAACCGCACCCCCGCCCCGGGACGGAAGATCTCGAAGGTGGCGATGAGCCCGAGGCCGGCCAGGCCGCTGGCGGTGATGAACCACCCCGAAAGGGTCAGAAGGCCGATCGAGGAGAACAGGGTCACAAGGCCCAGGGCCCCGCCCAGAAGCAGCGTCCACAGATGCCGGCGGAACAGCTTGACGAACGGCAGCAGCACGGTCATTGCGCGGCCTCCGTCCAGCTCTGGGCGAGGGGGGCGACGATCCGGCCGCGGTCCAGTCGCACCACCCGATCGCCCCAGGCCATCGCCGCCTCGCTATGGGTCGCCATCACCACCGTGACCTCTCGGTCGATGCCGGACAGGGCGTCGAGGATCATCTCTTCGTTGTCGGCGTCCAGGGCCGCCGTCGGCTCGTCCAGCAGCAGCAGTCTGGCACCCTTGAGCAGGGCCCGGGCCACCGCGACCCGCTGCGCCTGGCCCCCCGACAGTCCCAGGCCCCGTTCCCCGATCACCGTATCCAGGCCGTCGGGCAGATCGCGGGTGAAATCCGTCACCCGGGCGAGCCGGGCGGCATCGGCCACCGCAGGCGCGTCGGCATCGGGTCGGCCCAGACGGATGTTCTCCGCGATCGTGCCGTGGAACAGCACCGGCCGCTGCCCGACCCAGGCGACCGCATCGAGCACGTCGTCGCGGCGGGCCTCGGCGATGTCGTGGTCGGCCAGCCGGACCGATCCGGCGGTGACCGGCACGAAACCCAGCACGGCCGCCAACAAGGTCGACTTGCCCGACCCGCTGGAGCCGGCGACGACCAGGCGTTCGCCCGGGGCCACCGTCAGGTCGACGCCGTCGAGGGCCGGTGCGTCCGCGTCGGGATGGACGACCGTCACCCCCTCGAAGCGGACGGAGACCGGTTCCCGCGGGACGAAAGGCCCATCGCCGCCGGTGCTGGCCGGCCGTTCTTCGAGCAGCTTCTGCAACTCCTCGGCGGCGCCGATCGCCGCCGCCCGGTCATGGTAGAATGCCGCCAGTTGCCGCAGGGGCTGATAGAACTCCGGTGCGAGCAGCAGCAGGAACAACCCGACGAACAGCGTCATGCCTTCGGCCGGCACGCCGAACGACACCATGCCCAGCAGCACCGTGCCGACATAGACCGCCACCATGGCGATCGACAGGGAGGCGATCAGCTCCAGCACCGCCGAGGAGAGAAACGCCGCTTTGAGGACCAGCATGGTCCGCTCGCGATAGGTGTCGGACACCGCGGCGACGGTCTTCAGCTCCCGCCGGGCGGCGCCGAAGAGCTTCAGCGTAGCCAGACCCTGAAGACGGTCCAGGAAATGCCCGCCGAGCCGCGCCAGGGCCTGAAACTGCCGTCTGTGGATCTGCGCCACCCCCATGCCGATCAGCGCCATGAAGAACGGGATCAGCGGGGCGGTCAGCACCAGCAACAGGCCGATCACCCAGTTATGCCAGAACGCCACGGATGCGATCGCCACCGGCACCAGCACACACAGGGCCATCTGCGGCACGAACCGGGCGAAATAGCCTTCCACCGCCTCAACCTGCTCGAGCACCGCGGTGGCGAGCTGGCCGGAATGGCGCCGCACGAGCAGCCCGGGGCCCAGCGACAACAGATGCCGGACCAACGCCGCTCGCAACGAGCGCTTGACCGCGGCGGCCGTCTCGAACGCCGTCACCTCGGCCGCCCAGACCAGGCCTGCGCGCACCATGATGATGCCTGCAATGCCGACCACCAACGGCCACAAGGTCGTGACAGGCTGGCCGTCGATGATCGCGGAATGCAGAATGAAGGCCAGCAGCCCGGCCTGGACGATCAGGCCGATACCGTTCGCCGTGCCCAGCGCGATGGTCAAGGTCAGGCTGCGATGGGCGGATTTTCCATGGCCCGACAGCCACCGCCGCGCCTGTTTGGCGGCAGTCCGGTCGGGCAGCGGGTCGTTCTTGGCGTCGGTCACGGGACTTCTGTGCTGCGGCCTTTGGGTGGAGGGCGTCTTGATCGACCGGTTGATGTGCCCCGCGCTTTGGCGGGGGGAAGCAGCGATGGCATCCGAGCGTGACGGTTTCCCCACACCCGCTCCCCTGGTAACCACGACCGATCGCGCGAAGGGCTGATCAGGATCAAGCGTGCGCGCCAAAATGCCGTCAACTCCCGATCCGGGGCCGATGATGAGCCGACCGCTCCCCCTCGATGCCGAAGATACGAAAACGTTCTGGGAGACCAAGACACTGGCCGAGATGACCCGGGCGGAATGGGAGAGCCTGTGCGACGGCTGCGGCAAGTGCTGCCTGCTCAAACTGCAGGATGAGCAGACCGAGGAGGTTTTCTTCACCGATGTCGCCTGCCGGTTGCTCGATGCGGGCTCATGCCGCTGTTCGGACTACCCCAACCGCAAGCGACGGGTCGCGGATTGTGTGATCCTGCGTCCGGACACCCTGGCCGCGCTCACCTGGATGCCGTCGACCTGCGCCTATCGCCTTCTGCATGAGGGCCGGCCTCTGCCGTGGTGGCATCCGCTGGTCTCCGGCGATGCGGAGACGGTGCATCTGGCCGGCATCTCCGTGCGCAACCGGGTGCTCGGCGAGGACGAGGTCCCGGCCGAGACGTTGGAAGACCGGATCGTCGACTGGCCCGCGTGACCGGACCGACCGATGACCGACCCCTCACACTCCCTGTCCCCGGACCGGGCCGACCGGTTGATCCGTCACGCCTCCTATCTCAGCCTGGCGACCGGTCTGGTGCTGGTCGCGATCAAGCTGGCCGCAACCGTGCTCACGGGATCGGTCGCGCTTCTGGGCACGCTGATGGATTCCACGGCCGACATCCTGGCGAGCCTGGCGACGGTCATCGCCGTGCGGGTGGCGCTCAAACCCGCCGACCGGTCCCACCGCTTCGGCCATGGCAAGGCCGAAGCCGTGGCGGCCCTGTTCCAGAGCCAGGTGATCGCCGCGAGCGCCACCTTCGTCATGCTCAGCGCGGTCGACCGCCTGCTGAACCCGAAAGCCGTCAGCGAAACCGCCGTCGGGGTGGCGGCGATGGTGCTCTCCCTGGTTCTGACCGCCGCCCTGGTCGGGTTTCAGCGATATGTGGTCCGCAAGACCGGGTCGACGGCGATCGCGGCGGACAGCGCCCATTTCGCCTCGGACCTGGCCATCGGGATCGGGCTGATCGTGACCCTGATCGCGGTCGCCGCGACGGGCTGGCTTTGGATCGACCCGGCCGTGGCGGCGGTCGTTGCGCTGGCGCTCTACAGATCGGCCTGGTCGGTCGGCAGGAACGCCCTCAACCTGGTCATGGACCGGGAGCTGCCGGCGCCCGACCGCGATCGGATCGGGGCCGTCGTCGCGACCCATCCGGAGGCACGCGGCCTGCACGATCTGCGCACCCGCAGCGCCGGCCGCGCCCGGTTCATCGAGTTCCATCTGGAACTCGACGGCGCCCTGTCCTTGCGCCGCGCCCATGAGGTGACCGACACGATCGAGGCCCGGCTCAAGCAGGCCTTCCCCGGCACCGAGGTGATCATCCATCAGGAACCGGCCGGCCTCGACGACGACCGTCTGGATCATCGGATCGGCGCACGCCCGGTCCTGTAGCGCACAGATGGTTCGGGTGCGCCATGCCCGCTGGACAAGGGGGACCGGACCTTCCGGGCGCCTGCGCCGAACCGCTTGATCGGCGTCCCGGCACGTTAGAGCATCCTGCGTCCTAACGGACGCAGACAAGATGCTCTAAATCTTTGAAATAGATCAACTTATCTGCGTTCAGATGAGGCCATCTGAACGCAGGTTGATCTAGCGGCGAGCACGAGCCGCGTCAGCCGTCACACCCCGGAGACCATCCTGCCGGGGTTGAGCAGTCCCGACGGGTCGAACGCTTCCTTGATCCGGGTGGCGAGGGCCGCTAGCGGTGCCGGCTGCGGCTCGAACACCGGTTCGGCCGCGCGGATGGTCTCGCCGGCGCGGATCACGGTCGCATGACCGCCGACCGCCTGGACCGCCGGGCGGATCGTCGCGGCCCCGCTCGACCCGGCCGGCACGTCCGGGGCAAGCCAGATCAGCCCACAGCCCCAGTCGAACAGCAGCGCTGCCGGCAGCGCCTCGGTGATGCGGGCGGCCACACCCGGACCGTGGGTCGGGGCGACCGACAGCCGCCAGACCGGCCGGTCGTCCGGGGCCAGTAGGGTCGCGACGTCGCGGATTTCCCGCCAGAGCACGGCACTGGTGTCGGTGTCCAGGACCTCGATATCGGCGTCCGTGTCGAGATGGTCGCGCATAGCCTCCCGGCGATAGGCGATCGAGGCGGCGAACCCCTCCAGACGCAGGGCGGTGACGCTGCGGCCGGCTCCGGCGACCGCAGGCACGGCTGAGCGGGCTGCGGCCGCGGCGGGCAGATGCGCCGCCCCCATCACCTCGAACGGGCTGCCCAGTCCCCGGGACAACAGGTCGCGGCCTTCCTCGGCCCCCAGACCGAAGACCAAAAGGGTGGCCACGCTTTGCGGCTGCGGCAGCACCTTGAAGGTCACCTCGGTCAGCACGCCCAGGGTTCCATGCGCCCCGGCCATGATCTTGCACAGATCGTAGCCGGTGACGTTCTTCATCACCGTGCCGCCGGAATGGATCGCCTCGCCCCGGCCGTTGACCGCGCGGATACCGATCAGGAGATCTCTTGCCGCGCCGGCGTTGATCCGGGCCGGGCCGGACAGGTTGCAGGCGACCACGCCGCCCATGGTCGGGACCGTGTCCTCGGTGCCCAGAAGCGGGCGGTAATCGATCGGTTCGAACGGCAGGCGTTGGCCTTTTTCCGCCAGGGCGGCCTCGACCTCGGCCACCGGCGTTCCGGCCTTGGCGGCGATGAACAGCTCGGCCGGCTTGTACCGGGTGATCCCGGTCAGCCCCGCCAGCGACAGCGTGCTCGCGGCCTGCACCGGCCGGCCCAAGGTGCGTTTGCTGCCGCCGCCGACCAGCTCCAGCGGGGTGGAATGGGCCCGGGCGGCGTTCACGATCTCGACCACGCCGGCCTCGTCGGTCGGCCGCAACTGGCTATCCGTCATCACTCGATCCGTCGGTTGAACGGCGGAAGGCCCGCCGCGCTGCCAAGGCGAAGGGCTATCCGGCCGCCGCCGCGCGTGTCGGCTCGATCGCCGCGCCCGCATCCTCGAGCGGGAAGACCTTGTGCGGGTTGAGCAGCCATTGCGGGTCGAAGGCCGATTTCACCCGGCGCTGCTGGTCGAGCTCGATCTCACTGAACTGGTAGGGCATCAGATCGCGCTTTTCGACGCCCACACCGTGCTCCCCGGTCAGGCAGCCCCCGACCTCGACGCAGAGCTTGAGCACGTCCGCGCCGCAGGCCTCGACCGTCTCGAGCTGCCCGGGCCGGTTGACATCGTACAGGATCAGCGGGTGCAGATTACCGTCCCCGGCATGGAAGATGTTGGCCACCCCCAGACCGTAACCGTCGCAGATCTCCGAGATCCGTTTGAGGACATGGGGGAGCTGGCCGGTCGGGATGGTGCCGTCCATGCACATATAGTCGCTGATCCGGCCCATCGCGCCGAAGGCCGATTTGCGGCCCTTCCAGATCGCCGCGGCGTCGGCGGTGCTGCCGGCCCGGCGGACATAGACCGCGCCCTGGTCGTGTGCGATGGCTTCGATCCGCGTCAGAAGGGCGTCGATCTCGGCCTTGGAGCCTTCGACCTCGACGATCAGCAGCGCCTCGACGTCGAGCGGGTAACCGGCATGGGCGAACGCCTCGCACACCTTGATGGCCGGCTTGTCCATGAACTCGATGGCGACCGGGATGATGCCCGAGCCGATGATCGCATCGACCGCCGCCCCGGCATCCTCGTTGCTGTCGAAGCCGAACAGGACCGGCTTGGCGCCTTCCGGGCTGTGCAGGATGCGCACGGTAACCTCCGTCACCACGCCCAGCATGCCTTCCGAGCCGGTCATCAGCCCCAGGATGTCGTAGCCGCCGGCATCCAGATGACGGCCGCCCAGGCGGATCACCTCGCCGTTCATCAGCACCATCTCGATGCCGAGCAGATTGTTGGCGGTCACCCCGTATTTCAGGCAGTGGGCGCCGCCGGAGTTCATCCCGACATTGCCGGCGATGGTGCAGGCGATCTGGCTCGACGGGTCGGGGGCGTAGAAGAAGCCTTCATGCTCGACCGCTTGGGTGATGCCGATATTGGTCACCCCCGGCTGGACGATGGCGGCCCGGTTGTCGAGGTCGATCTCCAATACCCGGTTCATCTTGGAGACCCCGATCACCACCGCGTCCTCAAGCGGCAAGGCGCCCCCGGCCAGCGACGTGCCGGCCCCCCGGGCCACGACCTTGACCCCCTGGTCGTGGCAGAAGCGCAAGACCCGGCTGGTCTCCTCGGTCGTGGTCGGCAACACCACGGCCATCGGCATCTGCCGGTAGGCGGTCAGGGCGTCGGTTTCATAAGCGCGCAGCTCATCGACATGGTCGATCACCTGGTCGGGCCGGGCCACCCGTTCGCGCAGGCCGGCGACGATCTCCCCCCGGCGCGATAACACTTGGTGGTCCGGCTTCGGCATGGCCAGCATGGCACCCACTCCCTCTTCGCAACCGTAAGCCGGAGATCGTCAGCGTCCGGCCGACGGCCCGATGGCAGCCTCCTCAAGCCCGCGGCCGGCTGCCGATCGCCGGACGCACCGCCCGGTTCCGGTCCCCGTCCGGTCAGCACTAGAGCATGGCGGGCCGCTCCGGGGCAAGTGGTAATACCAATTTGGGCGGGGGCAGGGCTCCGGTGTCTACGGTGGTTCCGCGATCGACGGACCGGTCCGGTCCGGTTCGAGGCGCAACGGGATGCCGCCTTCAGGTCGTCGCCAGCTCGACAACTCCATCCGGCACCCAGCCCGTTTCGCCGCGGGCGTTCTCGGCGAACAGGAAGCCGCTTTCCCCAAAATGAACCAGGAAGCGATCGCCGGGGTCGACATCGAGCTCCAACGCCGAGAAATCGCGCCGGATTAACCATTCTTCTCCCCGACGCTCAAGCCACGCCTGCGGTGTCCAGCCCTCGCGGCCATCCGGTCCGCGGCACCAGACCCAACCGATGATGTCGGTCGAGCCGCTCTTTTCCGCGTCCGGCTGCACGGCATCGCCGGCCCGGACCGAGATCGGGTTCTCATACGGCCTCTCATAGCGGATGCGGCCGATAACGATCGTGTTCGGTGGAAACTGGAAGAGCATCTGTCGGTCTCACCGTTGGGAAACACGTGCACCCTCCCCAGCCTACGGTCGTGATCGGCCAAAGACAACGACAGGCGGATGCGGTCCTGTCGGGGGAGTACATTCCCGGGTGTGTCTCGATGATCTTCGTGGTCCTGGTGGTGAAAAACAAAGGGCGGGTCTCGAAGGCCCGCCCTTTACAATCCCGACCAGGTCAATGCGGCCTATGCCGCCAGTGCGGCTTGTTTGGCCTTGGCGATCTCGAGTGCGGCGGCGACCTTCGCCTTGATCGCCTCGTCCTTGGCGTCGGCGAGGTCTTCTTCGAGGTCCTTGACCTCCTGGGCGACCGCAGCGGCGGTCATCTCGGACACCGCGATTGCGGTTTCCGCCAAGACCGTGCAGCGTTCGGGCGTCACCTCGGCGAAACCGCCGGCCACGAAGATCCGCTCGGAAATCGTCGGGCGGTCGTCATAGACGTCGATCGTCCCGATCCGAACGGTGCTGGTCAGGGGGGCATGGCCCTTGAGGACGCCGAAATTGCCGTCCGCACCGGGCACCACCACCATCTCCACCGCCTTCGACATGAGCAGCCGTTCCGGGGAGACCAGTTCGAACTCCAGTTTGCCGGCCATGTTTGCCGTCCTTCTTGCTCGGCTCGCCGCGCCCGTCCCCGACTATGCCCGACTCTCGGACCGGTTGGGGAGGGCAGGGATCGTGCTTGCGCGCTTTGCGGTCCTGGGGAGGCCGGCTCAGGCCGCTTCGGCGGCCATCCTCTGCGCCTTGGCGAAGGCGTCGTCGATGGTGCCGACCATGTAGAAGGCCTGCTCCGGCAGGTGGTCGCAGTCACCGTCGACGATCATCTTGAAGCCGCGGACCGTTTCCTCGACCGGGACGAACACGCCCGGGGTGCCGGTGAACACCTCGGCGACGTGGAACGGCTGGGACAGGAAACGCTGGATCTTGCGGGCCCGGGCCACGGTCATCTTCTGATCTTCGGTCAACTCGTCCATGCCCAGGATGGCGATGATGTCCTGCAGGGCCTTGTATTCCTGCAAGGTCGCCTGGACCTGGCGGGCGACGGCGTAGTGCTCCTCGCCCAGGATGCGGGCGTCGAGGATCCGGCTGGTGGAGTCCAGCGGGTCGACGGCCGGGTAGATCCCCAACTCCGAGATCGACCGCGACAGCACGGTCGTTGCGTCCAGGTGCGAGAACGACGTCGCCGGTGCCGGATCGGTCAGGTCGTCGGCCGGGACGTAGATCGCCTGGACGGAGGTGATCGAGCCCTTCTTGGTGGAGGTGATCCGCTCCTGCAGGGTGCCCATGTCGGTCGCCAGCGTCGGCTGGTAGCCCACCGCCGACGGGATCCGGCCGAGCAGGGCCGACACCTCCGACCCCGCCTGGGTGAAGCGGAAGATGTTGTCGACGAAGAACAGGACGTCCTGGCCTTCCTCGTCGCGGAAATACTCGGCCATGGTCAGGCCGGTCAGGCCGACCCGGGCCCGGGCACCCGGCGGCTCGTTCATCTGGCCGTACACCAGGGCCACCTTGGATCCGTCGGTCGACCCGTCCTCGTTGAGCTTGATGACGCCGGAATCGACCATCTCATGGTAGAGGTCGTTGCCCTCGCGGGTCCGCTCGCCCACGCCGGCGAACACCGACACACCGCCATGCGCCTTGGCGATGTTGTTGATCAGCTCCTGGATGGTGACGGTCTTGCCGACCCCGGCACCGCCGAACAGGCCGACCTTGCCGCCCTTGGCGTAAGGGGCGATCAGGTCGATGACCTTGATGCCGGTGATGAGCTGCTCGGCTTCGGTCGCCTGATCGACGAACTCCGGTGCGGGGCGGTGAATGGCGTAGCTCTTCTCGGCGACGACGCTCCCCCGCTCGTCGATCGGCGCGCCGACGACGTTGAGGATACGCCCCAGCGTCGCAGGGCCGACCGGCACCGAGATCGGGGCGCCGGTGTCGGTGACCCTCTGCCCCCGGACCATGCCGTCGGTGGAATCCATGGCGATGCAGCGTGCCGTGTTCTCGCCCAGATGCTGGGCGACCTCGAGCACCAGGGCGGTGCCGTTGTGATCGGTGTGCAGCGCGTTCATGATCGGCGGCATGTTCGCCTCGAACTGCACGTCGACGACGGCACCGAGCACCTGGGTGACCTTGCCGATCGCGTTGCTGTCGCTGGTGGCCATGGGGGACTCCTGAAATGGGCCGGTTGCAGCGGCTCGTTAGGGGGTCGATTGCGAACCAAGAAGGGGAGGGGCCGCGGGGGCGATCAGACCGCCTCGGCGCCCGAGATAATCTCGATCAGCTCCTTGGTGATCACCGCCTGGCGGGTGCGGTTGTACTCCAGGGTGAGCTTCTTGATCATGTCGCCGGCATTGCGGGTGGCGTTATCCATCGCCGTCATCCGCGCGCCCTGCTCGGAGGCTGCTGATTCCATCAGCGCCCGGTAGATCTGTACCGCCACGTTGCGCGGCAGCAGATCGGCGATGATCTGCTCCTCGGACGGCTCGAACTCGTACACCGCGGCCGGGCCGCCTTCGGTCGTGGTCGCCGCGTCGGCTTCCGGCAGTGGTACGGGAACCAGTTGCTGCGGGGTCACGACCTGGGTGATCGCCGACTGGAACCGGTTGTAGATCACGGTGGCGACGTCGAACGTGTCGGTATCGAACATCGCCAGGATGCGGCCGGCGATGTCGTTGGCCTCCGGGAAGGAAACCGCCTTGCGGCCGATATCGGTCACGCTGTCGACGATCAGGTCGGCGAACTCCCGGCGCAGGATGTCGCGACCCTTGCGGCCGATGACGAACAGTTTCACCGTCTTGCCATCGGCCTGAAGCTGCCGGATGCGCCGCCGGGTCTCCCGCAGGACGGAGGCGTTGAAGCCGCCGCACAGCCCCCGGTCGGAGGTGACCGGCACCAATAGCTGCACCTGGTCGGAGCCGGTTCCGGTCAGCAGCTTCGGTCCTTCGCTGGCGGCGGACATAGCCCCGCTCAACCGGGCCAGCATCTGCTCCATCCGCTCGGAATAGGGGCGTCCGGCTTCGGCCTGCTCCTGCGCCCGCCGTAGCTTGGCGGCGGCGACCATCTTCATGGCCGAGGTGATCTTCTGCGTCGACTTGACGCTGGTGATCCGGTTCTTGAGGTCCTTAAGGCTGGGCATTCCCCACCATCACCCCTGTTGCCGTGCGTTCTCGGGCGGGCCCGACCGTGCCGTCGGTCCGATCGATCAGACGAACACCTTGACGAAGTCGCCCAGGAAGGCGTGCAGCCTTTCCTCGATATCCTTGCTCAGGACCTTTTCGGTGCGGATGGCGGCGAGGATGTCCGCGCCCCTGGAGCGCAGCTCGGACAGCATCTGCCGTTCGAACCGGACGACGTCCTTGGCCGAAACCGTGTCCAGGTACCCCTTGGTGCCGGCGAAGATCGAGCAGATCTGCTCTTCCACCGGCATCGGGCTGTACTGGGCCTGCTTGAGCAGTTCCGTCAGCCGCGCGCCGCGGGCCAGCAGGCGCTGGGTGGAGGCGTCGAGGTCCGAGGCGAACTGGGCGAACGCCTCCATCTCCCGATACTGGGCCAGCTCCAGCTTGATGGTGCCGGCGACCTGCTTCATCGCCTTGATCTGCGCTGCCGAACCGACCCGGCTGACCGAGATCCCGACATTGATGGCCGGCCGGATGCCTTTGAAGAACAGCCCGGTTTCAAGGAAGATCTGCCCGTCCGTGATCGAAATCACGTTGGTCGGGATATAGGCCGACACGTCCCCGGCCTGGGTTTCGATCACCGGCAGGGCGGTCATCGAGCCCGAGCCGTTGTCCTCGTTCATCTTCGCCGCCCGTTCCAGCAGACGGGAGTGGATGTAGAAGACGTCGCCCGGGAAGGCTTCGCGCCCCGGCGGCCGGCGCAGCAGCAGCGACATCTGTCGGTAGGCGACGGCCTGCTTGGACAAATCATCGTAGATGATCAGCGAGTGCATACCGTTGTCGCGGAAGAACTCACCCATCGCCGCCCCGGCATACGGCGCCAGAAACTGCAGCGGCGCCGGTTCGGACGCAGTAGCCGCCACCACGATCGAATATTCGAGAGCGCCGTTATCCTCCAGCGTCTTGACGATCTGGGCGACGGTCGACCGCTTCTGGCCGACCGCGACATAGATGCAGTAGAGCTTCTTGGATTCGTCGTCGCCCTGGTTGATCGGCTTTTGGTTGATGATGGTGTCGACGGCCACGGCCGTCTTGCCGGTCTGCCGGTCGCCGATGATCAACTCCCGCTGACCGCGGCCGATCGGCACCAGGGCGTCCAGCGCCTTGAGGCCGGTCTGCATCGGTTCGTGCACCGATTTGCGCGGGATGATGCCCGGTGCCTTGACCTCGACCCGGCGCCGCTCGGTCGCCTCGATCGGGCCCTTGCCGTCGATCGGGTTGCCCAGCGCGTCGACCACCCGGCCTAGCAGACCCTTGCCGACCGGCACGTCGACGATGGTCGCGGTCCGCTTGACGGTGTCGCCTTCCTTGATGTCCCGGTCTTCCCCGAACACCACGACACCGACATTGTCGCTTTCCAGGTTCAGCGCCATCCCTTTGACGCCGCCCGGAAACTCGACCATCTCACCGGCCTGGACGTTGTCGAGGCCGTAGACCCGGGCCACGCCGTCGCCGACCGAGATCACCTGACCGACCTCCGCGACATCGGCCTCGGTCCCGAAGGAGGCGATCTGATCCTTGATGATGGCGGAAATCTCGGCGGCGCGAATTTCCATCTCTGAACCCCTTTTTCCCTTAGGCCGTGGTCGCTTAGGCGGTCTTGAGAGCCAGTTGAAGCTTATCGAGCTTGGTCTTGAGCGAGCTGTCGATCATCCGTGAGCCGACCCTGACGATCAGCCCGCCCAACAGGGCCGGATCGACGGTCAGGTCCACGGTGACCTTGGCCCCGAGCGATTGCCGGAGCTGGTCGGTGAGGGTCGCCACCTGCGCGTCGGTCAGCGCATGGGCGGCCGTGACGGACGCCGTCACCTCGCCGCGGCGCCGGGCGAGTTCGGCGAGATAGGTATCGGCCATGCCGTCCAGCGCGAACAGCCGGCGGTTGGCGGCCGCCACACCGACGAACCGGCGCACCAGATCACCGACCTCGACCGAGGCGAGCACCCTGTCCGCGGCGGCGGCCTGATCGGCCCGGCTGAGCATCGGGCTGGTGACCAAGCGGGCGAAGTCTTCGCTGTCCGCCAGGAGCTGTTTGATCTTGCGAAGGTCTTCGGCGACCGCGTCCAGGGCTTTGGCCTCGTCGGCCAACTCGAACAGGGCCTGGGCGTACCGGGCGGCAATGCCTTCCGAGCCAGAGATGATGGATGCCACGAGCGTCCTCTAGACCAACCGTCACCGAGAGGTCCCCAAGCCAGATCGACAACATGGCAAAAGTCTCGCCCGCGGTGTGGGCAAGGCTAAAGGGATCGCGCGGAAGGCGACCTGAACCGTCCTGGCGGGACATCGCGAAACACGGCCCCACGGCGGGCCGCCTTCGAATTGCCGGGGGAGTTAGCACAGGCTTTCGCTGCCGTGCAACCGAGTCCAAAGTACGGACATTTCCGCCCGGTCGGCATGGCCTCGCACGGCTGCACGAGGGACGACGCATGGCCATCGAGACGCCCGACGCAGGCGGTCGCATCCCGACCGATCACGACGCTGCCCTCGACCCGGGACCGGGCACCACCGGCCGACCGGCCAGGACGCTGGCGATCACCCGCGGGATCCGCCGCGGCTTCGTGCAGCGCGGCTATGCCAGCGTGGCCGAAGTATCGCTCAAGAACAGCCGGCGGGCCGATGTGCTGGCCTTGGGACCGTCGGGGGATCTGGTGATCGTGGAGGTGAAGAGCGGGCCGGCGGATTTCCTGTCGGACGGCAAGTGGCCGGACTATACCGGTTACTGCGACCGCTTCTATTTCGGTGTCGATGCCGACTTCCCGCAACATCTGATCCCCGAGCCCATCGGCTTGATCGTCGCCGACGCGCACGAGTCGGTGGTGGTCCGGGAGGCCCGGGCCCATCCGTTGGCCGCGGCCCGGCGCAAGGCCATGCTGCTGCGGTTCGCAATCGTGGCGGCTCAGCGCCTGACCCGGCTCGAGGATCCGCTGATGCCCGTGGCCTGACCTACCGGGGCGTGTCCGGGGGTGCCGGCCAGGCCTTGCCTTTCCAGGGCATCAGCATCGGCACCCGCGCGCGGTAGCGGTCGTAATCCTCCCCATAGAGGCGGCTCAGCTTGCGCTCTTCGACCACCGTGCCGATCAGCAGATATGCGGTGGCCCAAACGGCCGTCCCCAGCATCAGCGGCGAGCCGGCACTCCCCCATAGCAGCAACAGCCCGGCGAGGTAGAGCGGATGCCGCACATAGGCGTTGATGCCGCCGGTCTGCAGGGGCTCGGGCTCCGCCGAGGCGCTTCCGGCGGCGGTTCGGAACACCGCATCCACACCCACGAAACGTGCGCCATCATAGCTGCGCAGGGCTACAAGGAAGACCAGCAGCCCGGCGATCTGCAGGGCGGTCATCGCGACGATGAGCCCGGCCGGGCGATCGAACCCCGGCTGGTCGCCGAGAAGCCAGAGGCCCACGCCGACGACGAGACCGACATGCACGAGCGACACGCCGTTGTAGAGCAGCCGCTCCCACCGACCGGCGAAGCCGAGCGGTCCGGGCCGGTCCGGCCGCGTGGCAAGCCAGCTATGGGCGATGGCGAAACTCGTCCAGGCCAGCGCATAGGCGACATGCTCAATCATGGCCGGCCCGCCGATCGTCCGACGGCGCGGCGGGCCGGCTGACGCCCGTTCCGCAGCCTCTCGTGCATCCGTACTCCTCGGTTGTGGCCATTAACGCTGTCGAAGCATTTTTAGCCCATACCTGCCGGTCACCGCGAACCGTGCCGAGAGACCGCGTGCCCGCCGCTCCCGCCTCCGCCCCGTCCGAAATCGGCCGTCGGGTCCAGCCCGGTGAGGTGTCCGTACCGGCCGGGGGGACGGAGAAGGCGCTGCTCGCCTTTGCCGAACGGCCCGCCAAGCATATCGAAGGACGGGCCGCGGTCCATGTGCGTCTGTCTCGCCTGAAAGCCAAGCATCATCGGGCCGACCACATCAGGATTGCCATCAATGCCTTCCGGCAGGATGTGCAGGGCTTTGACGGTGTCCTGTTCGAGCTCGGGTCGCTCGATCTCGTCTTCATCTGGCGCGGTACGCCGGCGGACACCGTCGGCGAGGCCGTCGAGAAGCTTTGCCGGATGTTCGCCGACGACCCGATCGGGCTCGACGATGATCTCGACCCCTCGGACAGGTTCGTGTCGTGGTATCGCCTGGACACCGATCACCGCCGCTTCCTGTCGGCGGTGGTGCGACTGGTCGAGGCCGGCGAGGGCAAGCCCCGGACCCTCTCCCTCGGCGCCGGCGGCATTCCCAAACGGCCGCTGGACCCGGCGGACCTGGATGGCGTCGTGAAGTCCTTGGGCAACGCCGATATCTCCAACCTGGTGCGGAATCAGCCGATCTGCGCGCTGGTCGGCGATCGGGCGCCGGAGCCGATCTACTATGAGCGCTATGTCGCCATCGCCGATCTCGAGGCGATGCTGACGCCGCATCTGTCCCTGGCCAGCGATCCTTGGCTGTTCCAGTATCTGACCAGGACCTTGGACAGCCGCATGATCGCCAATTTCAGGCGCGAGCGCGACATGACCGGCCGCGGCATCGCTCTGAACCTGAACGTCAGCACCGTCCTGGGCGACGACTTCAGCCGCCTCGACGCCGATCACGGCCTGTCCTTGCGTGGCCGCCTCGTCGTCGAGATCCACAAGATCGACATGTTCTCCGATATCGCGGCCTATCAGTTCGCCCGGGCGCGCCTGGCGGAGCGGGGGTATCGGGTGTGCATGGACGGTCTCGGCCATGTCGCGTTCCCGCTGATGGACCGCACGAAGCTTGGTTTGGACCTGATCAAGGTCATCTGGGACCCCGCGATCGCGACGCTGTCGGAGGATCGGCAGGCCGAGTTCCGGGATGCGGTCAAGGCCGCGGGACCGGGGCGGGTGATCCTGACCCGATGTGGCGACGCGCAGGCCGTCCCCACCGGCAAGGCGCTGGGGATATCGCTGTTCCAGGGCCGCTGTGTCGACCGCCTGTTGCGGGAGTCCCGGCCGGCCGGGGAGCGGCTCGGATCGCTCCGGGTGGGCTGATCGGGCGGATCGGCGACCAGGTCGCCCGTCATGGGGGCACCGGGGACGACAGGAGCCGGCCGGCGGCAGCCCTGGCCTCATCGGTGACACGCTCGCCAGCCAGCATCCGGGCGACTTCCTCGCGCCGGTCCGCGGAACCGAGGGGGACGACGTCGGTCGTCACGCGGTCCGCTGCGTCATCGGTGTCGGCCGAGCGCTTCCGGACACGGAAGTGGTGCCGGGCGGCGGCGGCCACCTGTGGACTGTGGGTGACGACCAGCACCTGGAACCGCGCGCCCAGTCTGGCGAGCCTGTCCCCCACCGCGGCCGCCACCGCACCGCCGATGCCGGTATCCACTTCGTCGAAGACCAGCGTCTGGGGGCCGATGCCTGCGCCGTCCGGCCGGTCGCGGTGGCTCGCCAGCACGACCTTGAGCGCCAGCATGAACCGTGCGAGTTCGCCCCCCGACGCGATGCGCGACAGCGGCCCCGGCGGGGCCCCGGGATTGGTGGCGACCTCGAACGCCACCCGATCGGTCCCCAGAGGCCCCCAGTCGCCCTCGGCAAGCCGGTCGATGCGCGTGACGAAGCGGGCCTTGTCGAGCTTGAGCGGGGCGAGTTCGGTCGCGACCGCCGCGTCCAAGCCGGCTGCGGCCTCCCGCCGCCGGGCCGCCAGCCCCTCCGCCGCAGCATGGTACCGGCCGCGGGCCAGCGCGGCTTCCTGCACCAGACGTTGCAGGGCATCGCCCTGATCCTCGATCAGGGCCAGCCGGCCGGCCAGATCCTTACGCAAGGGGGCGAGGCCGTCGACATCGACCTGATGCTTTCGGGCCGCCCCCCGCAGGCTGAACAGCCGCTCCTCGATCGTCTCCAGATCGGCGTCGCCAGGGCCGAGATCGCCGCCGATCGCCTGCAGCGCGGCAATCGCCTCTCCCAACTCGACCCCGGCCCGGTCCAACGCCTCCATGGCCGGATCGAGGCGGCCTCCGGCCTTGTCCGCGATCTGTTGCAGCCGCCGGGCCGCCTGGCCGATCGCGGTGTCCGCGCCGGCCTCTCCGGCCACGCTGTCCAGAGCGCCCGTCACCGCCTCGGCCAGGCGCTCGACATTCATCAGAAACTGCCGGCGCTCGGCCAGCTCGGCCTCCTCTCCCGGCTTGGGGTCGAGCGTATCAAGCTCCTCGACCGCATGGCGCAGGAACGACTCCTCGCTGCGGGCCCGGGCGATGTCCGCCTCCAGGCGGGACTGCGCCGTCAGGATCTGTCGCCAGGACTGCCAGGCGGCGGCCACCCGGTCGCGCTCCGCCGCCGCCCCGGCAAACGCGTCGAGGACGGACAGATGGGTCTTGGGATCCATCAGGCCGTGGGTGTCGAACTGGCCATGAACCTCGACCAGCCGGTCGCCCAGTTCGCGCAGCAGGCCGATCCCGACCGGGGCGTCGTTGACGTAGGCGCGGCTTCGTCCTTCGGCGCTGACCGTCCGTCTGAGCACGAGCAGATCATCCTCGCACGGGATGTCCCGCTCGCGCAGCAGCGCCAGCGCCGCGTGGTCGGTGCCGAGATCGAAGGTCGCCGAGACATGCAGGGCCGGTGTGCCGTGGCGGACCAGCCTTGCGTCCCCGCGCGCGCCCAGCGCGAGCCCGAGAGCATCCAGCAGGATCGACTTGCCCGCCCCGGTCTCGCCGGTCAGTGCCGCCAGGCCCGGTGCGAACCGCAGGGCCAGCCGGTCGATCAGGACGACGTCACGGATCGAAAGGTCGATCAGCATGATCAGAGACTGCGACGGTTCCAAGGAGGCCGGAAGGGCGGCGGCCCGCCCATCGCCCGAAGCCATAGCAGATTCCGCGGAGGCTGGTGACGCCTTCTCCGCGTCGGGTGGGTCGGGCCCGGCGGATCGGCCCGTCGAGGGGCGCCGGGGCGGGATGCGTGTACCACACCGGCAAATCGGGTAGGATGGCATGGACCGTATTCTGCCGAGTCGCAGCACCGGTGCCCGTGATGCCGAAGCCTTCGCCGCCTCCTTGCCGTGCTGAAACCGGCCGTGTGCCGGATCGGGACGGGGTGGCATGAGCACCGACCGGCGGCCCGGCACCGGTCCGGCCGGGGGCGTCGCCGACGCCGAGCGACCGGATCCGGTGCGGCTCTACCCCCCGTTCATGGGTCCGGTGGCGGCGAGCGTGCTGGTCGCCGTGACGCTGCTGTCCCTGGCGGTTGCGGTCGGCGCGGTGGCGCGTCTCATGGCCGTCGAGGGCGGCGGCACGGTCTATTCTGGCCCGATGACCGCGCTCGCGCTGGCCCTGGGACTGATCGCCCTGCTGTCGCCGATCCTCGCCCGGCTGGTCATCGGACGCCATGTCGACCGGGCGGCCGAGCGTCTCGCCGCCCTGGCCGCCCGGCAGGGGACCGCGATCGTCAGTCTGCCGCTGCCCAAGGATGCGATGGCCCGGGTTGCCGGTCTGCTCGACGCCCTCGAAGCCCAGGGGCGGGGGTTGCCGGTCGCCGGCCTGGAGAGCGGGGAGACCGACGGCGAACTGCGGTTGCGGGTCGCCCGGTCGGCCCTGCCGGCGTTCAACCGCCTGGCCGATCTGCTGACCGAGGCGCTGGAGGCGGCCGAGACCGGATCGGACCGGGACGGCCATCACCGTTGGATGGAGGCGTTGGCCCGGCGCGTCGAAGCGGGCGCGGATGAGGTCGCCCGGATGCTGGTCGAGCAGGAGACCCAGTTGCGCGAGGCCTTGGCGGTGGTCTTGGACGGGCTGGCGCACGCCCGTGACGCGGCCGAACCCGGCCGTGACGGCGCGGCCCGTGAGGCCGAGTCCGCTCTTTTGCCGGCGATCGCCGACACCCTGGCGCTGGTCGATGCGCGGCAGGAGCGGCTGCATGCCCGGTTCGATGCCCTGCTGGGGGATCGGGAGACCCGCGACGGTGACCTGCGCGGTCGGCTCGACGCCCTTCTCGCGGCCCTCGATCACCGGGAGACCGCGGCCGGAGACATGGCGGCCGACCGGTCGACCGCCTTGATCGAGTCGTTGCTCGGTACCAGTGGGATGCTGGCGACCACCGTGGCCGAACTCGGCGATCGGGAGCGGGTCATGGCCGATCTGCTGGCCCGTCTGGAGCAGATCGCCGGGCCGGCGGACGGTCGGGGCCTGGATGCGGCGCTGGCCGGGTTGCGGCGGCGGCTGGAGGCGGCCGATGCGCTGCTGGAGCGCTACGATGCGCGCTTGACCGACCTGACCGAGCGGTTCCGGCGCTTGGGCGCCACCTTGGCCGACCGGGCCCGGGAAGCCATGGAGGAGGCGGATGCCGCGCTGGAGACGCTGAGCGGGCTGGCCCCGGCGACCGAAGACCGTCTGGGCCGGCTGCTCGCCCGGTTGGAGCAGGCCGCCGACCGGTTCGAGGCGGACCGCGGCGGCGGCGCGGGTAGCGTCCCGCAGGCGGGTTCGGCCCTCGATCCCGCCTTGCGGACCTTGCGGGACAGTGTCGCGACCCTGCAGTCTGTCCTCGCCGAACAGAGCGTCCACGGCGGCCCGGCCCGGCCCGCACCCCCGCCCGACTCGCCGCTGGCCGACCTCGACGCCCGCATCGGCCGGATGGAGACGGCGTTGCAGGAGCTGGTGGCCCGCACCCCGCCCGCGGACAACCGGGTCGTCACCTCCCTGGAGGACCGTCTCCAGGACCGCCGTCGCCCGTAGTGGTGTGGTGTTAGAGCATCCTGTGTCCGTTCGGACGCAGGAGGGTCTATCGGGGCACGGCGCCGGTGGCGAAGCGCAGGCGGTAGGTGTCGAAGATGAACAGCAGGTTCTCGGGCGAAAAGGCGGAGTCGCAGATGCGCATCTCGGCCGTGATGCTGTCGATCTGACGCGGCAGGACCGGATTCCGCAGTCCCCGGTCGACCACCTGCCAGGCCAGCACGCAGTTGACCTCCAACAGGCGGATCGCCAGCGCGTGGCTGTAGACGCCGTACTGGTTGCGGCGCAGCTCCGACGACACCGTCGGCTCCAGACCGGGGAACTCGGCCGCCAGCGTCTCCTCGATCCGTTCGGACGTGAAGCGGCTCATCGGCGCGGGGCGGTTCCGGCCGGTCAGGCCCAAGAGGTCGATCCCGGAGAAGTTGACCTGCAGGCGGAAATAGTTCTCCCCGGCCATCAGCGTGTTGTTGGCGAAGACGGTCCGCTGGACGATCGCACCGGTATACTCCTCTTCCTGCGTGACCAGGACGGGCGGTGCGGGGATGCCCGTCAGCACGAGCAGTTGCTGGCCGGCAGGGACGATCCGCGTGTCCCCGCCGACGATCGCAAGATCCGGGTTGCCGGTCCGGATGCCGCCGCACGCCGATACCAGCGCTGCGGCGGCGAGCATCGTCAGCGCGCCCAACCTTCTTGCGGCGATCGACCGGGGGCGACCGTACCCGGCGGACCGAGAGGGCTCAGTCAAAGCTGCGGGTCTCCGCGGCCTGGATGATCCGGATCGCCTCCCGTGTGGCCGGCGTGCTGAACTGGCGATCGAGCTCCCGGAACCGGGTCAGCGCCTGTGGCCCGCGGCCGGTATTGAACAGGGACCACGCCTCGACTTCCATCAGATCCCGGCGCATCGGGGCGATCCGGCGGCGGGCTTCGATCCATCTCAGCGCATCCTCGTACCGTCGGGCCTGGAAGGCCGCGGCGGCGTTGCTGGCGTAGACCTGGGCCGTCAGGTCCAGGGACTGGCGCGGCGGCAGGGCGTTGGTCTCGACCATCGCCAGGGCCTGCCCGTCCAGCCCCTGCTGCACCATCGTCAAGGCCTGGCCGAAGGTGGCGTCCTGGACGAACTGGGCGTCCACGGTGGCGCCCAGCGCCCGCGCCTGCTGGAAGGCGATCTGGGCTTCCGCCGGGCGGCCGAGATTGACCAGGCACCAGCCCAGCTGCATGGCGTTGCCGGCGGTCAGCATGCCGCCGGCCGTCTCGGCCCGGATGGCTTGGACGCACCCGGCATAGTCGCCGGCGGCAAACGCCTGGGCGGCCAGGCTGGGACCGGCAACCCCGCCGCCGCCGCCGAGCTCGTCGAACAACGCGTCGAGGTCGTCCGACCGTCCCCGGAACAAGGCGTCCAGGGCGGCGAGATCGGACGTCAGACCCAATTGGCTGTAGGTGACGGCGAGGCCTTCGATCGCGTCGTCGGTCGGCCGCCATTCGATCGACTGCTCGAACCACGTCAACGCACCGGCCAGGTCGGACGCATTGAAGTAGTACCAGCCCAGGGCCGTCGATCCCGACACCGACCGGGTGGCCGCGACATGACCTTCGAACCGGTCCAGGATGCCGGCATCGACCGGCGCCCCTTCCGATCGGCCCAGAAGGGCGATCACGGTATCGACATAGGCCTGCCGGATCACGGGGGAGACGCTGCGGTTCTGGTAGGCGAGCCGTTCGGCCTCGACCGACTCGCCGCGGGCCGACAGGGTCAGGATCAGTCCTTCGAGCGCATTGTCGCCGGCTTCCCATTCCAGAGCCCGCCGAAACCAGGTTTCCGCAGTGGCGAAGCTGTTGCGGCGGAAATGGTACCACCCCAGCAGCGTCGCACTCTCGCCGTCCTGGCGGGCCGCGGTGGTCTCGGCGAACTGGTCGACCGTCTGCGGGGTCAGCTCGACCTCCGTTTCGCCCAGCGCACGGGCGATCTCCCCCCGCGCCAGCTCGGCTTCCACCTCCGCGATCTCGGCCAGGCGTTCCGGATCGTCGGTACGCGCCCGTTCCAGCGCAAACAGCTCGTCCAACTGCTGATCGGTCAGATAGGGGCTGCCGATCTGAATGGTCGCCAGCCGCTCGTCCGGGGCGTCACAGGTCTCCAGGATCGTCCGATAGACCACGAACGCCCGGCCCGGCTGGTCGGTCTCCGCAAACGCCTGGGCCAGCAGCCACATATTGTTGACGTTGGCGCATCCTAGCAGGCCGGGGTTCTCCTGAGCGATGGAGATCACCGTCCGCCATTGTTCGGCCTGAGCGGCGTTCTCGAGCCGGATGCGGTCCTCGGCCAGGGCGAGCTGCGTGCGCAGGTCTTCGGAAGGCTCGTAGTTCGGGTTCTGGGCCTGCAGATCGGCGATGCGCGCGCGGATCCCGGCGAAGTCGCCCTGGACGAACAGCTCCCACAGTTCGGTCTCGTCGACCCGGATCGGCTGGGGTTCGAACAGATCGTCCGGCGGCGTCCAGGTCGGATGCAGCGCCCGCAGCCGCTGGATCTCCGCCTCCAGGCGTTCGAGATCGCGGATGCGGGCGTAATAGCGCAGCGCCCGCTCGTCGACGACGTTGCCTTGCGCATCCACGGGCCCGATGCGGCCCTGCGGGCTGATGACCCGTACGTCGACATCGGGCTGGAGGGCGGTGGGGGCGGCACCGCCCTCCAGGTCCAATGCGGGCTCCGGCGCGGCGAACGGCGCTTGCGCGGCCACGGTACCGGGGAGCACCAGCAAGGCGGCGACGGCGATCCCGGCCGCCGGCCCGCGGCGATGCGGCGTCATCCGGCCAGGCACCGGGGATACCTCTCCGCTGCGGCGACCTGCGCCAGCAGCAGCAGCCCGACCGAATAGTAGTGCTCGTCGCGGCGGGGCGACCAGATGCTGTCGGGCATCTGCCGCCCGTCCAGCACGCAGTCCATCAGGGCGACGATCGCATCGACGCCCTGGAAGGGGCTGGCCTCCTCGACCAGGCCATTGCTGACATCGACGACCATCGGCCAGGTGCCGTCCCGACCGGCCCCTGCCCACAGGGACCGGATCGGCTGCAATGTGGACCGGTCCCGGAAACCGGCCCAGATATAGTATAGCGGGATCCGGATGTTGTTGTACCCGAACGTGGTGGGGAACTCCTCGGCCAGCCGCAGGCTGGCATCCGGGGTGATCGCCAGCCAGTCCGGAGGCAGATCGGTCTGACCGAAACGCGCCTGGCGGAGCAGGGCGACACCGCTGTCGATCAGCCGAAGCCAGACATCGCTGGGGTCGATCACCATCAGATCCTGAAAAGCCGGGAACACCCAGTAGGACGGATTCAGCACGATCCTGTCCGGAAACGCGAATCCTTCCGGACCCGGCAACAGCAGAAGCTTGCCGTCCAGATCCCGGATGAGATGGCGCCGGATCGCCTGCGACAGCGACCGTGCCTCCCGCAGATACTCGACATTGCCCCACTGCCAGGCGCCCCGCGCCAGGGCCCAGGCGATCAGGATGTCGCCGTCCGCGGCGCTGTTGCGGTCTTCCGTCGGATCGGCCAGCGTATCGTCGTAGCGCCAGACGATCAGGCCGTCGTCGCGCACCCGCAATGTACGGTCGGTCCATGCCCAGACCCGGGCGAAGGTTGCCGGGTCGTCGAACGTGACCGCCAGCAGCATGGCGTAGCCCTGGCCTTCGGAATGGCTGATATTGTTGTTGGCGGTATCGAGGACGCGCCCCTCGGGCAGGATGAAGATGCGCTTGAAAGCTTCCCAGGCCTGAGGGTTGGCCGCCTGGGTCGGGACCGGCGCCAGCACGACCAGGGCGATCACGACGCCCAGCGCCCGGATGACGCCGCGCCGAAGCTGCAGGTACCCCACCGCCCCGGCCCGGAGGTGACGTTCCCCCATGCGTTTCGATCCCATCCCCGAGTTGGTCAGTCCGCCGGCTGCGCCCCCAGACGCTGGACGATCCGGGTGGTCACCCAGCCGAACACGCACAGCAACAGCACGATGAACACCGTCCATTGTAGCTGATTCTGGGAGAACCAGTTGGCCGCCAGCATCCGCAGGTTCCGTACGTCGAACTCATGGGTCTGGACATAGTAACGCCGTTCGGGGAAATGCGCCCGGACAGCCTCCAGCGTCGCGCCGACGGCCGTCAGATCGCCGCTGAGCTGGGACCAGAAGGCCGGGTCGGCCAAGCGGCGCGTGCCGGCCAGCAGCAGATCGTTATCGGGGGCGGTGAGCACGGTCCAGGTCGTTCCGTTGGCCTCCCGGCTTTCGAACTGGGCGACCGCCATCGTCGCCGCCTGACCGTTCGGGCCGATCACGCTTTCGTTGGCGGTCGCGTCTCGAGAGCTGTGGGCGACGTCGACCACCCAGTTCACCATCATGTCGACGATCCCGCCGACGCCCTGCTCGGATCCATCACTCTGCGGCACCGGTTCGCGGTTGGCGATGCGATCCTCCCAGGCCGCGCGGGCGTCGATGTTCGGGCCCGCCGGCGGCACCGTGTAGGACGGGTCGACGGTCCGGACCGGTTGACCGGCCGCCCCTTGCCGGAGGGATTCGATCTGCCGCAGCACCTCGTCGGTCCGCTCGGACGCGCTCACCTGCTCGCGGGTCGCCACATCGGGATCGACCGGCGGGCGCTGCTGCCAGACGGCTTGCATCTCAGCCAGGCCGTCCGGGGCGGCGGTCACGATCGCGCTGGGCAACTGGCTGATCGGGCCGACGATCACCATGTCGAGTTCGGGATCGTCCGGAAACCGGAAACGGCCCTGGGCACGCAGCGGCTCGCCGGCGGCCTGGGCGATCTTGCCGATCGCGATCCAGGCCGAAGAGATGGTCTGGCTCGTCCGGTCGGTCACGTAGAAGTCGAACGGGGTCGGCTGGCGTTCCCGATGGTATGGAAACCCCGTCATGGCCGTCGTGCGCAGATCCGGCAGCGTCGCCAGCCGCGGCAGGCCCGGGAAACTGAACGTCGTATCGTCGAACAGGGTGAACCGGATGCGATCCTCCGCCGGCACGTTGGGTGATCCCGGACAGGTGACCACGCCCGGGCCGGCCGGCAGCTTGACCTCGATCTGGATCAGGTTCCGCCCCGGCCGGAACAGCCGCATCGGCATGTTGACCAGCCGATCCTCGAGGATCTCCCCTTCCGGATTGTTGAGCCGGTACGCCGCCCCGATCTCGCCGTTGGCGAAAACGTTGATGATCGCCCCGGGCCCGAGATTGGGGGCGTAAGCGGCGTTGATCCGGATTTCGACGACGCTGTCGTCGCCCACGAACAGGTCGGACGGCATGCGGACCGGTATGTCGATCACCTGGCGCAGACCGCCGAACAGCCGGGTCGCGTATCCCAGGTCGGACAGCCTGTAGGTCCGCTCCTGCTGGACCAGGACCGGCGGCCCCTCTTCGCGCGGCAGGGGCGGGCCGATGTCCCTGACCAGGATGCCGCTGCGGCTGGGCAGGGCCTGGCCGGGTTCGGCGAACACCTGGGCCGCCTGACTGACCTCCACGTCGTCCAGGCCGGAGATCACCACCACGTATCGGGAGCGATCCACTTCCATCGGATAGACGCCCAGGAAGGCGCCCTGGATGGCGGAGCGGATGGACTCCCCGATGATGCCGGTCAACTGATCCCGGGTGCCGACCAGGGCCGCGCGGCGATGCTCGAAGCCGCGCTGATCCAGGCCGGGGAACAGCAACTCCGAGCTGGGCACGACCGTTTCCGGGGCCAGGCGCGGAACCTCCATCGCCTCGACGATCGGGGCGTCGTCGCCGATCCGCAGGGCATAGCCTTGGGTGACGGCGGCCCCCCAGCCGAGCTGGGCCGGTGTCACCACGCCGCCCGGCATCATGACGGCCAGCGGTTCGTCCACATTCCGGGTCGCCGCAAGGGCCCGGTCCAGGGTTGCCAGGGTGGGGATCGACGTCGTCGCCTGGCTGTCGATTTCCAGATAGGTCTGTTCCGGGTCGATCCGGGTCCACAGCTCATAGGTCGTGTCGATGGTGCAGGCGATCCGGTGCACCTGGTCGACCGTGAACTCGATCTCGTTGCTGCCTGGAACCAGCAGATCGGCCGGAAACTCGATCCGGACCCGCAGCGGCGCATCATAGGCGATCAGCGGCGCTTGGGCGACCGGAACGCCGTTCACCCAGGCGGTCATGAAGGACCCGTCAGGCATCAGCTCGATCGAGTTCATGTAGGTCACGACCAGGCGCGCCCGCGTCGCCACGAGTTCGGGTTGCAGGCGAACGGTGTATACTTGGCGATCGCGTTCGCCACTCAGGACGACGTCGAACCGTTCACCCTGCCAGCGGGTCAAGGGAAGGATAACCGTTCCGCCGGCTGTCGCCTGCGGCCGGGTGACCGCCCGCGCCCCCGCCGGGCTGTCCTGCGACGCGTCGAAGAAACCGGTACCGGTCGCCGGCGGGGGGCGCTGAGCCGTCGGTGCGGGTGGTTCGGCGAAGGCCGGCGCCGGCTGCTCGGAAAACGCGAGCGGTGGTGTGTCGTCGGGTGTCGAGGCGGTGTCCGGGAATGCCGGTGCCGGCTGGTCCTCCCCGTCTTCGGGCGACGCGCCCTCCGTCGTCGGGCCGGTAGCGTCGGCCGATGGCGATCCGGTCGGAGCCGTCCCTGTCGCCGGCTGGCCGGCCGGATCCGACGGCGGCGGCGTTTCTTCGGTGGCGAACAGGCGCCGCAGCAGCGCCTCCCCTTCGGTCTCCGCCGGCGATCCGGGCTGTGGGGCGGCGGCCGGGGCGGCGGGCGGCGTGAAGGCGGGCTGCGGGGCGTCCTCGGCGAACGGCCCCGGCTGGCCGACCTGCTGGGCGACCGACGGCGGCGACGCGGCCAGCAGGCAGCCTGCGGCCAGCGCCGCCAGCATCGCCAGGTTCTTGCCGCTCAGTCGCATCGCGTCCCTTCCTTCGGCGCCTTCGGCCCATCCGTTCCGTGGTGCGGCGGGCGCCCATCGGACGGCTCACCGGAGTGCGCCTGCCGTCCCGTCGGCCCGATCGGCATCGTCGGGGTCGCCGCCGGTCCATGGCACGTGGGGGCGGACTCCGGCCAAGTCTATCCGCCTCATGGATACGTGATTCAGTCCGGCCTTTCAGCGGTCTCGCACGCCTCCTACCAGGAAGACCTATGCCAATCGGTTAGGCCGAGACTAAAGCGATTTCGCTTCCCGCTCGCCGGCGGGTCCGGCTGGATTCGTCTTGCGCTCGGACCAGACGACCGGCCCTACTCCTCGCTACCCCCCTTTGCCGTATCTCGCTGCGTCGCGGATCCTCGGGTCAGACGCCTCCCGGTGCCGCGGGACTGCACGCCGACCGGACCGATCGACAGGCGCGGGGTCCGGGCGGGTGCCGTGTCGGCGGCCGCAGGGGATGGCTGTGTCGCCGGAGAGCGCCGCGAAGGCGATGCCGTGGAGGGCCGCGTCGTCGTCGGCTCCACCGCGGGGCGGTTGCCGCCTGCATCGCCGCCCTGAGGCCGTGCGGTCTCGGACGCGGGGCCTGCGGGGCGCAGCGTCGCGCGTGCCTGCCTGGCGGTCGGCGGCGTGGGGCGGACCGTCAAGGCCGGTCCGCCGGTCCTCGCAAGGGGCCCGCCCGGCTCCGCGCCGGTTGCCGCCATCCGTCCGTCCGCGGGTTTGACGGTCACGCTGCCGGCGGGGCTGGGTGCAGGGGCCGGGTGTCGATCCGGGGGGGCCGGCTTGACCTGGACCGGGGCGGTCGGCGCGGCCGCAGCGGGGCGGTTCGGAGCCGGCTGCCGCTGCACCGGCTGCGGCGGCGTTGCGGTCGCGGCACCGGCCGGTGTCCCCGTCCGGCCTCCGGCAGCGCCCGCCGCTTGGGCGGCCGGGGCCGACCGGGCGGGGGACGGGGCCGATCTCAGCTTCGCCTGATCGACCGCCTCCCCACCGGTCGGCGGCGGCGACGACCGCCGACCGTCCGGGATCGGTGCCGGGGCAGAAGCGGAGGACGGTCCGTCGAACGACAGCGATGGCTCGTCGTCCGCCAGCAGGCCGAAGCCGCCCCTGCGCGGCTGGATCGGTCCGCGCCCTTCGGCGGGCGCGGGCTTGCTCGGAACGGGGGCCGCTCCGGCCTTCGCGCCGCGGCGCGGTTTGGCGGCGGCAGCGGCCGCTTGCGGCGGTCGGTCCTGGGCGACGGCAGCGGCCCGGTTTGCCGGCTGTGTGGGGACGACGATCTTCGCCGGTCCGCCCGGCTGGGTCGGTGCGGAGGGGGCGGGGCCGGCCGCTCGTGTGGGCGGCGGGGCGGATCCCGCCGCCGCGCCGGGCGTTCCCACGGGCACGACCGCCGCGCCCCGCCGGGCGGGTCGGGCCGGGGACTCGGCTCGGGGCTGCCGCGGTTGCGCCGGCTGGGCACGATCCCCGCCGGCCGACACCGGACGGATCGAGACGGTGCCCGCCGCTGGTCCGGTCCGGTCCGGCCGTCGGCCGGCCGTCGGTATCACCGTGACCGTGGCGGAGGGCGTCGCCGCCTTTCCGGGAGCGCTTTTGGGCTCCGGGCCCGGGTCTCGGGCGGTCGTGGGCGCGCCCGCGCCGATGGCGGGTTCCGGTCTGCGCCTGGTGACGGTGCGGTCTCCGGGTTCCGCGCGCGGCGCAGCGGAGGGGTCCGCCGCTTCGGGCCGGCCGGCTTCCCGCAAGGCCCGGTCCCCACGGGCCGTCAGATGGTCGGCATTGAAGCCGGCGGGCGGTTCGCCGGGCCGGGCACGGCGGCGCAGACGCCAGCCGGGCCGCCCACCGGATCCGGCCTGGACGGTGGCGATACCCGTGCCGCCGGCGTCCGCCGGTGATTCGGTACCGCCGCCTGGGCCGCGGGCGGTCGGCTGCGGCAGATCGCTGGCGGCGAGCGCCGCGCTGCCGGCGACCGCCGCACCGCCCGCCATAGCGACGGCGGATGCCGGCGGCGGATAGCGTCGGCGGCCGGCGGCATCGATCTCGGCGACCGCCGGGGCCGGCTGGCTCTCGTTGGCGGGCTGAGGGACCTGCGGCGGCTCGACGGGCAGTGGCGGTCCGGCATGGCCTTCCAGGTGCGGCGGCGCACCTTGCTTCGATTCCTGATAGTGGTTCCAGAAGAACGTCGCAGCCGTCCAGCCGTAGCGGAAACTGTTGGCGAAGAAGCTGATCGTGCCGTTGAACGCGCCGGGCGCGTTGCTGCGGCTGTTCTGGAACTCCTGCCAGTGCCGGCTTTCGGCGAACATCATCCGCACCGCGGCGGTCGCTTCGTCGACCGATTGCGGGATGAAGCGGACGCCCAGCGATAGATTTCCCTCCGTCGGGCGGATGTTGCGGACCTCGAACGTCACATCGTCGGGGGGGCGGTCGGGGGCGTGGGATTGGGTGTACTCGCCGGGCAGCACCCTGAGGACGGCGATGCTGCCCTGTTCCGTCACCGGTTCGCCGTTGGCGTCGGTGCGCCGTTTGTGCTCCCGGAACAGGGTATTGCCGAGTTTGTAGGGGACGAGGATCTGCGCGCCGGTGGCCGAGATGTCCTCCACCGACGCGCGCACCGATTGATTGCCCACCCAGACTTCGGCCTGCCGGCGAATGCGCATCCGCGGCGCCGCGCGCACCTGGCGCAACTCGCAGATGACGCCCAGCGCGCTCATGGCCAGCATCAGGTTGAACACGTTCCAGGTCGCGACCACCAGCACGATGTCCTGAGTGTCCGGGTAGGCATGGTAGCGCCATATGGCCGCGATCAGCCCTGCCAGCAGAAGCAGGAAAACGATCAGAAACGGTTTGAACAGCGGGGAGACATAGTGCTGGGACAGCGTCTCACCCTTGGCCGTCACGTTGAATGTGGGGGCCCGCGGGTTGATGAAGACCTTCAGAATCGCCCGCGCCGTGAACAGAGACTGGACGTACTCGTAAAGCTCCGAGATCAGCGGCCAGCGTACGTTGCCGTACAGGAAATTCTGCACCATCAACGTGGCGATCATGTAGGTCATCGTGTAGCCGATGAACTCGGCCGCCGAGGCCTGATAGATCTCCAAGCCGAAGAACAAATAGAACAAGGGAGCCAGCAAGAACGCCAATCGAGCGAACGGAAACAGCCAGAACATACTACTGGAGGTATAAGACAGCCGCTGATGCAGCTTCAGACCGTTCTTGAACAGCGGGTTCTTCAGCAGGAAGATCTGCATCATCCCTTGGCTCCACCGGGACCGCTGGCCGATGAAGGCGGAGAAGGTCTCCGGGTGCAGCCCGGCGATCAGGGGCTCGGCGACATAGATGCTGTTGTATCCTCGGGAGTGCAGCTCCAGCGCGGTTTCCGCGTCCTCGGTGATCGACTCCCCGGAGAAGCCGTCCACCTCTTCCAGGTACCGGCGGCGCAACAATGCTGCGGAACCACAGAAGAAGGCTGCATTCCACTTGTCGAGACCCTTTTGGATGACCCTGTAGAACATCTCGTTCTCACTGGGCATCTTGTTGAAGGTATCGAGGTTCTTTTCCAGCGGGTCGGGGGTGATGAAGAAGTGCGGGGTCTGGACGAGGAAAAGCTTGGGGTCCCGCAAGAAATAGCCGACGGTGCGGTCCAGGAAGTTGACGGTCGGCACGTGGTCGGCATCCAGGATCAAGATCAACTCGCCATCGGTGTGCTCCAGCGCGGCGTTCATGTTGCCGGCCTTGGCATGTTCGTTCTTGGCACGTGTGATGTACTTGATCGGTACCGTGTTGCCGGACAGCCGATTGCACAGGGCCTTGAGGGACTCGTGACGTTCGAGCGCCTTGCGGGCCTTGTCCGGATCGGGGTCGTTGCGCTTCTGATCGGTGCCGCCGTCGTCCAGCAGATAGACCGTGAGCTTGCCGGGATAGTTCATCTCCCGCGCGGCCAGCAGGGTGACCTCCAGCAACTCCTCTTCTTCGTTGTAGCTCGGCACGAACACGTCGATCGACGGCAGTGATTCGCCGGTTTTCGGCAGCGGTGCCTCTTCCCGGTCGATCGGGTCGATTACCACGAACGTGCTCAGGAAAAACATAAAGATAGCATATAACTCAGCAATATAAACCAGTATTCCTGGAACGAAGCTGAGTAAATCTGTCAATTCCGGCAATGTATTCGTCGTTCGCCAAAGCGCGTAGCGCAACACGATGAAGCCGGCGAGGAAAATGAAGATCGTGCGCCAGGTCTTGTCCGGCTTGCCGATCTTGATCAGCGCCATGCACAACAGCAGGGTGCCGGAGATGAAGAACTGCGTTTGAATACTAACCGGCTGAGCCGCCGCGAACAGCACGACGACAAAGATGAACGCCCACAACAGGACGTATGGCAGTCTCTCGCGGTCGGATTGGGGCATGTGTCGAAAAGCTTCAGTGAGCCGGTATCGTATGCCGAACCGTCCGGTATCGAAAGGGATAATCTTGATAAATGTTGATTATTCGATAGTTAGGTGACGTTCTTAAACCGTCATATCGCGCTAATCGCGGGTGAGACCCGCCCATCCCCGGCGGTTCGCAGCACGGCATGCAAACGATCCCTTAGAGCAAGATGAGTGTCGGAGCGGGATTCGGACGTCATGCGCGATCGCGGAGCGATCGCACCGGACGCCCCTCCCGTTCTAGATCATCCTGCGTTCAGATGGACTCATCTGAACGCAGATAAGATGATCTAGTTTAAAGAGTTAGAGCATCTTATCTGCGTCCGTTCGGACGCAGG
>JANQKE010000051.1 GCA_028281265.1 Alphaproteobacteria bacterium | reverse complement strand
TAGAGCATCCTGCGTCCGAACGGACGCAGATAAGATGCTCTAAATCTTTGAAATAGATCAACTTATCTGCGTTCAGATGAGTCCATCTGAACGCAGGTTGATCTAGCGCCGAACCCCTTGGCCGTCCCGCATGGGCCAGGTCGACGGGGTAGGCCGGGGAGAGCGCGGGCGAACCCCGGCACGGAGTGGCGGTACGAAGCTGGGGTTCGTTCGGGCTCTCCCCGGCCTACGGGGATGCCGCCTCTGGCCGAATGGTGGCGAATGCCGTTCGGTCGACGCGCGCGCTCACCCCCTCGCGGCGGTCCCGGGGTCCGACACCCCGGCCGCCCTATGTGTCATCGGAGCGTTGGATAAGGAGGGGTCGGTCGGACCCATGACCCAGTTTGCCGGCAAACCGCCGTCCCAGCGTCAGTTGCGGGTCGGCGAGGAAATCCGCCATGTCCTGGCGTCGATCTTCGCCAAGGGCGATCTGCACGATCCCGACCTGGCCGGGGAATCGATCACGGTGTCCGAGGTCCGGGTCAGCCCGGACCTCAAGAACGCCACCGCGTTCGTCCTGCCCCTGGGCGGAGCCCATGTCGATACCGTGATGCCCGCACTCAAGCGCTCGTCGCCCTATCTGCGGCATCTGATCGGCCGGGCGATCCGGCTGAAACACACGCCGCGGCTCAGCTTCCAGATCGATCGTTCGTTCGACGAGGCCCAGAAGATCGCAGGCTTGCTGCGCACCCCGTCGGTCCGGCGCGACCTCGATCCGGCGGGCGACGAGGACGCATCGGAAGCCGGCCCCGTCACCGGGGACGATCGCCATGGCGCGTAGGAAGAAGGGTGATCCGATCAGCGGCTGGCTGGTCGTCGACAAGCCCGAGGGCATGACCTCCACCCAGGTCGTCGGCAAGGCCCGCTGGCTGTTCAAGGCCCAGAAGGCCGGTCATGGCGGCACCCTGGACCCGTTTGCCACCGGCGTGCTGCCGATCGCCTTCGGGGAAGCGACCAAGACCGTCGCCTACGCCATGGACGGGGAGAAGCGCTATCGCTTCACCGTCCGCTGGGGTCGGGCCACGACCACCGACGATCGCGAGGGCGAGGCGATCGCCGAAAGCGACGCCCGCCCGACCCCGTCGGCCATCACCGCCGCGCTGCCGGCCTTCATCGGTCGGATCGAGCAGGTGCCGCCCCAGTTCAGCGCCATCAAGATCGACGGCGAACGGGCCTACGACATCGCCCGGGACGGGGAGCGGGTCGACCTGACCCCCCGCCCGGTCGAGGTCTACGATTTCGGGCTGACGGACCTGCCCGACGACGACCATGCGGTCTTCGAGGTCACCTGCGGCAAGGGGACGTATATGCGCGCGCTGGCCCGGGATCTCGGCCGGCGGCTGGGCTGCCATGGCCATCTCGCGACCCTGCGGCGCCTCACCGTCGGGCCGTTCACGCTTGACGATGCGGTGACGCTCGATCATATCAGCGGCTTGACCGAAGGGTCAGACCGCAGCGGTTTGCTGCTGCCCGTTGAGACCCCGCTGGACGACATCCCGGCGGTGGCCTTGTCCGATGATCAAGCGCAACGGCTGAGACAGGGTCAGACGGTCGCACTCCTCAAACGGTCCGATCGCGCGGTCGTCGCGCATCTGCAATCGGATACGGCGGAGGGGGCGACGGTGCTGGCCGTGTCCGGTGACCGCCCGGTGGCGATCGCCCGGCTCGAGGGTCCCGACCTCAGGCCCATGCGCGTGTTGAACCTCTAGGAGAGCCCGATGTCGATTACGGCTGAGCGCAAGCAGGCGCTCATCAAGGAGTTTGGCGCGACCGAAACCGACACCGGGTCGCCCGATGTGCAGATCGCCATCCTGACCGAACGGATCGTCAATCTGACCGAGCACATGAAGACCCACAAGCATGATTTCCACAGCCGGCGCGGCCTGCTGATGCTGGTGGGTCAGCGGCGGCGGCTGCTCGACTATGTCCGCCGCAAGAACGAGCAGCGGTACCAATCGCTTATCGCCCGTCTCGGCCTGCGCCGCTGAGCCGGCCGAGCCGCAACCCCGCGTGCCGCACCGCCGACACCCGCACGACCCGCCCCGGAGCGGCATCGCCCGTCCCGAGGGCGTGCAAGCCCCGGCTTGCGGTCGGGCGGCGCGTCGACAGGGCGGCCCGCTCCCCGCATGACGAAGGCGCCGCGGTCCGTCTGGGGCCGCGGCGCTTTTGCCATGTCACACCCTCGGGACGGCAGACCGAGCCCGTCCCCATCGCGGCCGCCATCCGGGTGCCCGCGGTGACCGGATGAAAGGATAGAGTTCGAATGTTCAATGTCTACCGCAAGCAGATCGACTGGGGCGGCCGGCCGCTGACGCTGGAAACCGGCAAGATCGCCCGCCAGGCCGATGGTGCGGTGCTGGCGAGCTATGGCGAGACGGTGGTGCTGTGCACCGTGGTCGGCGCCAAGGCGGCCAAGGTGGGGCAGGATTTCTTCCCGCTGACCGTCAACTACCAGGAAAAGGCGTTCGCCACCGGCAAGATCCCCGGCGGCTTCTTCAAGCGCGAAGGCCGGCCGACCGAAAAGGAAACCCTGGTCAGCCGCCTGATCGACCGGCCGATCCGGCCGCTGTTCCACAAATCCTACCGGTCCGAGACCCAAGTCATCGCCACCGTGCTGAGCCACGATCTGGAGAACGATCCGGACGTGGTCGCGATGGTCGGCTGCTCGGCCGCCCTGACGATCTCTGGCCTGCCCTTCCTGGGCCCGATCGCGGCGGCCCGGGTCGGGCATATCGACGGCCGATACGTCCTCAACCCGACCCGCGACCAGATGCGCGACACCGGGCTCGATCTGGTGGTCGCCGGCACCTCCGAGGGCGTGCTGATGGTCGAGTCCGAAGCCGGTGAGCTGAGCGAGGAGATCATGCTCGGGGCGGTCACCTTCGGCCACGAGCATTTCCAGCCGGTGATCGACGCCATCATCGATCTGGCCGAGATGTGCGCCAAGGAACCGCGGGAGCTGGAGGCCGAGCCGGAAGCCGTCGCCCGCGTGCGCGCCAGGCTGTCCGAGGCGGTCGCGGGCGACCTGCGGGAGGCCTACAAGACCGTCGTCAAGCAGGACCGCTACGCCGCGATCGACGCGGTCAAGGCCAAGGCCAAGGAGCTCTTGGGCGACGACGAGGACGAGCGCGCCGTGTTCGGCGACGTCTTCAAGGGTCTGGAAAGCGACATCGTCCGCGGGACCATCCTCGATACCGGCATGCGGATCGACGGCCGCGACACCCGGACCGTGCGGCCGATCGTGGCCGAGGTCGGGGTGCTGCCGCGTGCTCATGGCTCGGCCGTGTTCACCCGGGGGGAGACCCAGGCCCTGGCCGTCGCCACCCTGGGCACCGGCCAGGACGAGCAGATCGTCGACGCGCTGGAGGGCGAGTATCGGGAGCATTTCATGCTCCACTACAACTTCCCGCCCTATTCGGTGGGCGAAGCCGGCCGCATGGGCAGCCCCGGCCGGCGGGAGATCGGCCACGGCAAGCTGGCCTGGCGGGCGATCCGGCCGATCCTGCCGGCCAAGGAGGACTTCCCCTACACCTTGCGGGTGGTCTCCGAAGTGACGGAGAGCAACGGCTCCTCCTCCATGGCGACGGTGTGCGGCACCTCCTTGTCGCTGATGGATGCGGGCGTCCCGCTCTCCCGGCCCTGTGCCGGCATCGCCATGGGCCTGATCAAGGAAGGCGACCGCTTCGCCGTCCTGTCGGACATCCTGGGCGACGAGGACCATCTCGGCGACATGGACTTCAAGGTCGCCGGGACCGAGGCCGGGGTGACCAGCCTGCAGATGGACATCAAGATCACGTCCATCACGCCGGAGATCATGAAGATCGCCCTCGACCAGGCCAGGGACGGCCGGCTGCACATCCTGGACGAGATGGCCAAGGCCCTGACCGGGGCGCGGGACGACGTCTCCTCGAACGCGCCGCGGATCACGGTGATCACCATCAACAAGGACAAGATCCGCGACGTGATCGGCTCGGGCGGCAAGGTGATCCGGGAGATCACCGAGACGACGGGTGCCAAGATCGACATCGCCGATGACGGCACGATCAAGGTGGCGGCGACCGACCAGAAGGTAGCCCAGGCCGCGATCGACTGGATCCAGGGGATCGTGGCGGAGCCCGAGATCGGCAAGATCTACACCGGCAAGGTGGTCAAGATCATGGATTTCGGCGCGTTCGTGAACTTCCTCGGCGCCAAGGACGGCCTGGTCCACATCTCCGAGATCAAGCCGGCCCGGATCAAGGCGGTGTCGGATCACTTGAAGGAGGGCCAGGAGGTCAAGGTCAAGGTGATCGGCTTCGACCGCGGCAAGGTGAAGCTGTCGATGAAGGTCGTCGACCAGGAAACCGGCCAGGAAATCGAACCGGAGGCCGAAGAGGCCTAAGCGGGGTGTGAACCTATGGGAGCCGCCGGTGAGAGCCGGCGGTTTCTTGCCCGCTGTAGCGGTTGCCGGCCCGTCGGATGCGGGCCGCCTTCGTCAGAGGCCCCCGGGACGCGCCTGCCGGGCTCGCGTAGAGCGTGAGTCGCCGACGCGGTAAACCAGACGCTCGCCGCCGTGGCCCCGCTTCGTAAGATCGGACCCCGAAGCCGAGCCCGTCATTCGTGCGGTGTGAAGCCCGGGACCGCTCTTGTCCGGCCGGTCCTTCGGCGGGATGGCCGTTGACGGGTGCCGGGGCCTGTAACCGCGCGTCCATCGGTGCAGGCGTCCCGGTCCGGCACCCGTTGTCGCGACAGGGCGTGCCCGCTATCACTCGACCGGCGCGGCCGGGATGGGCTGCTACAAGCTGCTGCAGAGCGGGATTGGGCCATGGCTGATCGAGCGCCCGATGATCGTCGTAAGGAGATGATCGCCGTCAATGTCCATCAGACGGCGTTCTATGACGGCAAGGGCCCGGAATGGGTGACGCCCGCCAATTCCGTCGGCGCCAATCTCTGGGCCCGGTTGCGGCAGCGGGTCATGAAGGCGGTCTCGCCCGCGGAAAGGCAGCGCGTCTATGAGCTGCACAAGACCTGGTTGGGGGATCTGAGCGACAGCAAGGTCCTCGAGATCGGTGCGGGTCGGGGCTCGCCCATAAGCCATTATCTAGATCAACCTGCGTTCAGATAGACTCATCTGAACGCAGATAAGTTGATCTATTTCAAAGATTTAGAGCATCTTATCTGCGTCCGTTAGGACGCAGG
>JANQKE010000045.1 GCA_028281265.1 Alphaproteobacteria bacterium | reverse complement strand
CCTGCGTTCAGATAGACTCATCTGAACGCAGATAAGTTGATCTATTTCAAAGATTTAGAGCATCTTATCTGCGTCCGTTAGGACGCAGGATGCTCTAGCTCTTACAGCCGGCGAGTATCATGCGATCGACCTGAGCAGGAACGAGCTGGACGCGTTCCGGTCGGCCGTGGGCGAGGCCGGCAATCGGCATTTCAAGGTCATGGACTTCCTCGACCCCGCTTACGATGACGCCGGCTTCGACGTGATCTATGCCCATGCCGTGCTGCATCACTTCCGCTACCTGGATGTCGCGCTCGACCTGGCCCGTGCCAAGCTCGTGCCGGGCGGTCGGATGATCACCTATGACCCGTTGCAGACATGGTGGCCGGTTCGGCTTCTGCGGGCCCTGTTCCGGCCGTTCCAAGGGGACTCGGATTGGGAGTTCCCGTTCACGGGTGGGTCTCTTGCATCGATCGAAAGCCGTTTCTCGGTTCAGGACCGGGTCGGCATCTTCAACCGGGGCAAATGGGCCCTGGTGATCGGGGCCGTGTCGCCGGCTCTGGCACGGCGGTTCGGTGATCGGCTGTTCGCGGACGACCTTCTGCCGGCAAGCCGGAAGCGGCCCATCCGGGCAGCCCTCCACGTCACCTACAATCTTCGGCGGGTTGACTGATTCCTGGCGCGTGTGTTCTCGCCGGCCACAACTCCAGGGCGAGGCATGGGCGGCTCGGACCGTGACGTTTGCAGTCGCCGGGAGCCAGGAACTGCGTTCCCGGAACTCCGGTTCCATACCCCCGGAACGGATAGAGGTCAGCGCTGTCGCTGCGGCGGTGGCGTTTGGCGGCAGACCGGTCCCGGGCCGCGGTCTATGGTGGTTAGAGAGCATCCTGCGTCCTAACGGACGCAGATAAGATGCTCTAAATCTTTGAAATAGATCAACTTATCTGTGTTCAGATGAGTCCATCTGAACGCAGGTTGATCTAGCACAGGCAGCCTTGCGGCTGCACGGATCCGGCGGTTGCGGGTTGGCACGGGTGCGGCGGCTCCAGCACATGTCTCCCGGCAAGACGACGAGATCTGCGATTGCGTCTCACTTGCGGAGTTGAGGGCGAGCGCGCTATGCGGAACTCCGTTTGTCGCCGGCCCAGCACCCGCGACCGGCCCGATCACGAAGGAGATCACCGCGCATGCCCCCCCAGCCTTCGACCATCCGGCCCGGCGGCCGATCACGCTCGTCTGTCATGGCCGGAGCCGCCATCATGGCGACGCTGGCGGTCTCCACGGCGGCGGCTCAAGCCAATGACCCCGGCCTGGATGTCGCGATCGCCGCCATGGGACCCGACAGCTATTACTGCCGGTTCGACGTCGCCGTGACCAACCGGGGTGCGGCCACCGTTGATCGGCTGGGCTTCCGCATCGTCCCCTATATCGACGGTGCGGAGGTCGGCGATACCTGGGGCGACAGTATCAGCGCACTGGCCGCCGGGCAGACCGCGCAAGTGAGCCTGGCCGTGGCCAACATCCCCGGCATATGCGAGCGGGTGGACGCCTATGACATCGTCGTCACCGCCTGCCGGATCGACGGGGCGAACCGTCCCTGGCGGGCCTGCCGGGAAGCCATGACGCTCGCGACGGACCGGCTGCCGGTCCAGCCCTAGAGCGTTTTCAGGGACTACCGGGCCGATCTGCCGAGGTGGATGGGCCCTGATGCCAGGAGCGAGGAGGAAGGACATGCTGGGGCATATTCGACGACGAGCGACGCCGCAGC
>JANQKE010000044.1 GCA_028281265.1 Alphaproteobacteria bacterium | reverse complement strand
TGGGACGACGTAGACAATGCCTATCGCGAAAGCCTCCACATCCTCCGCGGCCTCGCCGACCGGCTCGGCACGCCCGAAAGCCAACGCGACCTGTCCGTCGCCCTCAACAAGGTCGGCGACGTCGCCCAAGCCCGCGGCGACTGGGACGACGCAGACAATGCCTATCGTGAGGGCCTCGACATCGCCCGCACCCTCGCCGACCGGCTCGGCACACCGGAAAGCCTGGGGGATCTGACGGCCAGTCTCGTTCGGTCGACGGTCGTAGCGTTCGCCCGGATGCAACCGGACGAGGTGGCAACCCGACTGCAGGAGCTTGAGGCCTGGGCCGAGCGCATGCCGCCGCGGGAACGGGCGAAAGCTGCGGAGTGGATCGCCATCCTCCGATCGCGGCTACGGCCGGACGACTGAGCCCCACCGCAGGCCCGTCGGTTTCACGGGAAACACCGCCACCCAGCCCCGACCGGCCACTCCACCACCCCACCCCGATCCGCTGCCCGTCCCTTCGATCTCACCGTACCGACATCGGTCCGTCACCGGGCCGTCGCCGCCAGGCCGGTAAAGATCCGGCCTGGATCGACCTGCATCCGTTCGGACGCAGGATGCTCTAGCCATCCAGCTCGAACCAGGCCGGCTGATGGTCGGAGGCCGGGGTGTCACCGTCGATCCAGGCCCGCCGGACCCGTGCCGCCAGCGCGGCCGAGACGAAGCCGTAATCGACCCGGCACGGGGTCGGGTTCCCCCGGGGCTCGGGTACGGTGACCCCGTCCCTCTCCCCATGGCCGGCCGCGACCCAGGCGTCGACGAACCCATCGGCTGCGATCAGCCGCGGGTGACCGGCCGGTCCCAGGCCGTTCGCGGCCCGATCGTGCGGCACCGGCGGACCGACGATCTGGGTGTAGTTCTCGCTGTCCGGGGTCAGGTTGAAGTCGCCCAGCAGCACCGCTTCGGCCGGCATCTTCGGGCCGACCTCGCCCTCGTACCACTCCCCGTCCGGCGGGGCGCCGGAAACGACCGTGCCTTCCTGCGGCGCGGTGCGGACGATCGCCAGAAGCTGCTCGATCTGCCGGGCCCGCAACAGCGGCGACAGATGGTGCAGATGGGTGCAATAGACCCGGAGCGGCCCGGCCGGCGCCGCGACGATCGCCTCGATGACCCCGAGCTGGAGGGAGAGGTGATTGCCGCCGCCGATCTTCGGCCAGTAGAGCAGGGTGCGGGAGGTCAGGATCGGCCAGCGCGACAGGATCATGATGCCGAATTGCCGCCGGCGACCGCTCACCGGCGTCCGCGGGTCCACGATATCGACGGTGGGCCCGAATACCCAGGCATGGTTCGGCAGCCGGGATCCCAGCTCCGCCGGCTGATCGAGGAAATCCGATCGCGGGGCGAAGCGGTCGACCTCCTGCAGGCCGGCGATATCGGCCCCGGCGATGGCGGCCGCCGTGCGGTCGAGATCGATCCGGTCGTCCCGGCCGCGGCCGTACTGGATGTTGTAGGTGACGATCTTCATGGGTGATGGGCGGGTTGCGAACGGGGCGGCGGGCCGCCGCATGACGGGACGTCCCCAGAGCGGGGTGGCGTTCGGTGCGATCCCGTTTGCGATCGCGTCGGATGTCTGAACCCCGCTCCGACGCTCACCGTCGAGAGCAAGAGTTTCGAGAGCAGGAGCCGGGCAAAGGATACCTCACCCTCATCACATCTTGCTCCAGATCGCCGTCAAAGAGTGAGAGCCTCCTATCTGCGTCCAGTCGGACGCAGATAGGAGGCTCTAACCGGCCGTTGAAGAGGTTTGCCAACGGCGTGCGGTGAAGGGGATCTCATCGCCGTGATGGAAACGGATCTTACCGTCGAGGGTGCCGTCGGGCTGGAGCTCGGCCTCTCCATCACCGCAGGCCTGGTCCATCTCATTATTGCCGTCCCAGATGAAATCGACGGCGTTGGCATCAGCGGCTCCGTAGAGGGAGCCGGTGACGCAGCCGAAGGCGAAGTCGCCGGCACCGGCACCATCGAAGAAGATGGAGGCGGGCTCCATCATGTCGGGATAGTCCGCCTCGTAGTCCGGCATCGCGACGATGCGCCACCTGCCCCGGACGGTCATGCCGGTGCCCCCAGGCGCTTGGGCAAGCGAACGAGGTTGCAGGCCGCCAGCGCCAAGGTGACGGCGGCATCGACGCGGTCGCGCCGGCGAACCTTCGCCGTGTTCAAGCCCGCCGAGCCTCCGAGCCGGCCGAACACGTCCTCGATGCGCGTGCTGCCATGCTAGATCAACCTGCGTTCAGATGGACTCATCTGAACGCAGGTTGATCTATTTCAATGAGCTAGAGCATCCTGCGTCCGTTAGGACGCAGGATGCTCTAGCTGATCCCATGGCCGACATGCCGTGTGGTGCGTCGGTCGATCGTCGTCTCGCGCTGCGTGCCGGTTTCGGTGACATGGCCGTCGATGGCGGTATGGGGTGTGATCGGGCGGCGGCGCAGATCATGGATGAACTGGACGACATCATAAGCCTTGTCGGCGCCCAAAGTCATCCGTTTGGTCGTCATCCGATGCGCGGCCTGCCGACGGCCCGGCAGCTCCAGGGCCGTTTCCCGCTCCGTCGTCCCCGTCGCCAGGCTCGCGCCGGCCTCGACCACCAGGCCATGGCGGTTCTCCATCAGGACATGGCCGAGGTCGCAGCGCCGGGCCGGCTGGCTATCACCCTTCCGGTAGAGCCGAGCCTCTGGGTCCGTCGTGCTCCGATGCGGTGGGTTGGAGCGCTTCTCGCCGTGGCAATCACGCTCCGCGTTGCGCCCCCCATTGCACCTTGCGTTCCGGCTCGGCGGCCTGGCCAGGCCATCGTCGTCCTCCTCACCGCTCGGAGCGGATGCCGTGGAAAGCCTGGCGGCAACATGGCACGACGCGAGCGTTCCGGAGGAAGCGGGGGGGCGACCCGACCGACGCGGATAGAGTACTGCAAACGCGTCGTCCAATGCCGAAAGCGCTTCGTGCGCTATCTCCCGAATCATTGGCGAGCGGATGGTCACCGCGAACCCGTGCCTCAAGGGCGACATACGATAACAGCGATCCTGAAAGCTCATCCCGTCCCCACCTCACCGGCTCCCTCGACAACAGGACCACCGAAGTAATCCTCATCGTAGCCGCAATAGACCTCTTCAACAGCCTGCCAGCCGGTCCTGGTGGCGAGACCGTGCGATGCCGGCGGGATCGCAGGCGTCGGGCGCGGCGTCGATGGCCGCCCCCGGACGTTTCACGGGAAACGGGACCGGCCCGCGGCGCCGGACCGGCGTGGCCCGGATAGCCACGGCCGGTCGGCCCGCCCGGCACGGCCATGCCCGATCGGACCCGCGCCGGTCCCGCCGCCCTGCCGCGCTTTGACTTGACAGCCACCGCTCCCTACAGTCCGGCGCGCCATGGCCGCCGCAACGCCCCTCCCCCTCACCTCGGTCAGTCCGCGTCCCGCCTATGACGTCATCGTCGTGGGCGGCGGTCACGCGGGCTGCGAGGCGGCCGCGGCCGCAGCACGGGCCGGTGCGGCGACGCTGCTAGTCACCCACACGCTCGCCACCATCGGGGAGATGTCGTGCAATCCCGCCATCGGCGGGCTCGGCAAGGGCCATCTGGTGCGGGAGATCGACGCTCTGGACGGCGTCATGGGCCGGGCCATCGACCGGGCCGGGATCCAGTTCCGCATGCTCAACCGGTCGAAGGGACCGGCCGTGCGGGGACCGCGGGCGCAGGCCGACCGCAGGCTCTACCGCCAGGCCATGCAGCGGCTGATGGCCGATCAGGCCGGTCTGGATCTGCTGGAAGGCTCGGCCGAGGACATCCGGCGCGATCCGGCGGGCCGGGTCACCGGCCTGGTCCTGGCCGACGGTCGAGTGATCGGCGGCGCGGCTCTGGTGCTGACGACCGGCACGTTCCTGAAGGGCGTGATCCATCTGGGCGAGGAGCGGTGGGCCGCCGGCCGGGCCGGCGAGGCACCGGCGATCGGCCTGTCCGACACGCTCTACGGTGCCGGGTTCCGGATGGGGCGGCTCAAGACCGGCACCCCGCCACGGCTCGACGGGCGGACGATCGACTGGTCCGGGCTGGACAGCCAGCCGGCCGACGATCCGCCGGTCCCGTTCTCCACCCTGACCGACCGGATCCGGGTGCCGCAGATCGCCTGCCACATCACCCACACCACTGCCGCGGCGCATGCGGCGATCCGGGACAATCTGCACCGCTCGCCGATCTATTCCGGGCAGATCGAGGGCGTCGGGCCGCGCTACTGCCCGTCGATCGAGGACAAGGTGGTCCGGTTCGCCGACAAGCCGCGCCACCAGATCTTCCTGGAACCCGAGGGGCTCGACGATCCCACCGTCTACCCCAACGGCATCTCCACCTCGCTGCCGCGGGACGCGCAGGCGGCGATGGTGGCCGCCATCCCGGGTCTGGAGCGGGCCTCGATCCTGCGGCCCGGCTATGCCATCGAGTATGACTTCGTCGATCCGCGCGAACTGAAACCGACGCTGGAAACCAAGCGGCTGCCGGGGCTGTATCTCGCCGGCCAGATCAACGGCACCACCGGCTACGAGGAAGCGGCCGCGCAAGGTCTGATGGCCGGCCTCAATGCGGCCCGGGCGGCGGGGCGCGCCGGAGCCCGGGCGGATAGCGCCGGGGCCTTCGTGCTCGACCGGGCCGACGCCTATATCGGCGTGCTGATCGACGACCTGATCCGCAACGGCGCGACCGAACCCTACCGGATGTTCACCAGCCGGGCCGAGTACCGGCTGCGCCTGCGGGCCGACAATGCCGACCAGCGGCTGACCGATCTCGGCCTCGCCGCCGGCGCGATCGGGGCCGAGCGCCGCCGGGCCTGGGCCGACAAGAAGGCCGGGCTGGCCGCGGCCCGGGCCCGCGTCGACGCCCTGTCGATCACGCCGACCGCGGCCCGCCGCGCCGGCCTCCCGGTCAACCGGGACGGCCAGCGCCGCTCCGCCATGGATCTCCTGCGCTACCCCGAGATCGGCTGGGCGGATGTGTGCCGGCTGTGGCCCGAGCTCACCGACCTGGCGGCCGACATCGTCGAGCAGATCGAAATCGATGCGCTGTACGCCGGGTACATGGACCGGCAGGAAGCGGATATCCGCGCCTTCAAGGCCGATGAGGGCCTGGCCCTGCCGGAGGATCTCGACTACGCCGCCATCGGCAGCCTGTCGGCGGAGACCCGCACCAAGCTCGCCCGGCACCGCCCGGCCACCCTGGGCCAGGCGATGCGGATCGAAGGGGTGACCCCGGCGGCGGCGGTGGCGCTGCTGCGCCACGTCAAGCGGCGGCCGGCCGGCACCGGGGCGGCGGTGGACCCGGACCCCACCCGCCTGAGCGCATGAGCTTCGGTCCGGCGGCGTTCCGGGCCGCCACCGGTGTTTCACGGGAAACACTGGCCCGGCTGGAGACCCATGCCGCCCTTCTGGGGCGCTGGCAGCCGCGGATCAACCTGATCGCCCCGAAGACCGTGCCCGAGATCTGGTGGCGGCACGTTTACGACAGCGCTCAACTGGTGCCGCTGCTGCCGCCGGACGCCCGCTCGATCGTCGATCTCGGCAGCGGCGGCGGCTTTCCCGGGCTGGTCCTGGCGATCATGACCGGCTTGCCGACCACGCTGATCGACGCCGACAGCCGCAAGGCCGCTTTCCTGCGCGAGGTTTCACGGGAAACATCGGCCACTGTGACCATACGGTGCCAGCGACTCGAAGCCCCGCCGCCGAGTCGCGGCGACGTCGTCACCGCCCGCGCGCTGGCGCCGCTGCCCCGGCTGCTCGGCCTGGCCGCCCCTTATGGCACGGAAACCGCCACGTTCCTGCTCCCCAAGGGACAAGATGTGGGGCGTGAATTGACCGATGCCCGCAAATCATGGACATTCATCGCCGATCGGGTGCCCAGCCGGACAAGTCCGGACAGCACCGTCCTGCGTCTACAGGGATTGGTCCGATGTCCGACAGCCCGCCCCCCGCCGGCGACGCCCTCACCGGGCTGACCCAAGGTGCGGCCCCGAAGCCGCGCCTGATCGCCATCGCCAATCAGAAGGGCGGGGTCGGCAAGACCACGACCGCGATCAATCTCGGCACCGCCCTGGCCGCCGCCGGCCAGCGGGTGCTGGTGGTCGATCTCGATCCCCAGGGCAATGCCAGCACCGGCCTCGCCCTCGACCCCGGCGACCGGACCGACGGCACCTATGAGCTCCTGTTCGGCGCGCCGGAGCGCTGCCGGGTGCGGCCGACCGCCGTGCCCGGCCTGGGCGTGCTGCCGGCCGGGGTGCATCTGTCCGGGGCGGAGGTCGAACTGGTCGGCATGCTGCGGCGGGAATACTGCCTGCACGATCACATCGGCCCGATCGCGGCCGGCTTCGACTACGGGCTGATCGACTGCCCGCCCTCGCTGGGCCTGCTGACCCTCAACGCCCTGGTCGCGGCCCATGCCGTCCTGGTGCCGCTGCAATGCGAGTTCTACGCCCTGGAAGGGCTCAGCCATCTGATGCGGACCATCGAACGGGTGCGCAAGGTGCTCAACCAGGGGCTGGAGCTGCATGGCGTCGTCCTGACCATGTACGACAAGCGCAACAACCTGTCCGACATGGTGGCCGACGATGTCCGCGCCTATTTCGGCGACAAGGTCTATCGCACCGTGATCCCGCGCAACGTCCGGGTGTCCGAGGCGCCGTCCCACGGCAAGCCGGTGCTGCTGTACGACTTCAAATGTGCGGGCGCGCAGGCCTATGTGCATCTCGCCTCGGAGATCCTCAAGCGGGAGCGGCGGCCGGCGGCATGAGCCAGGACATCCCCTCGTCCCCCAAGCGCCGGTCCCTGGGCCGCGGCCTGGACGCCCTGTTCGGTGACGCCGGCGACCCGGCAGCCGAGACCGAGGCAGCGGATCCTCCCGCCGCCGGACAGGACCGGGACATGCGCCGCGTCGCCGTAGCTTGGCTGGAACCGAATCCGTACCAGCCTAGACAGTATTTTGATGAAGAAGAATTAGCCGATCTGGTCAGTTCAGTGAAAGCTCAAGGGGTGATCCAACCCCTCCTCGTCAGGCCGAAGCCAGGACAACCGGACAGGTTCCAGATCATCGCCGGCGAACGCCGGTGGCGCGCCGCCCAGCGGGCTCAGCTACATGACGTGCCGGTCCATATTCGTCCGCTCAGCGACGGCGACGCCCTGCATCTGGCGATCATCGAGAACGTCCAGCGGGCCGATCTGTCGGCCGTCGAGGAGGCCCGCGGCTACCGGCAGCTCATCGACCAGTTCGGCCATACCCAGCAGCAGCTCTCGGAGATCATCGGCAAGAGCCGCAGCCACATCGCCAACCTGTTGCGATTGCTCGACCTTCCCGTCGAGGTCCAGGAGATGGTGGTGGCCGGGACGCTGTCGGCCGGCCATGCCCGCGCCCTGATCGGCAGTCCGGACCCGGTCGGTCTGGCCGAAGCGGTGGTCGGCGACGGGCTGTCGGTCCGCCAGACCGAAGCCCTGGTCCGCGACCGCAGCGGGCGGTCCGACGCCGAGCGCGGGCGGCGCGGCGGCCGGCCGCCCGGCCGGTCCCGGCAGGCCGATCCCGGCGGCGGCGGCAAGGATGCCGATACCCTGGCGCTAGAGGAACAGCTGTCGGAGAGACTGGGCCTCGCCGTCCTCATCACCCCTCGCGGCCAAGGCGGTGCGGTCACCGTGGCATACCAGACGCTGGAGCAGCTCGACGGGCTGTTGCGGATCCTTTCCGGATCTGACGAATAAATCTTTGCCGGAAGCGACATGCCAGGGCTTTCGAAAAGATATCGTTATCGGAAATTGTGCGGTGCACACTTCCCGATCAGAATTTTTAGATTCATAGTCATCCTCCCCGCCGCCATCCGATCACGGCCGCGGCACCGCAACCCCGGCGGGATCCCACCACCGCCGGGGCCGGCGCGCACCACCCGCCGGCTGATCCCGGCCCCACCGATCCCGGCCCGGCGCGTCACCGGCACCGGCCACTCCTCGGTCCGGACGCAGGGCGCTCCCCCTCTTTGACGTCGATCAGCTTATCTACGTCCAGATGAGTCCATCCGAACGCAGGTTGATCCAGTCCGCGGCGACCGGACCGGCCGGGTTCGCCGACGGGACACCCCTGCGGCCGTGCCGCACCCCGGATCCGGCCCGACCGGCGACACCGCCATCGCCACGTCCCGTCCGCGATGACCTCGGCGGTCCCGCATCACCTCAGCCGGGGCCGTCCGTACCGGTGGACGATCCGACGACCCCGTCCCCTATCGGCCTCGACGGGACACCGGACCACCCCGCCCAGCGCCGACCCTCGGACCGCCCCGATACCGGCCGGCCGTGCCCGCCCCGGTCACCCCGGAGGGCGCCATGCTGTCGCGGAAGACCCCGCAAGCGCAGCCTTCGCGCCCCAGCGTGGCGGCAGACGCCTTCCCGGCGGAGTCGGCCGCGCTTGCGCGTCCGGTGGGGAGGTGCGCCGGGGCGGCCCGTTCCGAGCACCCGTACCGGGATGGGCGCGGCGGCCCGGCCGGCAAGGGAGGTGCGCAGGGAAGCGGAGCCGAGGCATCGGGCGGACCGTCCCTCGCCCCGCCGTTCGGTCTGGTCGCTGCCCGGTCAGGTCCCCCGGAATGGTGTAGCTGCGGATGACCGGCTTGCCGGAGCGACGGTAACGGGTCCGGCCTCGGCAAGCCGGTCATCCACGGCGAGCGGCCATCGCGGTGCCTGGTTGGAGTGAGGTCGGCGACCTGACCTCGAACCAGAAAGGAACCACGATGACCGACGCCGTCATGACCTCGCGCGGGCTGCCGGACAGGAGTGCCGATACCGATCTGCCGCGCGACATGATCGGCCTTGCCGCCGTGCGGCCGAGGGCGCTGGAGGTCGGTGCGCGCACCGCCGCCGGCTATGGCGAGAAGACGGCCGGCCGTCCCATCCCGCCAAGTTGCACGCCACCAAGCCGCTGGAGCGGCGCAACGGCGAGATCAAACGCGGCGCCGATGGGGTCTTCATCTTCCGCGACGAGGCTGCCATGGCCCGACGGGTCGGCATCCTCCTGCCGGAGCGGATACGGCGGTTCATCGGACTCCTGCCTACACCCTCTCCCAATCCATATCCTCGATCCCGGCGAACCGGACGGTGCGGCCGAACTCCGTGCGCGGATGCCAGAAGATGTCGCCGGCGGCAGTCTCCGGAAGCCAGGGGTGCTGCAGCTCGTTGCGGACGAAGATGGCGTTGGTGCCTAACGCATTCGCCCCGACGAGACGGTAGCCCTTCGCTGCGCCCAGCTTGCAGAAGGCAGCGATGGAGGCACCTGCATAGTCGGATCCGTACTTGGTGAACACCGCTTTGAAATCCGGCGCGTAGGGAACGGTCACCGCTGCGTCGGCGCCCCACAAATGGTTGATCTCGGTGATCGCCACACGGGGCTTTATCACATCTATGGCCCGCCAGAGCCAGTAATCGACCCCATCGACATCAATCGACAGAAGATCGACATCGCCGATCATACCGTCGTCCGCCAACAGCAGGTTCACATTTTCGGCCGTGACCCAAGCATGGACGATTTGGGGTGGCCAGTAGCGCGTATCAGGATGCGCCTGAAAGAATTGCCTTGCCTGCTTCGCACGCGTTTCATCACCTTCGAACAGTAATCCCACGCAGTTATGGTTGATCAAGAGATTGGCCGTATTACTTTCACGGCCACTGCCGCAGCAGATTTCAACGACGCGACGTGTCTTGAAGCCGATCAATGAAAAAATAAACAAGAGAAGGCCGTCTTCTTCGTTTTGTGAGAAAACGCGGAATCCAAGGTCGTTCCAATCGGGTTTCAATGCATGAACGGTACTCATTTGGCGGTAAAGTTGAAAGAGCGTCTTCTGCGCAACTTGGTCCATAGTGGTCCCATAAGAAGCCATGGAACAAGGTTTCCCGCGCGGCGATCTGGGTCAACGCCGATTGTCGCTCGACGGCAGGTGGGACGCAACCGACGAGGCGGCTGGTGGTCAGGCACGGCACCCCGCGATGGGTGCGAGCGCCCGCACCCGAGTCGACCATGCCTTCGGTCTGGCCCGCACCGGCCGCTTGATGGACCGGATCCATGTCGATCTGGCCTGGGTCGATCTGGCCGGGGCGGAAGAAGAGGCTGCGGCAACCGCTCCATGGGGCGCGGACCAACGGAGGGGAAGACGGCGCCGGGCGATGGCGCGTAAGGACCGGGCAGGGTGTCCAGTCAACCAAGGTCCGGTCAGCGGACGACGCCGGCGTCGCAGAATGCTCACCGAATGCACGCTCCTCACCGGCGAGGAAAAACGGTCGTTCTCACCGATAAACGTATGAACTTTGGCACATCACCTAAGCTGAAAGTGAATATGGTCGTCGTGTCGGGCTGCATGGCAACCTTGGAAACGAATGCTCGGATGCGATATATCCATTGCCCGGAGCAAATGTGGCTCGACGAATATTTTTCCAACTCGGGCGTCATTGGACAGGATCTGTAGAATGGCCCTGTTGCGTGGCTCATCCAAATCGTACTCACGCCACAATGGTTGCAGGATATCGAAGTCCCATCTGAGCGTCGGCCATTCCTGGGGGCAATCGGTCGGACCTTGCTCGAAGGCGAAATAGCCTATCGGTGACCGGGTCGCCCCCGGACGGTAGCCTGTCTCATCTCGATAGAAAAAGGCGAAGTCGACCTTATTGCCATCGTCATGAGACAGATGCGGTAACAGAGGAAACCCGTCCAGAAACGGGAAATTCGCATCGAGGACAAGCGTTACGGTGCCGGGAAACCGCCTGTCCATCTCCTTGGCAGTATCAACCAGTACGTCGCCGAGTTCGGGCGCGACATAGTTGCGATTGAGGGCGCAGTACATCCAGCTCTGAACTTGGAGTGGCCCATCATCGAAGCAGTCCAGCGCGACACGACCAAAGCTTGGCGCAACCCCTATCGCCGCCACGGTCAAAGCTGCGTAGGCAAAAATGAACGCGATCAGCTTTCGTCGAAAGAAAATCGCGACGATCCATGCCAGGCCACCTATCTGGGTCAAGATCGTCAAAAACAGAGTGACGAAAGAATGGGCAAGAAAACGGAGCATCTCAGAAACAAGCCACTCCATACGAAGGTCAACACCAGTGATAGGATATTGTGATCATAACATCTCACCAAAACCCATCTGTCAAAAGCGGTCGTTTCTGTCAATCACCACATGGAATCCGATCGCGCGCGCCTTGCAGATGTCCCGCTCCACCATCGGCACCATCCTGCGCCGGCCGGGTCTCGGCACGCTGTCCGCCCTTGAGGACAAGCCGCCCGTGCGAAGACATCGACGCGCGCCGCCTTCCTGAACCGGCCCCCCGGAAGGGGACGGTCCCAGGCCGATCACCCGACGGGCGAGGACCCGGATTTCCCGGGCACCGGGGGGCATCCCCGCCGCGGACACCTCGCCGGCGCGACGTCGCCGACAGCCCGCCAAGCGCAACGCCGCTGCCGGATCCGGCGCGACGGTCCGGTCAGGCTGCCTGCACGGCCTTGAAGAACGCCTGCAGCCGTTCGGCCATCGCGGCCGTCTCGCGGGTCAGATCGCCGGCCGCCGCTTCGACCTCGCCGGCGGCGGCGTCGGTGTCCCGCGCCCCGCTCGACACCTCGGCGATCCCGCCGGCCACCTCCTGGCTCGAGGCCGCGGCCACCGCGACGTTGCGGGAGATCTCGGCCGTGGCCGCGTCCTGCTGCTCGATGGCGCCGGCGACGTCGCTCGAGATCTCCGCCATCTGGCGCACGATCTCGCCGACCCGTTCGATCCCCGCGGCGGCGTCCTGGGTTCCGGCCTGCACCGCCGAGACTTGCCGGGCGATCTCGCCGGTCGCCTTGGCGGTCTGCTGGGACAGCGACTTGACCTCGCTGGCGACGACGGCGAAGCCTTTGCCGGCCTCCCCGGCGCGCGCCGCCTCGATGGTGGCGTTCAAGGCCAGCAGGTTGGTCTTGTCGGCGATGCCGTCGATCAGGTCGACCACGCTGCCGATGCGGTCCGCCCGCTCCAGCAGAGCCCCCACGGTGCGGGCCGAGGCGGCGGCCGACTCTTGCGCCTCCCGGGCGATGTCCCGCGACCGGCCGACCTGGCGGCGGATCTCCCCGATCGAACTCGCCATCTCCTCGGCCGCGCCGGCCGCGGTGTTGACCTTGACCGTCGACTCCTCGGTCGCCGCGGCCACCGCCACCGCCCGGTCGGTCGACCGGGTGGCGGTCTCGGTCAGCCGGCCCGCGGTCGCGCCGAGGTCCCGAGACGACCGATCGAGGGCGCTCAACACCGTGCGCGCCGCCCCGTCGAACTCGACGATCAACCGGTTGACCGCCTCGGTCCGCGCGGCCCGCGCCGCCTGTTCGGCAGCCTGATCGGCGGCCAGCCGCTCCCGCTCGACGGCATTGGTGCGGAACACCGCCACCGCCTCGGCCATCGCCCCGATCTCGTCGCCACGGTCCCGGCCCGTCACCGTGATCGCCGTGTCCCCGTCGGCCAGCCGGGTCATCATCCCGGCGATCGCCGTGAGCGGCCGGGCGACGCCGCGTCGGACGAACAGGCCGACCGCGCCGATACCGACCAGCAGCAGCACCGACAGGGCGCCGATCACCTGATACGCCAGCAGCACCGAGGCCCCGGCGGCGCGCTCCGCCGCGACGCTCGCCTGCGCGCCGGCGGTCGCGATCGCATCGAAGCCCGTGGCCGCCCGATCGCCCAACGCATTGATCCGGGCCGCCAGATCCGCGGTCACCAAAGACTGCGCGACCCGGCGGTCATGCGCCTCGAACAGTTGATCCGCCCCCAGGACGGCCACCACCCAGGCGTCGACCGTTCCGGCCAGACGCTCGACCCGGGCGGCTTCCCGCTCGTTCTCCGCCTGGGCGGCGAGGGTTCCCATCGGCTCGGCCACCCGGCCGGCCAGCCCTTCGAACTGCCCGCGCAGCGGCGGCAGCGCCGCCGCGTCGGTCTCGGCGAGATACGCCCTGGCGACACCCTGAAGCTGCTCGATGACGACGATCAGCTCATAGGACGCCTGCATCGCCGGCAGGTCGCGCGCGAACACGGTGTCCACCATCCCGGCCATCTGGCCCAGGGTGGACTGGTTGGCCTGTCCCTGCCGGACGGTGTCGCTCATCGTGCCCAGGATCTCCGCCCGGTCGTCCATGTCGCGCCGGTTCGACCGGCCCAGGCGGCCAAGCTGCATGACGATGTCGGCCCCCATGGACGAGAAGCTGGCCAACCGCTCCCCGACCAATGCGGTCGTCGCCAGGCGGGCCCGATGCGCGGCTTCGAGATCCGCGACCGCCGCCGCGAAGTCCGGATAGACCGCCAGAACCTCCGCCACCATGGCCTGCATGTCCGGCGACAGATCCAAGCCGTCGAGGTCCTGCCGGGCCGCCCCGAACCGGGCCTCCGCCCGATCGACCGCGGTGCCCAGGGCCGCGACCGTGGCCCCATCGGCTTCCGAGAGGATCTGCAGGGCGTATTTGTGCATCATCGCCATCTCGTGATCGAGACGGCCCGTGGCGTGCACCACCGGTGCGGTGCCCTTGGTGATCCGCATCAGCCGGTCCTCGACCCGGTCGAGCATCACCACCCCGACCACGCCGATCGCCAGACCGGCCACGCCCAGCAGACCGACCCCGGCCAAGGCCTTGTGGCCGATCGGCAAGGACGGCAGACGAAAACGGGCCATCGGCATCTCCCCTGTCCCAAGTGCACCCCCACCGCCGCCAAGCGGGCCGCGGGCGCGCATCGGCCGGGCGACGAGTCGCCTGGCTGCCCGGCCGCGCGCTGTTGCACCGCAAAAACGCGGCCATCACTTAAGAATTAGTTATCAAATGGCACCGCATTAATCTGTCATAAACCGGTCATTTCTATCTTATTACAGTATTATAGTGCCTTCATTACAGATCTTTGACATCTTCTTGAAGTCTTTCATGCAGATCCATTTCCTGGAGCGGGATGGCGTCCGGTACGATCGCTCCGCGATCGCGCATGGCGTCGGAACCCCGCTCGAACGCTCCTCTTGCTCCGGATATGAAATCGCACCTCGAAATCCCGCCCCTTGGAGCGGTGCGGCCACACCCGGTGATCGCGATCCTGCGGCGGCGGGACCGGCCGACCGCGTCCGCCGGCCGGCCCGGTACCGTGGTTGACCGGACGGCATCCGTGGTGCCAGCCTTGAGCCCGCGCAACCAATGCTCCCCCTGCCGGTCACGGTCCGAGGCCGTGTCCGTGCCACCCCGACCCTTGCCGGCCGCCATGACGGGCAGGCCATACGCGCGACAGACAGGGACCCCGCACGCGATGAAAGCCCCGCACGCGATGAAAGCATTGACCCCCACGATGCTGGCGACGGCGCTGATCCTCACCGCGTCGGCGGCCCCGGCGCTGGCGCAAGTCCCGCCCGACGTGCTGTCCATCGGCCAGGTCGCCGAGCCGAAATCGCTCGACCCCCATACCGTCACGGCCGTCAACGATTTCCGGATCCTGGTGAACCTCTATGACGGCCTGGTCCGCTTCCAGGACGGCACGCTGGAGGTGGAGCCGGCACTCGCCCGGGACTGGGAGATCTCCGAAGACGGGACGGTCTACACCTTCTCCCTCCGGGATGACGTGACCTTCCACGACGGGACGCCGTTCGACGCCGAGGCGGTGAAGTTCAACTTCGACCGTATGCTGGACGAGACCCACCCCTATCACGACACGGGGCCGTTCCCGCTGGCGTTCTTCTTCTCGGCCGTGGAGGCGGTCGAGGTGGTCGACGCGCACACCGTCCGGCTGATCCTCGGCGCGCCCTACGCGCCGCTGCTGTCCAACCTCGCCTACCCGACCGGGCTGATGGTCTCCCCCGCCGCGGTCATGGCCCATGGCGCGGATTACGGCCGGAACCCGGCCGGCACCGGGGCCTTCCGGTTCAGCGTCTGGCAGCCCAACCGGCAGGTCGCCGTCGAACGCAATCCGGACTACTGGGACGGCGCCCCGCCGCTGCGCAGGATCGTGTTCCGCCCGATCACCGACCCCAACGCCCGGGTCAACGAGATGCTGTCCGGCGGCATCGACCTGATGGTGGAGGTGCCGCCGAGCATGGTGGCGGATTTCCGCGAGGACGACGCGTTCACCGTCTACGAGCAGGCGGGCCCGCATCTGTGGTTCCTGATCCTCAACCTGCGCGAGCCGCCATTCGACAGCCTGGCCATGCGGCAAGCCGTAAACTACGCGATCGATAAGGAAAGCTTGGTCGAACAGGTCCTTCAAGGGACGGCGACCGTCGCCGACAGCCCGATCCCGCCGGCCTTCGCCTGGGCCTACAACGACGATCTGGAACCCTATCCCTACGATCCCGGCCGGGCCCGGGCGCTGATCGAGGAGGCCGGCTACGGTGACGGGGTCGAGGTCACCTTCCTGGTCACCGAAGGCGGCTCCGGGATGCTCGACCCGGTCGCCATGGGCACCGCGATCCAGGCCGACCTGGCCGATGTCGGCATCGCCGCGCGCATCGAGACCTATGAGTGGAACACCTATCTCGGCCTGGTGAACCCGGGCCTGGAGGGCAAGGGGGCGATGGCCCAGATGGCCTGGATGACCAACGACCCCGACACGCTGCCGTTCCTGGCCTTGCGCACGGCGGCCTTCCCCGAGGCGGGCGGGTTCAACTCCGGCTACTACTCGAACCCGCAGGTCGACACGCTCCTGGAAGCCGCGCGGGTCTCGACCGACCAGGACGAGCGGGCGGCGCTGTATCGCCAGGTCCAGGCGATCGTCCATGAGGACGCGCCTTGGGCCTTCGTGGCGAATTGGCAGCAGAACGCCGTCGCCACGACCGCGGTCGGCGATTTCCGCCTGCAGCCCTCCTTCCTGCTGCAGCTCCAGGACGTGACCAAGAACTGACCGGAGCGCCGGCGGCAGGGATGTCCCCGGCCCCGCCACAAGCCGCCGGCCGACCTCTCTTCCGCCCGCCCGAGGCGCCCGCGCCATGGCCAGCTACGTCGCCCGGCGGCTGCTCTACGCCCTGCCGGTGCTGTTCGGCATCTCGGTGATCGTGTTCCTGGTGATCAGCCTGATCCCCGGCGACCCGGCCACCGCGATCCTGGGCAGTTTCGCCACGCCGGAGAATGTGGAGCGGCTCAACCGCCAGCTCGGGCTCGACCGGCCGCTGCCGGTGCAGTACCTGACCTGGCTCGGCGGCGTGCTGGACGGCGATTTCGGCCGCTCCTTCACCCTCAACCGGCCGGTGCTCGACGAGCTGGCCGACCGGGCCGGACCGACCCTGATCCTCGCCGCCACCGCCCTGGTCCTGTGCGCGATCCTGGGCCTGGCCGCCGGCACCGTCGCCGCGGTGCATCAGTATGGCTGGCCGGATCGGATCCTCAGCATCCTGGTCCTGATCGGGATCTCCACCCCGTCCTTCTGGCTGGGGCTGATGCTGATCGTCCTGTTCTCCATCACTCTGGGATGGTTTCCGACCGGGGACATGTATTCCCTGTTCGGCGGCGGCGGCCCGTTGGACCTGCTGTGGCATCTCACCCTGCCGGCGACCGCCCTGGCGGTGGTCGCGACCGGCGTCGTCGCCCGGCTGACCCGGGCCAATGTGCTGGAGGTGTTCCGGCAGGACCATGTCCGCACCGCCCGGGCCAAGGGCCTGCGGGAGCGGACGGTGATCCGGCGTCACGCGTTCCGCAACGCGCTGGTCAATCTGGTGCCGATCCTGGGCATCCAGGCCGGGTTCGTGCTGGGCGGCGCGGTCTATATCGAGGAGATCTTCCAGTGGCCGGGGCTGGGCCGGATGCTGGTCACCGCGATCTCCACCCGGGACATCCTGCTGGTCCAGGGCGGGGTGATGGTGATCGCCGTCGCCTTCGTCGCCATCAACCTGGTCACCGACATCGTCCAGGCGTTGCTCGACCCCCGGATCGCGGTGCGATGACCGACGCGCCCGCGCCCGCCGCCGCCCCGCGCCCGGCACGCCGGAACCGCCTTGCCTGGTGGCGCCGGCTGACCGCCAATCCGATGACCCTGGTCGGCATGGGCTGCCTCGCCCTGGTGCTGGTCCCGGCCCTGCTGGCGCCGGTGCTGCCGCTGGCCGACCCCGACGACACGGTGCTGTCGGCCCGGCTGACCCCGCCCTTCGCCGATGCCGGGCCGCTCGGCACCGACCATCTGGGCCGGGACCTGCTCAGCCGCCTGCTGTGGGGCACGCAAGTCTCGGTCGCCGTCGGGGTCGCCGCAACCCTGGTCGCCGCCTTGATCGGGGGCGGGATCGGCCTTCTGGCCGCCTTTTACGGCCGCTGGGTGGACATGCTGCTGATGCGCTCGATCGATGCGCTGATGGCGTTCCCCTATCTCCTGCTGGCTTTGGCCATCGTCGCGGCGCTGGGCCCGAGCCTGATGAACGCGCTTCTGGCGATCTCCATCGTCAACATCCCGTTCTTCGCCCGGGCGGTGCGCGGCCAGGCCCTGGCGATCCGGGCGACCGACTACATCGCCGCGGCCCGGCTGTCCGGCATGCCGGAATGGAAGATCATCGTCACGGAAGTGGTCCCGAACGTCGTCCCCGTCATCGTGGTGACGATGTCGACCACCCTGTCCTGGATGATCCTGGAGACGGCGGGGCTCAGCTTCCTCGGCCTGGGCGCCCAGCCGCCGACGGCCGATCTCGGCTCCATGCTCGGCGACGGGCGGGAGCTGATCTACACCGCCCCCTGGGTGTCGATCCTGCCGGGGGCGGTGATCCTGATCCTGGCGATCGGCATCAATCTGGTCGGCGACGGGGTGCGCGACCTGCTCGATCCGCGGCTCAAGGGCGGTGCCCTGACCCGGCCGGCGGCGCGCACGGCGACCGATCTGCCGCCCGCGCCCGCCGGCGCCATGCCGCCGGCCGCCCCCGCACCGGCCATGGTGCCGCCGGGCGATCGAGCCGATCGAAGGGCTGCCGCCGGCGCTCGACGCGCTGCCGCCGGGCTGTGCCTTCGCCCCGCGCTGCCACCGGGCCGGGCCGGGCTGCGACGCCGGACCGATCGCCGAGCGGGTGCTGGGCCCGGGGCGGGCCGCCCGCTGCCTGCGGATCGACGCCCCTCTCGCCGAAGCCGCGCCGGCGGCACGAGGGGCGGTATGACGACCTTTTTGACCACCGAGGGGCTGACCAAGACCTATCGCAGCACCCGCCGGCTGCCCTGGGCCGCCCGGGCCGAGGTCCGGGCCGTCCGCGGCGTGGACCTTGCGGTGGACCGCGGCCGGTCCTTGGGCCTGGTCGGGGAGAGCGGCTGCGGCAAGTCCACCGTCGCCCGCATGCTGGTCGGCCTGCTGCCCCCGACCGGCGGCACCATCCGGCTCGACGGCGTGCCGATCCGGACCGGCGGCTTCGCCGACCGCGCCATCCGCGGCCGCATCCAGATGGTGTTCCAGGACCCGCTGGGCTCCCTGAATCCGCGCAAAACGGTCCGGCAGTTGATCGAGGTACCGCTGATCGAGCTGCTGGGCATGGACGGCGCGGCGCGGAAGCGGCGGGTGGCCGAGCTGATGGACATGGTCGGCCTGCGCCCGGAATTCGTCGACCGCTACCCGCATGAGGTCTCGGGCGGACAGTGCCAGCGGATCGGGATCGCCCGGGCGCTGGCCGCGGAGGCCGAGATCCTGGTGCTGGACGAGCCGGTGTCGGCGCTGGACGTCTCCATCCAGGCGCAGATCCTGACCATGCTCGACGATCTGCGCACCCGGCTGGGACTGACCTTCGTGTTCATCTCCCACGATCTGTCCGTCATCAGCCATGTCTGCGACACGGTCGCGGTGATGACCGACGGTGCGGTGGTGGAGGAAGGACCGGTCGACAAGGTCCTGGGCGACCCGCAACACGCCTACACCCGGACCCTGCTCGACAGCGTACCGGCACTGGCCCGCGCCACCGGATGACCGACGCGACGGGCCGCTGCGGGTCGACCCGGAACCGGCTGCGAACGGAGGGAGGCGGATGGCCTCGGTCTCATGATCGGCCCGGAAGTCCCTGAAACCGCTCCGGCCGCACGGGGCATCGGCCACGCCCCGGCGGAATCGATCGGCTGGTCCGCCATCGACGCCGGCAACATCTTGCTGCCACACGGCCCGCGACGGCTAGCTAGGGAAGAAGGATATTGGCCTGGAACCGTAGACCAATATGGCATACTCTTATGTGTTGTGAATCGATAGAGTGCTTACGCAATGCAAGCTGTACTGGCCCAGAAGATCCTGGTACGCTGATTTCCAGCGATCGCAACACCATTTTCCAGTCCCATGTTGGCGGACAACGCAAAAGGCTTGCGCAATATGTCGTACTCCCAACCGCAGCAGTTGCCACGGCCTTCCCGAGTTCATATCACAATCTTCCTCCACCCTTCATACCTGCAGTCAAGTGATGACTGCTAATTAGTCTTTTTGTTCACATTACTGTTCACTGGATTCCCTAATAACTGTAGAATTCGAGTACAGTACCCATGTCAGATCCACTTCCAATCAAGACATCAATGGACATTGTTAAGAGCCCACTCGGACTATTAGGTTTCTTTATATTATTTATATATTCAGTTTCTTCTCTTGTTTTCAATAACACTTTTGAGAATCTTACTACTAATCAACAATGGTTCATAATTTCTTTCATAATCCTCTTCCCAATCGTACTACTAATGTCACTCATTTGGCTTCTCGTCAAACACACAGGTAAGCTATACTCACCTTTGGATTATAGAGAGGATAGCAGCTTCATAGAGATGAACCGTAAGGTCGAAACCGTCAGTGAAAGACTATCTCAAAGTGAAAAGAGAATTCGTGTAATAGACATGAAACATGAGGCTACATTAGTAGATCCGCGCAGTGATTTTAAGACTCCGCTTGAGCTTGTCACTCAACTTTGCATCATTGGCCAAATTGACACTGCTCTTCATCTCACACGAGGATATCTGAAATCAAAAAAGTTCCGATTTTGTATGAATCTATTGGACCGAATTGAACACTCAGTAGAACTCTCCGAAACACAAGAACGTCGCGTCCTCTCTATGCGTTCATACTGTCTAATTAATCTTAATATAATTCCTGAAGCATACAAGATACTGAGAAAGGTAAAACTGTCGACCCCAAGTGAGTTTGGATTTTGGCCTAAGATCGCTTTGGCATTCTGTATGTTACATATGGGAAGACATGAAGACAGCGATAATTTATTAAAAACAGCTTCTGAAGATCTAAATGCTGATGATTACAAATCAGAAGTTGCAACATTGTATCCCGATCTAAGCGAAAAGTTCAATAAGTTTATCCTAAACGGAGGTGACAGTTGAAATATTCTTCTCGATCTTCCATTCAAAATAGCTACTTTCTATTCGCATTAGGAGATGGAGATAATATTGGAGTTAAAATAGAAAGGCTATTACTCGAAGAAAATACTGAATCTTGTGCAAAGCTATCCGATTCTATCAAACTAGGCATCAATAATATTGCCAATAACGCTATAAAGCTGCCAGGATGGGCTGTCATTTTTTCAGGTGGAGATGACATACTTATGAAAATAAAACAAGATAGCTATTCTAATAAGCTGCTTGGCAGCATGATGTCTGTCTTCCAACAAACAACAGGCTGCACAATTTCATTTGGAGTATCGCGCACAACATCTGGAGCAATATTGAATCTTAGAAGAGCAAAATCAAATGGCAGTGGACTTATTTTTCATGACACATTGTCAGATTTGATGAAGAAGAGAAGTCTTGCCTAACATTGCTCTGTTGATTAAAAATAGAAAAGATGATCATTGCGCCGCTCACCCGATGGTCAGCACACCGCCGTCCCAGATGATGTGCCACGACGTCCCGGCCGGGAAACCGTCCGAATGGGCGCGCACGCGCGCCAGGACAGGCAGTCGTCCCCTATCCGCGAACCGCAGCCTCACCGGTCCGGCCGTGTCGTCGGCATAGGCGATGAAGCCCAGATAGGCATGGCAGCCTTCGATGGACCGGGTGACCGGGTGAACCATGACGGACATGGCCTCGAGCCGGATACCCTCCGAAGCGAGGGTGCTCTCGACCGATTGAAACGCCGTGTCGCCGATGGACCACGTACCCTCGCGTCGGTCGATGCAACCGACGGTGCCGTCCGGCGACACCAGGACGGTCACGCAGCAGACACGTCGAACCAGGCCCTGCGCCGACGCCGTGGTGGCGCAGACCGGACCGGTCACGCGAGCAGGTTCCGGGCGTCGACCTCCGCCCAGATCTCCTGCCAGACCATGGTTGCGCGACCCCGATGCCGAAGCGACCGTGCCACGTCCAGATGGACTCCTCTGAACGCAGGTCGATCTCCTTCAAAGAGAGTAAGAGCATAAGGATGCTCCAGTGCTTGTGCTGGTGTTCTCGGCGCACCACAGGTGAGGATGAACGCTCGACCGTGCCGGACGCAGACGGCCGATGATCCAGATCCTCATGGAACTGTCGCAAGATGAACTCCGCCAGGTGACCCTGGTCGCCACCAGCAAAGGGCAGAGCGTGCCGGAATTCATTCGAGACCAGACGATTACGGCTGCCCAGGACGCGGATCCAGAAGCGGAAAAGGACGCGCTGGACGCGCTGAGGGGGTTCCTGGCCGCGCGGATCCAGAAGCGGAGGCCGAGCCGTTTTTCGACCCCTCGTTGGATGAGATCATGCGGGAAGGCCGTGCCCGACGGAGACCGTGACCCGACAGGCCTCCGGCTCACCAAATCGGCTCGGGAAGACCTTCTCGCGATCCGGTCCTATACCGCGGATAGATGGGGGGAAACACAGGCCGCCCGCTATCCGGCCCCGCAGGTCGAGGCCGGGGTCCGGCCCGGCGAGGCCGTGATGCGCGGGAACCGGTCGTTGGCCGGCCGCCCGGCGGACCCGGCCCCGAGCACGGGACGCGGATCGGGTCCGAGCAGGCCGTCGACCGCGGCCTCGATCTGATGCGCACCGATGCCCAGATCGGCGAGCACATGGGCGGGGAGCCGGCGCATCTCCCGGATCGCATCGATCCGACGGGCCCGGTGCACCCGGCGCGCCCAGAGGCGGGTCAACAGATGCAGGATGGTCATGGCGTCCTCCGTCGCTGCGGGGCCCGGGCTGGAGCGGCCTTGCGTCCGACCGGACAAGGACAAGACGCTCTCACTCCTTGACGTCGATCGACCGGCGTTCAGACAAGTCCATTTTAACGCAGGTCGATCTGGCCTTCGCCCGTCCCGGCCGATATCTTCGAAACCCATGATCAGAAAGCCTGATCCCCGCGCCCGGGTCCAACGCATAGGGCTCAGCGATAGATGATCGAGATTCAAGCGACGGGCGATGGCGGACCGACCCTGCCGGCCCTGCCGCCGCTGCACGCGCTGCGTGCCTTCCACGCCGCCGCCCGCTTCGGCCGGTTCAAGGACGCGGCCGAGGCGCTCGGCCTGAGCGAAAGTGCGATCAGCCACCAGATCAAGAAGCTCGAAGCCTATCTCGGCACCCGGCTGTTCGAGCGCGACGGCCGGACCCTCGTCCTGTCCGCCCATGGCCGGCACTACTACGAGCGCATCGACCCGGCCTTCTCCCAGATCCGCCAGGCGACCGAGGCGATGACCCGTCCCAGCGGCCAGGTGGCGCTGACACTGACCAAATCGCTGGCGAGCCTGTGGCTGATCCCCCGGCTGGGCCAGTTGGAACGGGCGGTCCCCGAGATCACCCTGCAGCTCGTCGCCACCAGCCGGCTGGTCGATCTCGCCCGGGAGCAGATCGATCTCGGCATCCGCTACGGCTGCGCCCCCTGGCCGGGGGTGGAGGCCGAGCACCTGTTCCACGAGGAGGCGTTTCCGGTCTGCCGGCCGGGTTACATGACCACGTCGGCGAGTGCCGACATCGCCGCCAGCCTCGCCTCCTATCGGCTGATCGTCTATATGGCCGACGAATGGCACGAATGGGTGTCCGCCCGCGGCCAGACCCTGCCCGACGGCATGCCGACCCTGAAGATCGACAGCCATCAGGACGGCATGGAAGCGGCCGCCGAGGGGCTGGGCCTGGCGATCGGCTGCCGGCCGCTGGTCGACCGTTATCTCGAGGACGGGCGGCTGGTCGCCCCCTTCGGCGCCTGTCACCGCAGCGGCTACGCCTACTCTCTCATCCGCCCCGCCGGGCGGGAGCTCACCCTGGCCGCCAAGAAGGTCGCCCGCTGGATCCGGGAGACCGCCCGCCACCAGACCGGCCCGCTGGGATGACGGCGCGGAAGGGGCCGGAGTTGGAGCGGAGCGGCAAGCCCGGGCCCCGTTCACGCCATCGCGAGGCCGTTTGATCCCATCGGATGGCTGGCGTGACCGTCCAGGGCTTTCCGCCGGCGGCCGTCATCCCGATGTTGCCCTTGGGGCCGGCGCGCGGGTTTGGTGGGCGCCGAGCCATGAGAGCATCCTTAGCGTCCGACCGGATGCCGGTAAGAGGCTCTCACTCTTCGAAACCGATCGACCCGGCGTTCAGATGAGGCCATCCGAACGCCGGGTCGATCGAGCGGGCGGGATCAGGCGGCGGGAAGGGTACGGCATGGCCGGGTACGATTTCGACTATTTCGTCATCGGAGCGGGGTCGGGCGGGGTGCGCTCGGCGCGGATCGCCGCACAGCACGGCGCCAAGGTCGGCATCGCCGAGGAGCAGTATCTCGGCGGCACATGCGTCAATGTCGGCTGCGTGCCGAAGAAGCTCCTGGTCTACGCCGCCCATTACGGCCACGACGTCGAGGATGCGGCCGGGTTCGGCTGGTCGGTACCTTCCGCCACCCATTCCTGGCGCACCCTTATCGCCAACAAGAATGCGGAGATCGAGCGGCTCAACGGCATCTACCGCCGGCTGCTGGAAGGGGCGGGGGCGACCCTGTTCGAGGCCCGCGCCACCTTGCTCGACCCGCACACCCTCAAGGTCGACGAGCGTAAGGTAACGGCCGAGCGCATCCTGATCGCCACCGGGGGCCGGCCGGTCCTGCCGGACGAGCCGGGGGCCCGGGAGCACGGCATCACCTCCGAAGACGCGTTCTTCCTGCCGGAGCGGCCGCGCCGGGTGATCGTCGCCGGCGGCGGCTACATCGCCGTGGAGTTCGCCGGGATCTTCCACGGGCTGGGTGCGGAGGTCACCCAGCTCTACCGCGGGCCGATGTTCCTGCGCGGCTTCGACGGCGATGTGCGCGAGACGTTGGCCGAGGAAATGGCCCGGTCCGGGATCGACCTGCGCTTCAACACCATCATCACCCGGATCGAAAAGAGCCACGACTGCCTGATGGTCGAGCTGTCCGACGGCTCGGTGCAGCCGGCCGACGCGGTGCTCTATGCGATCGGCCGCCGCCCCAACACCCGCGGCCTGGGGCTCGATGCGGCCGGGGTGGCGACCGACGGCAACGGGGCGATCACCGTGGACGCCGGCTACACAACCTCGGCCAGTCACATCTACGCGGTGGGCGACGTCACCGACCGGGTGCAGCTCACCCCGGTGGCGATCGCCGAGGGGCACTTTCTGGCCGACACCCTGTTCGGGCCCGGCCGCGACCGGGCGGTCAGCTATGCCGACATCCCCACCGCGGTGTTCTCGACCCCGCCGATCGGCACCGTCGGGATGACCGAGGAACAGGCCCGCGCCCGCGGCCCGGTCGACGTCTACAAGTCGCGCTTCAAGCCGATGAAGCACACCCTGTCCGGCCGGCAGGAACGCAGCCTGATGAAGCTGGTGGTCGATCGGGCGAGCCAGAAGGTGCTGGGCGCGCATATGGTCGGCCCCGATGCCGCGGAGATCCTGCAAGGCATCGCCATCGCCATCACCGCCGGCGCTACCAAGGCCGATTTCGACCGGACGATCGGCATCCATCCCACGGCGGCCGAGGAGTTCGTCACCTTGCGCACCCGCGCACCCGACCCCGAACCGGCCGACCTGGCCGCTGAGTGAACCCGGGCCCCCTCGTACCTCAAGGACCTGCTAACTACCCAACTGATTTGACAAACCTCCAGATCTGCTGATAATGCATATCTCTTATCCGCTTCGTCCCCGATGTTGTCGGATAATGAAATATGCTATCCAGCCGAGTCGCCTGAGAAGCAGATCATTGTGACACAGCAACCATTGTGTGTTGGAGCGGTGTAATATGAGCGATCATGAGCTGAAATTAGGTCGACCTGTGCCTACTCATGAATCGGTCGAACAAATCACCAAAAAAGGAGTTATTTTCGCTGAATCTTATTATCAGAGATTTGGCGATTTTCTCCATAAACATCCATGTGAGATCATGATGGAGAAAATGAAACTGAAGCTTGTCTATCTCGACTGGATACGAATGCAAGATCTAGTGGATGAGTTGCGCCTGAAATTCAGTTTTATCGACGAGGAAGAAAATAAAACGAATAATCCCACGTACCCGTTCCGGGGGATTTTGATTGCCTGGGAATCGAACCACAAGCTCCGCAACGCTGTTGAAGCCTATCTAAAAACGGCAGAACAAGCTTATCCAGAAGATGAGAAAAATATCTATAAAGGTATAATGATATTATTACCTGATTTGTCTTCACGTGCAACCCGATTTACAGCCATCGTCGAACTTGGGAATTGGATAATCGGCCGAAAGTTAAACCAACGACCGATTGGAGATGGCTTCATCGCCGGGGATGGAATGGATCACCGACAAGCCGATGGCGAAGCGGTACAATTTGCAATCGCTGCTATTTATCATTCTGTGTTCATGCAACATGGCTCAAAAAATGAAGCATTTCTTAAGGACTTATTTGATATTCTACCGAGCAATATATTTTCTATATTTTTCAATGATAAGTATAATATTGATGGATTGGCAGCTTAAAGGACATTCGCATCCAATACTTTTGCTTCTTCATCTATGAGATATAATCACTATGACTGATTTAGACGATCCCAAAGTTCGGATATTCTTTTCGATAGACCTGACAGGTTCTACACGTTTCAAGACCGATATGGTCCCAAATAACATTAAGACAGAAGAAATAGATAGTTTTCAAAGAGACGACATTTTGAATATGAGCTGGCTGGAACCCTTTGCCCGCCTGCCAATCGCGTTTGAGAGATATCTAGCCGCAATAATTCAGCGGTATCATACCAATGCAACTTATGAGTCAATAAAGAAAGATTTGAATGAAATTACTTCAATTGATAGTGATCCTAGCTTAACAGACAACATCAGTCAAAGTATACATGAATTCTACAAGCTTTGTTCACCGAGGTTCTGCCGGTGGAAACTCATCGGCGATGAAGTTATCTACATGGTATGGGCCAAAGACCCTCTGACAGTTCCTCTAGCTTGTAGTCTGTGGTCAGAAGCTCTAAGTCAGTTTCTGAACTCGTTTGAATCCCAGTCATGGAATAAAGGTATAAACCGGCCAAGGCTTTCAGTGAAAAGCGCCATCTGGCTGGCCGGATTCCCGCTGCTGAATGCACAGTTCCCCATCAGCAACCCGTTCGAACGGGCAGGACAACAGCTGGCAACGCCTCAGCATCCTGACTTCACCTTCACAGATAACCTATCACAGTCTGATTTTGATATTGAGATGGAAGAGAGGCGCGCAGATGACGGTGCCTTTTTCGCTAACATACAGAGATTAGGAAGAAAGTTCTCAAAATTGCTCGATCTTGAATTGAAAACCATTGATAATCTCAGTATCCCTTCCACTGACAAAAAAGCTCTCCGAAGGAGAACAATTGATAAAGCTATTCGATCACTTGAATTCATTGGTCCAGCAATGGATCATGGTTTTCGCCTTTCTGAGATATCTGAGGAAAGTAAAATATATTATTCAATTGATATTGCGTATATTATGCTGAATATATATAAATCAGGAAGAAAGATAATAAATGGAACATCTAATGAAACAACAATCAGATTATACAATCATATATTTCAAAAAATATTTAACGCTGATTATGCCAAATACATTCGTTATATTCGAAGCACGCCCATAAAAGGAATCGATATCGGTGTTGATTACCCCGTAATAGCTTCAGCTTTACGGAAGGATGGCGATACCAACGCTAAGCAAACAGTGCATTCCAAAGTAAGTTTTAACGTGGCAAATCTAATGCGCGAACCCTCTTCACAGACTATGGAGTTCCGTCCCGAACATGAGAAGCTCCTCGAAATCATTGAGGATATCATAAAGGACCGGACCTCATTTCCAATCGTACCGTTTTTTCTACAGAACGGTAGTGACGCATCGGAAAATCTATCAAAAGAACATGGAAATTCTCTCTCGATAGACTGGCTTTCTAATCTATATATCCATAGAAGTCCTTCTCAGTTTCATAGCGATGTACTTAAGAAACGGTATAGTCTGTCAAGGGAAGCTGAAAAAGTAGCAAAAACTGAGGATCATAAGGCAAGAGAATCTCGAAAATTTGAACATTTTTACTACATAAAACCTGAGCAGGAAGAGATTGATAATTTATCATTGAGGTTCTTTGAATAATAGGAAAATATAAAAAGAATGATTATTCGATCCAAAATGCAGACCGCAACTGATTATCACCACAACCATCATGGATGCGTCTGAGCGCAAGCCACTGCAGCCCTCCACAGCAATCGCCGATCTATCCCATAGGCGGCATTTGAATCGATCCCAAATCAGGTCATGATCCGGGTCGCGATGCGGGTTGAATTCCATCGCACCCGTTGCACCTGCCGAGGGGAGGGCCGTCGATGATGACACCGGAGCTGCACCGGTCCCTGGCCGAAGTCGGCCGGGCCGAGGTCGACCAGATCGACATCGCCGAAGCCGCCCTCAGCCTGGCGGCGATCGACTATCCCAAGGCCGAAATCGGACGCTACCGCGACCATCTCGACGAGCTGACCCTGACGGCCGCCCACTGGCTGGGGGAAGCGCCGGACCTGGTCGACGGCACCCGGGCCGTCACCGCGCTGTCCGGCGTGATCAGCGGCCAGTACGGCTATCGCGGCGATGCCGAAGCCTATGACGACCTCCAGAACGCCAATCTGGTCCGGGTGATCGACCGGCGGCGCGGCCTGCCGGTGGCGCTGGGGATCATCTACATGCACGTCGCCCGCGGCCTGGGCTGGCGCATGCACGGCATCGCCTTCCCCGGCCATTTCCTGGTCCGGCTGGAGGTCGCCGGGGAACGGCTGATCCTCGACCCGTTCGATGGCGGCACCGTCCGCGACACGGCCGAGTTGCGCGGCCTGCTGAAGGCATTGATGGGGGCGGGGGCGGAGCTGCAACCGCACTATCATGCGCCCGTCGACGACCGGTCGGTGCTGCTCCGCCTCCAGGACAATCTCAAGATCCGCCAGATCAGGGCCGGGAACCTGGGCCAGGCCGCGGCGATCCTCCAGGCCATGGTGCTGATCGCACCGGATACCCCGCGGCTCCGGCGGGAGCTGGGTCTGGTCCATCACCGCATGGGCAATCGCGCCGCAGCGATCGAGCATCTCGAGGCCTATCTGATGCTCGACATCGCCGACGGCGACCGCCAGGAGATCGGGGGCCTGCTGCGACACTTGCGTCTGCAGGAGAGCTAGATCAACCTGCGTTCAGATGGACTCATCCGAACGCAGATAAGATGATCTAGTTTAAAGAGTTAGAGCATCTTATCTGCGTCCGTTCGGACGCAGGATGCTCTAGGCGGTCTTGAGTTTATGGAGACGCTTGCAGTTGTAAGCGAGATTGACGAGGGTCCATTCGTTTTTGACATTGTCGAGACTACGCAGGTGGAAGCGGGAGAAACCGAGGACGTTCTTGATGATCCCGAATACCGGTTCGACTGTACACTTTCGACGCTTGTATCTGGCTTTGGCATCGTCGGTCTGCATCTTCTCCTGCATACGCCGCCGCCACGCCGCCTTGGGCTCGGGCGGCGGCTTGGCCTCCGGGTCAGGCGGACGGAAATCGTAAACCCGCCGCTCCTGCAACCGCGACACCGCCACTGCGCCTCCGCCGGCGGGGTCTCGTCAGGGGGCTTCGGGGCCCGGCCACGGCCGTTGCGGGCCTCGTGGGTACGCCGCTTGTCCTCGTAATCGGCCTGCTGGTCGGCCGCCCGGTCCCGCGCCTCGGCCTCCAGCCGGGCACAGGCCGCATCCAGCTTCGCCCGCAGTGCCTTCCGCCGGCCAATCTCCTCAGGCAGAGCTTGCAGGTCCGGACCCTCCTCGGCGTCCGCCACCTCAGCCTGCGCCATCAGTGCCGCGATGTCCCGGTCCAGCTGCCCCCGCAACGCCAGCATCATAGGCGGATGATACTGCGCCTTGCCCGTGCCCTTCCCGTTGACCTTGAACCGATCGATCGGCAATCGCTCGACCGCTTCGATCATGAAGTGCGCCAGATCGTCCTCCGGAACCCACTCCCGCAGATCCACCGGCAACAACAGCGCTTGAGAGCGGTCACTCGATCTGAAGTTCGCCATAAAAGCATCCTAAACAAATCCAAACCAAAATCCGACAGACTGATAGTCAGGTTGGTATAAGTTGTGTGCCCCCCATCGCGGTTTCTGTCATTCAGGATCGTGGGCCCTCATCAGCTCCAATTTGACCAGACCCATTCTGACCGGACGTGTCCCGCGCGAGTTCGATGAACGCAGACAGGTAGTCGGGCCTGTCGCCCGCACGCAGACCGATGTGAATGCTCTTGAAGATGCCATCTCCGATATGGAGGCCCTTTATGGACTTCGAGTCATTGAGCAGCCAGTCCGGCGTCGCACTGACGGCCCGGCCCGAGGCGACCAGCCGGAGCATCAAGTCTGTTGTCTCGACCGTCCGGTGGCGACGCGGCAGGATCCCGGCTGGGCCAAGGAACCTCGTGAAGATATCAAGTCGCTCCCTCGCCACCGGATAGGTGACCAGCGTTTCACGGGTCAGGTCGCTCGGCTCGACCCGGCCCTTTCCAGCAAGGGCGTGTGAAGCGCCAACCGCCAGGACAAGCTCATAATCGAAGACCGGAATGTACTCGAGTTTTGGTCGCTCAACAGGATCCGGCGTGACGAGAATATCGATCTCGTGCTGCATCAGCGCCGCCAGTCCTCCAAATTGGAACGCTGACGTCACATCAAAGTCGACGTCGGGCCAATCGGCGAGAAATGGATCAACGACGCGCATCAGCCAATCCTGACACGGATGACATTCCATGCCCACGCGAATGGCGCCCCGGCGTCCACGGGCATAGTCTTCCAGAACGGTCGTCCCGTGCTCCAATTGGGGCAGAACACGATTGGCGAGACCCAGAAGGTATTGCCCGGACGCTGTCAGCCGCAGCGTGCGCCCTTCGCGTGTCCAGAGACGAACGCCATGGCGCTCCTCGAACCGGCGAACTGCATGGCTGACCGCCGATTGTGTGAGGCACAGCTTATCCGCGGCCTGAGTGAGGCTCCCGGTTCGGTCGATTTCGCGAAGGATGGCGAGAGGCTGGGTATCAATCAATGATATGACTCCTTGTCATGGACACCTGATAATATCCCATTTTTCGTCATGTTCAATGAGAGCTATTCAATCGGTGATTTATTAGCACTGGAGGACAGCAATGGCGACGATCCACACTCTTGGTTACCCCCGCATCGGCGAGCGGCGCGAACTGAAGCGCGCAACGGAAGCTTATTGGAAGGGAGACCTGTCCGAAGCCGATCTTCATCAGGCGGGGGCGGACATCCGGCGGACAAACTGGCGCAAACAGCAGGAGGCCGGAATTGACCTTATCCCGGTGAATGATTTTTCATTCTACGATCAGGTCCTCGATATGAGCTGCCTGCTAGGCAACGTGCCGTCGCGGTTCCAGTGGAAAGGCGATCAGACCGACATCGACACAGCTTTCACCATCGCACGCGGCACGCAGGGCGGCGCATCGCTCGTGGATGACGAAAAGGACTGCCAGACTGGCAAGATCTCGACCTTCGCCAGTGAGATGACGAAGTGGTTCGACACCAACTACCACTATATCGTGCCGGAGTTTCATGCGGACACGACGTTTTCCTTAAGCGGCGCGAAGGTGTTCGATGAGTTTGCCGAAACCAAGGCGCTTGGCGTCAACGCCAAGCCGGTGCTAATCGGTCCAGTCACTTACCTGTCCCTCGGCAAGGTGCAGGATTCCAGGAACCCTGACTTCGATCCGTTCACGCTGCTCGACGACCTAGTGAGCGTCTACGTTGAGATCATCGAGAAGCTCGCCGCACAAGGCGCGCAGTGGATTCAACTGGATGAGCCGGTATTCTCGCTCGACCTCAGCGACGAACAACGCGCTGCTTTCAAGCGCGCCTATGAGCGCATCGCCAAGGCCAGGGGTTCGGCTAGAATCCTAGTCACGACCTATTTCGGCGGCGTACGCGATAATCTCGATGCGTACCTGGCGTTGCCGGTCGACGCCCTGCACTTCGACTTTGTTCGGGGGGCTGAAGACATCGACGATGTGCTCGCAAAGTTTCCCGAAGACAAAGTTCTTTCGGTCGGGATCGTGGACGGTCGCAACGTCTGGAAGAACGAGTATGATGTGTCGCTCACAGTTTTGGAACGAGCCAAAGACGCCGTCGGCGAAGAGCGCCTGTGGATCGCGCCAAGCTGTTCGCTGCTCCATTCACCCATTACGCTGAAGAATGAAACCAAACTCGATGACGCACTGAAAAGCTGGCTTGCCTTCGCCGACGAGAAGCTCGTCGAACTGGTTGACCTCAGGAAGCTTCTGGAAGGTACAGGCGACCAGGAGGCGCTGGCCGCGAACCAAGCCGCCGCTGCTTCCCAGCGAACAAGCGCGCGCATCCACAACGAAGCGGTCAAGGCGCGCGTCAACGCTGTGCAGGAGAAAGACTACCGACGCGCGTCCCCTTTCTCGGCTCGTCAGGACATGCAGGCAGCAAAGCTCAGCCTACCCGAGTTCCCGACGACGACGATCGGCTCCTTTCCGCAGACCAAGGACGTTCGCCAGGCCCGCGCCCGGTGGAAGAAAGGCGCGCTGAGCGATGCCGACTATGACCGCTTCCTCAAAGAAGAGACGGCAAAGTGCGTCTCTTTCCAGGAAGATATCGGGATTGACATGCCGGTTCATGGCGAGTTCGAGCGCAACGATATGGTCGAGTATTTCGGCGAGCAGCTTGAAGGCTTTGCCTTTACCAAAAACGGTTGGGTGCAGAGCTTTGGCTCCCGCTACGTCAAACCGCCGATCATCTTTGGCGACGTCAGCCGTCCGAAGCCCATGACGGTCTACTGGTCGGAGTATGCACAGTCTCTCACCAAACGGCCGATGAAGGGCATGCTCACCGGCCCGGTGACCATCTTGCAGTGGAGCTTCGTGCGGGATGATCAGCCGCGCTCATTGACGACGCATCAGATCGCGCTCGCCATTCGCGATGAAGTCGTCGACCTTGAAGCCGCCGGCATCGCCGCCATTCAGATTGACGAACCTGCCTTTCGCGAAGGCCTTCCTTTGCGTCGCGCCGAATGGGATGACTATCTCGACTGGGCGGTCAAAGCCTTCCGTCTCAGCGCCTGCGGGGTGAAGGATGACACGCAGATCCACACGCATATGTGCTATTCGGAGTTCAACGACATCATGACGTCGATCGCCGACATGGACGCCGATGTGATCACCATCGAGACAAGCCGCTCCAACATGGAGTTGCTCGATGCATTCGTCGACTTTGAGTATCCGAATGAGATTGGACCAGGCGTGTACGATATCCACTCTCCGCGTGTTCCCGCTGAAGGAGAGATGGTGGGCCTGATGAGCAAAGCTGAAGCGGTGCTGCCGCGCCGGCACCTCTGGATTAATCCCGATTGCGGCCTGAAGACACGTCAGTGGTCGGAGGTTATTCCGTCTCTGAAAAACATGGTGGCCGCCGCACAGGCGCTTCGCTCGGCTTCGGCTGAGACCGAGGCGCCGACCATCCAATCCGCTGCATCCTAAACGCTGCTGCTCCGCCGTGTACGGGCGCGGCGGAGCAATTCAGTTCCCTTGGCCAAACGCAATGTCCGATTAGGGCCAATCCGACGCATTGGTGTGGTTAGCTCGGAAATCTCACACTGGGAGGTGCATCGGGGTGGGAAAGCTGAGAGACTTGTTTTGCGAGAACGAGTTATCGGCTTTCACAGGAACGCCCGATGCGAACGGACTGTAGCGCGGATCGGTTCGCCTTTGCCCCCATCGCAGGTCGGCGGGTGGAAGCTGGGTTCGACGGCGGGGTGATCACCTCGGATGCCGGGGCGCTGCTGTTGGGCCAGACGGACCGGGTGATCGGCCTGATCGACCGCTTTGCCGGCTGCTTCCACGATCGACGGCGCCCGGAGCTGATCGAGCACCGGGTTGAGACCCTGGTCGCACAGCGCGTGTTCGGCATTGCCCGGGAGTGTCGGATATTTTGCGCCTGAACGGTTGGCTATTGAGGGTTCGTTTCCTGCCGGCAGCGGCCCTACATTTCAGACAATGCGGCGACGATGTCAGCTTGCTCGACCTCCGCCAATGGCTTGTGAATGTGCCATGTACGGCGCCGATTATCGGATCCGTGCACGGTTACGACAGTCTCGATTGGCGGGCAGCCCGGTTCGTGACATGCAAGTTCGGCGACGGTCACGAGGTCGGCCTCTGTAAGCTCAAGCTGTTGCGCCACCCAGGCCTTCACGTCTCCCGCACGGCCAGGTGCATTTCGACGGGCGAACATGTTTGTCATGACGCGTCTCCGCTAAGCCGCATCCAGAGCACGCGACCGGATTCTTCGCCGACGAAGAGCCAACCATCCGGCGTGAGAGCGAGAGCCGCAATGGCACTGCCGCTCGATCCCTTGACGACAAGGTCTTCCAGCGTTTCGTCAGCGGAAAGCCGGCCAGCGAGCACACTGCCATCCGCAAATCCGGCGAAAACGCTGTTGTGACCGACCAGCCCCGTCACGCAAGTGCAGATTTGCTTCCCGCTATATGCGCATGTTGCCGGTGCACGCCCCATTGGGCCATCCTTCCCGTCGAACGGCCAGCAGATGGCTTCATCAGCGCCCGATGTGGCAAGAAACGGGGCATTACCCACCCAGGCGAAGCTTTTTACCTTGGCCGGATAGCCCGACATCCGCATGTCGGCTTTGTCGCGCAGGCGCCAGCCGTGCAGGGCATTCTCTTGCATCGCCGTGACGAGGTATTTTCCGTCAGTGCTGAAGGCAACTGCGCCATGTGAGCCCTTCCAGACAAGCTTCGAGGATTTCCAACGGCGTTCGCCGCGTTCCCAGACTGTGGCCCCGCCATAGTGCGCGACGGCCAATTTCCGGGCCTTGGGATCGAAGGCCAACCCGCCAACCGTGCTGGGGTGTTCGAAGACTTTCGCATTGGCGTTGCCATTCCGCCAGACATGTGCCGTTTTGCCTGAAGAGCAAGCATAGAAACCCGGTGCCGAAGCGACGCAATCCACCCAGCGTGTGCCGAAAGTTTCGAGTTCTTCGATTGTCCTGTCTGGCGAGACGTGTAGGAACCTGCCGTCATCTCCGCCGCTGAAGACAGAACCCGATGGGCCGTCCGCCGCAAGGCTCAGAACCGGGCCGCCATGGGCTTCGACCGCAATCGGCGGCTCACCGGGTCGGAAAAACCGGACGACCCCATCTCCGAAGCCCGCCGCAACGCCTGCCCCGCTAGAAACAGCGGCCGTCACCGGAGCGCCGGCATCCATCGCGAGTGCCTGCCGTTCAAGCTGCGTCTCGGCAAAGCCCTCGCGGCGCGGGTTCTGTCGAACGGCCTCTGCGGTCATGCCGCCCGACATGCGGCGAAACCATCTTCAAGCCCCATCTTCTCCAGATCGCGGCCGATGAAAACGATGCGGGATTGACGCCGGCCCTCGGGCCAGGGCCCCATTGGCGCCCCATCCATCAGCATATGAACGCCCTGGAAGACGTAGCGATCCGTCTCGCCCTTGAAGTCGAGGATACCTTTCGAGCGTAAGACGTCTTGTCCACGGGTTTGCAGAAGCTGCCCGAACCAGGATTGGAACTTGTCGAGGTCGAGCGGCGCGTCTGAGACGAGCGAGATGCTTTTGACATCGTCGTCGTGCTCGTGATCATGGTCGGACGTCAGGAAATCCGGCTCCACTTCCAGCACACGGTCGAGGCTGAAGGCGTTGAGCCCGATAACCTCGTCGAGATCGGCCCCGCAGCGTTCGGTCCGTATGATCTTGGCATAGGGATTGATCTTGCGGATGCGATCCTCAACGCGACCCAGTCCACTCGCCTCGACAAGATCGGTCTTGTTCAGCAGGACAATGTCAGCGAACGCGATCTGCTCTTCGGCTTCGTGATGTTCGCCGAGTTGGTTGTCGAGATGTACGGCATCGGCGACGGTCACAATGGCATCGAGCCGCGTGCGGTCGGCGACATCCTGATCGACGAAGAATGTCTGCACGACCGGGGCCGGGTCAGCCAGACCGGTCGTTTCGACGATGATCGCGTCGAACTTGTCGGCGCGTTTCATAAGACCGCCGAGGATGCGGATCAGATCGCCCCGCACGGTGCAACAGATGCAGCCATTGTTCATTTCGAACACTTCTTCGTCGGCATCCACCACAAGGTCGTTGTCGATGCCTTCCTCGCCAAATTCGTTCACGATCACGGCGTATCGCTTTCCGTGGCGCTCGGTGAGGATACGGTTCAGGAGAGTAGTCTTCCCGGCACCAAGGAAGCCGGTCAGCACGGTTACGGGGGTTTGTGCAATCTGATCCATTTTGGGCTCCTTCAGACGGTTGGTGCGTCCGCTCGACAAGCGCCGCAGCGACCGCGGATTTCGATGACGGAGTGCTCGGGGGTGAAACCCGAGTGGCTTGATAGAGCGGCAATACTCTTGGCGAGGCCGGCGTCGACATGTTCGGTCACCGCGCCGCAGCTTTCACAGATTTCGAACACAGGCACCTCGTCATGGTTCGGATCGCAACACGCCGTGAATGCGTTGAGCGATTCGATGCGATGCACGCGACCCGACCTCACGAGTTGCTCCAGCGCACGGTAAACCGTCGTTGCCGCCGTCACGCCGTCCCCCCGGAGGTCTTCCAGGATCTGATAGGCCGACAAGGGTTTGGCTTGACGTTTCAGGTGCTCGAACACCCGCTCAGCGTGGGTCTTGCGTTTTGGACTGGTTGCCATCTCTCGTCTCCGGCCCGAAAGGCTTGACGAAGGATAGGCCGTACGGCTACTCGATGCAACGTTACAACGTTACGTCTTGATGCCATGCTTGATCCCCAACAGAAACCATCAATCCTGTCGATCTGCCTGCGTTGCCGCGACGGACGGGAGAACCGCGCAACTGACCTGTCCCAACGCGGTGGTCGGCGGCTGGCTCAATCCGTTGCGGCTGAGTTTGGCACAAGCGCGGCCGCGGAACGTGGTGTTGCCCTGCGCGGGGTCAATTGTATGAGCCAGTGCAAGCGGCCATGCGCCATCGCGCTCTCGGGGCGCGATCGGTTCACCTACCTTTTCGGGGATCTCGATCCCACCCTTCACGCTATCGATGTCCTGACGCTTGCTGCGGCATACGCAGGAGCACCGGACGGCTTCATGCGTCGGAATGACCGGCCCCCGGTCGTGCAGGCCGGTATCCTCGGCAGGATACCGCCCCTTTCATTCTCGGGTGAGCTTGTCGAAGCGATCCACATCGAGCGCGAAGACGCCCATACGCTTGTCCGGGCCAAGTGAGAAGACTGCGTTCTCCTGGCATCGATCGTCGCTTGTTAGTGGGTGTCTATTGCCTGCCGCTCCGCTGGAAGATCGACTGATGGCACTCGAGGCTGACACCCCTCTTCGCTTCGACCTCGCCGGATTGGCGCGGGACGGGAGATTGGGCGATCATCGGGCACTGATGCGCTTGGCAGAGCGCGCGGACCAGTATGGCTTCGGCTGCATCTGGTTCAACGAGTTTCACTTCCGTCGCCGTGCCTTGCCCTATCCACACACCTTGCTGTTGGGGGCGGATATCCTGGCTCGGACCGTGCATCTGCGTTTCGGCACGTCCGTCCTCGTTTTGCCGCTGCACCATCCTTTACTGCTAGCCGAGCAGATCGCACAGCTGGACTATCAGAGCGGTGGGCGTGTCGATGTTGGGGTAGGGCGTGGGACTGAACCCGCCACGTTCGAGACGCTGGGCATCGACCAGAGAACGGATCGGCAGCGGTTCGAAGAGGCCCTGACGGTCATGTTGCGGGCGTGGACGTTGAAGCGGGTGGCCTCGGACGGGCCGACATGGCCGTTTGCCGAAACGGAGGTTGGTCCGCCACCGGTACAGACCCCGCATCCGCCCATCCATGTTGCCGGCGTGTCCGCAGAGACCGTCGCAATCGCAGCACGGCATCGTTTCCCTCTGCTCTTGAGCCTGGAGCCGAACGAGGCGCGGCAATTGCCGGTGTTTCGCGATGCTCTGGCGCGCGTCGGGGCCGGGTCGAGCCCACTCGCGGCCTCGTCGCTGGCCCGCTATGTCGTGCCTGCCGCCACTCGCGCGCGGGCAGAGGCGGAGTTGGATCGGCTGACGGACCGATTGAACCGCCGCCGCGCCGCTCGCGCTGCAGCACGTGGTCAGGCTTCGCCAGTCCCGCGGGATCGCGCGGAGATGCTGGCCGACTATGCCATCGCCGGAACCCCCGAGGACTGCCATCGGCAGATCCTGGCTCTCGTCACCCGCACCGGCTGTCGCAATCTGCGCTGCCTCTTCGACGCCAACGGTCTGATCCCGCTTAACGAAGCCAGTTCCGCGATGGCGCTCTTCGCAACTGAGATCCTGCCGGCCTTCACCGGCCACGCGATTCCCGGACATCCAGACATCCATCTCGAAAGGACGTAATCCCATGAGACCTGCCTTGTACATCAGCGCAGCGCTTTTCGCGTTCGCTCCGGCCGCCTTTGCCGACGAGCATTTTCCGTATACCGACGAAAATTGCGGCGTCACGACGGTCTATGAAGCGGCACCGGAGCGCGCCGTCACCCTTTCCAACAACGCCACCGAGCTGATGCTCGCCCTTGGGCTGGAGGACCGCATGGCAGGCACGTCCTACATGGCCAATATGCAGATCAGCCCGCAATACGAAGAGGCCTACAATTCAGTGCCGATCCTCTCGCCGCTCGTGGCGACGACCGAGCAACTGATCGATGTTGAGGCGGATTTCGTCTATGCTGGCTATCCTGACGGGTTTTCAGAGAGCCGCAATCCCCGCCCGATGCTCCATGATCTGGGCATGGCGACACGCCTGAACACCGAGGGTTGCAACCTCGGCAAGTTCGGCTTCGACGATCTGTTTGCCGAGATCCGGTCCGTTGCCGGCATCTTTGGCGTGCCGGAGCGGGGTGAATCGCTAATCGCGGAGATGCAGGCCCGGATCGCCGCGGTCGAAGACGCGCTGGAGGGCGTCGAGCCGGTCTCCGTCTTCATCTACAATGGTGGCGACGACACGCCGCGCGCTGTGCTGGGCAACACGATGCTCAGCCATGTGGTCGAACGGGCGGGAGGCCGAAACATCCTCGGCGATGTTGACAACCGCTATGGGAGCACATCCTGGGAGCAACTCGTCGAGCAGGCGCCAGAACACATCGTGGTCTTCTACTCTGGGACAGCGAGTGGGCAGGTCATCGAGAATCCAGAGGTCAATCTCGGCCAGGCGCGGGTCGCCACACTGGAAGCCAATCCGATCATCGCGAGCCTGCCGGCTATCCAGAACGACGCCTACACGTTGATCGTCTCTGTCATCGGCCAGCCAGGCCCGAGTTCCGTGGATGCATTGGAGAAGCTGGCACGCACCTTTCATCCCGAAGCATTCGCGGAGTAAAGAGCGGTAGTGGACAGCAGCAGCAGCGGCGCCTGCGACAGGGCGGATCTTCTGAGAACCCTCAGGACGCCACCACCACCTCGGCGTCGCGCTCCCCGCGTTGCCCTTTCTTCAGAGATCGCCAGTACTCCCGGCCGCAGACGATATCTTCTGGCCATGGCCGGCATGGTCACTTTGTTGCTCATCTGTGCGCTGGTGGGTCTCATGATCGGTTCCGTCTCGATCCCCGCCGGAACCGCTGCGTCGATCGTTGTGCATTGGCTGTCGGGCGGGCTGCTATCGACACCGGACTGGCGAGAAGCGCATGAGATCATCATCGTCGAGACACGCATCCCGCGTGTCATCCTGGCGGCCGTTGTCGGGGCCAGCCTGGGCGTTTCAGGGATGGTGATCCAGGCGATCGTTCGCAACCCGTTGGCCGGTCCGTCGATCCTGGGTGTTTCTTCGGGCGCAGCGACGGGTGCGGTGGTGGTGATGCGTTTCGGCCTTGTGGCGTTGGGTGCATTCACGCTGCATATCGCGGCGTTCGTCGGCGGGCTGGCGGCGTTGAGCATTGTTTTCTGGATCGCACGCACCGGCGGGCAGATGACACCAACGAGGCTGGTCTTGGCCGGGGTGGCGATGAGCGCTGTTTTGAGCGCGATAACGAGCCTTCTCGTTCTGACCTCGCCCGATCCGCAACTGGCGGCGCGGGTCCTGTTCTGGACCCTCGGCGGCTTCGGGTCAGCGCAGTGGAAGCTCTTGCCGATCCCGGTCGCTGCACTGATCCTCGGGCTGGCAATCATGCTGGTGCAGGCGCGGCGTCTCAACCTGCTTATGGCTGGGGATGAAAGCGCCGTGGCTTTGGGATTGGACGTGGAGCGATTTCGGCGCACCATGTTCGTGCTGACAGCTGCACTGACCGGGATCACGGTGGCCGTCTCCGGTGTCATCGGTTTCGTGGGGCTGATCATGCCGCACATCGTGCGGTTGTTGGTTGGTTCCGACCACCGCCATGCATTGCCGGCGGTGGCGATCCTGGGGGCCAGCTTCACCATTGCTGCGGATCTTGTCGCCCGCTCGATCATCGCCCCCATCGAACTGCCCGTGGGTATTGTTACCGCCTTGGTAGGCGGGCCGTTCTTCATCTGGCTTCTGCGCCGCGACGCGCGATCCCTCGGAGTGGTCCGGTGACGACCCCCCCGGCAGGATTGGAGATCACGGGCGTCACCGTGCGTGCCAAGGGTCAACCATTGGTCGAGGACGTCACCCTTGAGGTCCGCCCGGGCATGTTTCTGGGACTGTTAGGGCCGAACGGCGCAGGCAAGTCGACGCTCCTGCGCACGGTCTACCGGATGACGAAACCAGATGCAGGGGTCGTTCGCCTGAACGGTGAAGACGTGTGGCAACGCTCGGCGACCTGGGTTGCGCAGCATGTCGGCGCCGTGTTGCAGGATATGCCCACCGAGTTTCCCTTGACGGTCCGCGATGTGGTCGCCATGGGCCGATCGGCGCACAAGGCATTGCTAGAGCCGGACACCAAGCATGACGCAGCGCTGATCGATGCCTCCATCACCCTGCAACGTCTGGAAAACTTCCAGCACCGTGCCTTCCGAACGCTGTCCGGCGGTGAGCGACAGCGGGTCCTGTTGGCGCGCGCACTTGTGCAGCAGCCTCAAATCCTGGTGCTGGATGAGCCGACGAACCATCTCGACATCCGGTATCAACTCTCCCTTTTGAGCTTCCTGCGAGAAGTCGGGGTCACCGTCATCGCGGCGCTGCACGACCTGAACCTCGCGGCGATGTTTTGTGATCAGCTTTGCTTGATGAACAACGGGCGTGTGGTGGCGCTCGGCGAGCCAGAGGACGTTCTGACGCCCGCGTTGCTTTGGGACGTTTACGGTGTCGATGTGACGATCCAAAACCATCCCCATTCTGGTAAGGTCTTGGTGTTGCCTGGATTGACCTGAGCCCGGTTTGATCCCTTGGTTATAAGGGAGTCCGTCGCAGAGGAGACGGACGATGCGCAAGAGCAGGTTCACGGAAGAGCAGATCATCGCGGTCCTTGCCGAGCAGGAGCGCGGGCTGTCGACGGCCGAGATGTGCCGGCGGCACGGCGTCAGCCAGACGACATTCTACCAGTGGAAGGCCAAGTTCGGCGGGCTGAACGTATCGGAGGCCCGGCGCCTGAAGACGCTGGAGGCTGAGAACGCCCGGCTGAAGAAGCTGCTGGCCGATGCCATGCTCGACAACGCGGTTCTGAAGGATCTGTTGGGGAAGCCCTGACGACGCCCCAGTCGCGACGGGCCACGGCGCTCCGGGCGATGTCGACCCATGATCTCGCCCAGCGCCGGGCCTGCCGACTGGTCGGCGTCGATCCAAAGACCGTCCGGCGTGAACGAGCCCCGGACCATCCGGAGATCCGAGCCCGTATGCGGGCGATCGCCGGTGAGCGCCGCCGCTTCGGCTACCGCCGGATCGGCCTGATGCTGGAACGCGAAGGGACCGTCATGAACCACAACAAGCTGCGGCGGCTGTATCGCGAAGAGCCGTTGTCGGTGCGTCGTCGCAAGGGCCGCAAGCGGGCCGCCGATGCCGGTTCCCGACGCTCCCGGGCAACGCCGGTCGCTCGACTTCCTGTCGGATGTCTTCGGGGCCGGCCGGCGCTTCCGCTTCCTGTCAGGGATCGACGATCACACGCGGGAGTGACTGGCGCTGGTCGCCGACACGTCGATCCCGGACCAACGGATCGCCCGGGAGCTCGATGCCGTCGTCCGGCTCTACGGCAAACCGCTGAGCATCGTCAGCGACAACGGCAGCGAACTGACCGGCCGAGCCATGCTCGCGTGGCAGAACCGGACCTGCGTGACCTGGCACTACATCGCGCCGGCCAAGCCCCAGCAGAATACCTTCATCGAGAGCTTCAACGGGAGACTGCGCGATGAACTGCTGAATGACATGATCGCTTTAGTTCGCTGTGATCGCCCTATGCCTTTCCGAGCGTTGCCGTGATGAGATCGTTGATCTTCGCGGAGGCTTCCATTTGCGGGATGTGTCCGGCATCCGGAATGATCTCGACCGCCACTCCCGCCGGCAAACCCTCGGAATGGCCGGCCGGGATGATCTGGTCGGCCTTACCCCAGATCACGGTGACCGGAATCGAGAGACTTGCGAGCGCGCCGCGCAGATCGATGGTTTGAGACCCGTCGTCGAAACTCGCCGAGATGATTGTCCTAAGTGCCGTCTCCACGCCGTCCATGCGCTTGAACTTCAGAACGTCTTCCAGCATGTCCCGGCTGATCAGGCCCGGATCGGCGACCAGCTGCTCGAGCACCGGCTGTAACGCCTTGCGCCGCTTGGCCGCGAGGAAACCCTCGAGGAACCCGGTATTGATCTCCCTACCGAAACCGACCGGGGCAATGATCGTGAGCGATACGACGCTTGGATGACTGGCGGCCTGCAGAGCGACGCCGCCTCCGAGCGAATGGCCAACCAGATGAACTCGCTCGAAGCCTTTCTGGCCGATGAAATCAGCCACGATCTCGCCGAAGAAGGCGACCTCACCGGAGCCGACATTCTTGGCGGAGCGCCCATGTCCGGGAAGATCGAGGGCGATGACCTGGCGTTTTTCCGCCAGCGCCGGCTGGTTGAACATCCAACCGTTCACGTCAGCCCCGAAGCCGTGGATCAGGAGCACCACATCGCCCTCGCCCGGACCCATGGCGAGGTACGAAATCGACCGGCCGCTAATCTCGATGGTTTCGGGTTCCGGTCCGTCGTCGCCGCCATCTTCCTCCGGCACGAAATTGGCTTGGAACTCGGCGATGTAGGCGTCGATCTCAGCATCGGAAACGGTGGGGTCGGCAACGACCGCAAGCAACGCGCCGACCGGTAGTGTCTCACCCTCCGAGGCAACAAGTCGGCGTACGGGGCCCGATACGGACACCTCGAAGACATTGGTGATCTTCGTAGTTTCGATTTCGGCAATTTCGGCGCCAGGCGCGACCTCGACCCCTTCTTCGATACTCCAGGTGGTCAGCGCGCCTTCGGTCATTGCCAGGCCCCACTTGGGCATGACGATGGGGATGATCTTGTCTTGCATTGCTTTTGCTCCTGGCGGTACGCACCTCAGTCGAGAACGATCCCACCGTCGACAAGAAGCGTTTGGCCGGTCATAAAGGCAGAGTCCGCGGACGCGAGAAACGTCGCCACACCCGCCATGTCATCCGGCTGGGAGGCGCGCCCCAGAAGCGCCGTCTCGGCGAAGCTGTTGAAGGCCTCGTTTTCCGATGTGGACAGGCCAGTGTCGCGGAAGCCCTGGTCGATGAGCTTCCACATATCCGTGGCGACGACGCCCGGGCAGATCGCGTTGACCCGGATGCCGTATTCACCGAATGCCCGGGCGGCGGTCTGGGTCAGAGCGACAACCCCGAACTTGCTGGCCGAATAGTGAGCCAGCGGCTCGTAGCCCTGCTTGCCGGCGATCGAGGCGGTGTTGACGATCGAGCCACCACTGCCTTGCTTGAGCATCACCTTGACGGCTTCCTGCATGCAGATGAGGACACCGAGGCCGTTGACGTCCATCACCGCGCGCCAGTCCTCCTCGGAGATGTCGAGGAACTTGCGCACCTGGGCGATGCCGGCGTTGTTGAAGATCGTATCGAGGCCGCCGAAGGCATCGACCGCGGCCGCGATCATCGCGGCGACACTGGCGCGGTCACGCACGTCGACCTTGCAAGGTGCTGCCTTGCCACCGGCCATCGTGATGGCATTTGCGGTTTCCCGCGCGATCTCCTCGTCGATATCGCCGATGAGAACGCTGCCGCCTTCCGCTGCGAGGGCTTTTGCCATTTCAGCACCGATGCCGCGCCCGGCACCCGTGACGATGATGCGTTGTCCACTCAAACGTCCGGACATGGGTCCTCTCCGATTTTGAAGAAGAAGAGAGTCGCCGGGTTGTCGACCGACAGTCGGCCGACACCCTGGCTAGGCACGGTTAGGCCATCGTCGTCCTGACCGCCGCTGCGATCTTCGCGGCGTCGGGCAGATAGGCGTCTTCCAGCTCCGGTGCGAACGGCACGGGCGTGTGCGGCGGCGTGACCATCTGGATCGGCGCTTTCAGGGCCTTGAAGGCCTCCTGCGCCACAATGCCGGATACGTCCGAGGCCATGGAGCATCGCGGATATGATTCATCGACGATGACCAAGCGTCCCGTCTCCTCGACGCACTCGATGATCGTATCGGTGTCGAGGGGTGAGGTGGTGCGGGGATCCACGACATTGCAGGAAATGCCGTCTTTCTCGAGCGTATCGGCGGCCTGGTTGGCAAACCCGACCATCCGGCCAAAGGCAACGATGGTCACGTCATCACCTTCACGGGTCAGATTGGCCTCGCCGAAGGGGATGGTATAGGCGTCGTCCGGAACCTCCTCCTCTTCGTCGTACATGACCTTGTGCTCGAAGAAGACCACGGGATCGTCGTCGCGGATCGACTGGATCATCAGCCCCTTGGCCTCGTAGGGCGAGGACGGCACGACGACTTTGAGGCCGGGGATGTGGGTGAAGACCGGATAGAGGCATTGGCTGTGCTGGCTCGCCGCCCGGAAGCCGCCGCCATACATGGTGCGGATGACCATCGGCGTGACCGCCTTGCCGCCGAACATGTAACGGAACTTGGCCGCCTGATTGAAGATCTGGTCGAAGCAGACCCCCATGAAGTCGACGAACATCAGCTCCGCGATCGGTCGGAGTCCCGTCGCCGCGGCACCGGCGGCGGCGCCGATGAAGGCGCTCTCACTGATCGGCGTGTCGAGCACGCGTTCGGGACCAAATTCCGGATAGAGACCTTTGGTGACGCCGAACACCCCGCCCCACGCGTCGTCCTCGCCGTCCGCGCCCGCGCCGCCGGCATTGTCTTCGCCCCAAACGAGCACGTTCTCGTCGCGACGCATCTCCTGGGCAATCGCTTCGTTGATCGCCTGGCGATATGATTTCTTCGCCATGTCAAAAGCCTCCCTTAGTAAGCGACGTAAACGTCAGTGGTGAGATCGGCTTGGGTCGGCGGGGCCGCCTTCTCCGAATCCTTGACGCAATCGTCGATCAGTTTCGCGATTTCGGCGTCCACAGCGTCGAGCTGCTCGTGCTCGAGGAGCGCCATTTCGGTGACGCGCTGGCGGAAGATCTTGAGGCTGTCCTTGTCCGCGCGGATCCTTTCGATCTCTCCGTCGCCCCGATAGGTCATTGCGTCGCCTTCGAAATGGCCGAAGAAGCGATTGAGCGAGACATGCAACAGGCTCGGGCCTTCTCCAGCCCGGGCCCGCGCGATGGCTTCACCGGCAGCCTCGTGAACGGCGAAGAAGTCATGCCCGTCCACGGCAACGCCCGGCATGCCGAAGCCCGTCGCGCGGTCGAGCTGCGACCCGGAAACCGACCACTTCGAAGACGTGGCCTCGGCATAACCGTTGTCTTCGACCACGAAGAGCACGGGTAGCTTCCAGACATTGGCGAGGTTGAAGGATTCCAGTGTGGTGCCCTGGTTCGACCCGCCGTCACCAACGAACGCCACGGCGACGCCGCCGGTCTTCTTGTATTTCGCCGTGACTGCAGCGCCGCAAATCAAGGGCGGGCCGCCGCCCACGATGCCGTTCGCGCCAAGCATCCCCTTGCTCAGGTCCGCGATATGCATGGATCCGCCCTTACCGCCACACACGCCGCCACGGCGGCCGTAAATCTCCATCATCATGCCCCTCACATCGACGCCCTTGGCGATGCAGTGGCCATGCCCCCGGTGAGTGCTGGCGATCACATCACGGTCGTCGAGATGCGCGCAGATGCCCACGGCCGAAGCTTCTTCACCGGCATAGAGGTGAACAAAGCCGGGAATGCCCCCTGAAGAAAATTCTTCGGCGACCCGTTCCTCGAAGTCTCGGATTGTTCGCATCGACCGGTAGGCGGCGATCAACTCATCTCTGTTGAATTGCATGACTTCCTTCCTCCACTGTTCAGATTGCTGGGTGCGTGGTGACAAGCACGCCTTGAGGCGCCCGGACCGCCAGGTGTGGGTCTGGCTCAGCTCCAAATCGGGGCCTATGAAATGGCGCTCTGGGACTCGGAGCCCGCCCGGCTGTGGTGCTAGAGCATCCTGCATCCGAACGGACGCAGATAAGATGCTCTAACTCTTTAAACTAGATCATCTTATCTGCGTTCAGATGA
>JANQKE010000182.1 GCA_028281265.1 Alphaproteobacteria bacterium | reverse complement strand
GCCCCCGTGCCGGCACCGGCCGACTCCGCCGCCGCGGCCGAGACAGCGCCGCCGGCCCGGACGGCCACCGTCGAGGCGCCCCCGCCCGCCGTCACGCTGACCCCGGCCCCGGTCTTGGCCCTGCCGACCGTCCCCGTGCCCGCCGCGGCCGACCCCGCCGCCGCGGCCGAGACAGCGCCGCCGGCCCGGACGGACGCGGTCGAGACGCTCCCGCCCGCCGTCACGCTGACCCCGGCCCCAGACCTGGCCCTGCCGACCGCCCCCGTGCCCGCACCGGCCGATCCCGCCGCCGCGACCGGCATGCCGGGACCGGCGCCAACCGGTCTGCCGGACACACCGATACCCGCCGGCTCGCTGACCCTGCGGCCAGGCCCGATGCTGCCGACGGCACCGGTACCCGCCCCGGCCCCCGAGACCGACATCGACGACGTGCCGCCGGCCTTTTCGCCGGGGAGAGCGGTCCTCGCCGTCCCCGCCGCCCCGCCGGCGCAGCCCGGGCCGGATGACCCGCCGGCTCCGGCGCGCGCGGACGACGACGACGAAGCGGTACCCTCGACCGCGGCACCGGCTACGGTGCCCTCGACAGCGCCGGCCGAACCGGCGGACTCGTCCTCACCACCGGCCGGGGGAGAACCGGCGGCCATCCCATCCCCCTTGCCGACGGCACCGGCACCCGGGTCGGTGGACCGGGGGGACGATCGTGGCCCCGCGGCGCCGCCGTTCCCTCCGGCACCGCCACCTGCTGCGGCACCGGCACTCCCGGCGCCGACGCCACCTCCGACCCGGCCCGACGAACCGCCGACGGCCGACATCGCTGTGCCCGGGGCCCGCGCTCTCCTCCCGGCCAGGCCGCCGGCCGATCGCCCGGTCGACTCACCACCGGCCGAGACGACCGCCGGGCCCGATTCGGCACGGTCGGCGCCGGTGCCGGGCACCGGGCCGGCCCCCATTCCTCCACCGGTTCCGCCGGCGGTCGAAGAGAGCCGCCCCCCGGCGATGGAGCCGCCGCCGATCGTCGAGGCGCGACCGACGGCCGGACAGCCGGCCCCCGCCGCCCCACCCGAACCGCCATCCGTTCCGGCGCCGGCCGCCCCTGCCGCCCCCGCACCGAGCCCGCCCCCCGCGACGGACATGCCTGCGCCTGTGGCCGGTGGCCCTCCGCCCGTACCCGCCGTCCCGTCCCCGGCGACCGTGCCGCGCCAACCCGTGCCATCGGCCCTCACACCGGTGCCATCCCTCCCGGAGCCGGCGACCGCGGCGCCGGGCCCTCGAGCCGCTCCCCCCGCGGCGGAGCGGCCGGGTCCGGAACCACCGACCCGGGCGACGGCAGACCCCCCGGGACCGGTGGCGGGCCTGCCGCCGGACGCGCCGGCGACCGTGCCATCCGCCCCGGCCGCGGCACCCGCCTCCCCGGTTCCCGCGGCGGAGCCCCTCGCACCGTCCGACGGGCGAGTCCCCGAAGCGGGGGCGCCGCAGCCGGCCCCGCCGGCGGCACTCCGCACGCTGCCCGAACCGGCGCCGACGGCGCCGATCCGGATCGATGCCCTGCGCGTGACGGCCGAGGGCTGGCTGACCGTGGCCGGCGGCGGCCCGGCGGATGCGACCATCGAGATCACCGCCAACGGGTCGCCGTTGGGGACGGCGGCGTCCGGCCGGTCGGGGGACTGGGTGTATGTCGCCGCACGACCGCTCGCCCCCGGTGCCTACGCGTTGACCTTCGCCGCCCGGCTGCCCGACGGTCGCGTCGTGCCCGGCGACACGGCGGCCATCCTGTTCGTGCCCGAACGGCGCAGCAGCGATCAGGCGATGGCGCTGCTCGCCCCGGCTGCCGGACTGGGGCCGGCCGAGATCGTGCAGGCGCCCTTGCCGACCGCCCCCCTGAGCCCGCCCGTGGTGGCTCCGCCCGTGGGTGACGATCGGCCCTGGGTGATCATCGAGGTGGTCGACTACGACGGTGACGGCCGGGTGTTCGTCAGCGGACGCACGCGGCCCGACGGCATCGTCCGGATCTATCTCGACGGCTTCTGGGTGGCCGAGGGTATCGCCGATCCCGAGGGGGTCTATTCGATCGAGCTGGAGACCCGGGTCCCGCCCGGGACCTACGATCTGCGGGTCGACCAGATCGACCCTGCCGGGCGGGTGGTGGCACGGGCCGAAACCCGTTTCCTGCGCGCCTTCACCGCGGCCGATGAGATCACGGCCGTCACCATTCAGCCCGGCAACAATCTGTGGACGATCTCCCGCCGGGTATACGGCAAGGGGATCCTCTACACCGTGATCTACGACGCCAACCGGGATCAGATCCGCGACCCGGACCTGATCTTCCCCGGTCAGGTGTTCACTCTGCCCCGGGCCAGCGAGCTGCGCTGAGCGTGGTGAGGGGTGTTGCCGGCGATCCGGGCGGGCCGGCGCCTTACATCGCGGCGATCACCTCGATCTCGACCTTGAACTCCGGCCGGGCGAAGCCGGAGACGATGATCAGTGTCGAGGTCGGCGGCGGTGTCGCCACATAGCGGTCGCGGACGGCCATGTAGTCGGCCAGGTAGCGCCGGTCGGTCACCATCGCGTTGATGCGGACGAGCCGGTCCAGGCCCGAGCCGGCGGCGTTCAGTCCGGCCTCGATGTTCTGGAAGGCGACATCGGTCTGTTCGGCCACGCTTTCCGGGATCGTCCCGTCGACCCGCACGCCGAGCTGACCCGACAGCAGCACCAGATCGGTGCCGGCGGGCACGACCGCGACGTGGTTGTAGTTCGCCGCCGGCTTGGCCATGCCGTCGGGCGTGAAGAGAGTGACCATGTCCGTCCGCCTTCGAAACCGGGGTCTCGCGCCCCGTTTGTCCCGCACGGGCCCGGCCGGTCGCCGAACCGATTGATGTGATTACGCAACCTTGCGCGTGTGGTAGTTCACCCCAACCATCCCGCGCCTGTCTACCCTTGCCGTCCGTCCGCGGAAGGTGTCCGCCCCCACCGCCTCCAGGAGCCCGCCCCGATGACCCGCCTGCCCCGCCGCTACTGGCATGAGATGACCCATGAGGCGTTCCACGGTCTCGATCCGGCGACCACGGTTGCCGTTCTGCCGGTGGCGGCGATCGAGCAGCATGGCCCGCACCTGCCGGTCTATGTCGATGCCTGCATCAACCAGGGCGTGGTCGCCCGGGCGATCGAGCTGGCGCCGGCGGATCTGCCGTTCACGGTGCTGCCGATGATGCCGGTGGGCAAATCCAACGAGCATCTCGCCTTCCCGGGCACGCTGACCTTCAGCGCCGCCACCCTGACCGCGATGTGGACCGAGCTGGGGGAGGCGGTGCACCGGGCGGGGCTGAAGAAGATCCTGTTCGTCAACAGCCATGGCGGCCAGCCCCAGGTGATGGAGATCGTCTGCCGGGAGCTGCGGGTGCGGCTGGGCATGGTCGCGGTCAGCTATGGCTGGTTCGGCGGCGGGGTGCCCGACGGCCTCTACACCGACGACGAACGCCGCTGGGGCATCCATGCCGGCGACATCGAGACCTCGATGATGCTGCATCTGCGCCCCGACCTGGTGCAGATGGACAAGGCCGAGGATTTCCGCCCCGCCCTGGCCGACATGGCGGCGGCGTACGGAATGCTCAACCGCATCGGCCCGGCGGCGGTCGCGTGGCAGGCGCAAGACCTGCATCCGTCCGGGGCCGCCGGCAATGCGAGCCTGGCGACGGCGGAGAAAGGCCGCCTGACCGTCGACCACGCCGCCCGGAAGCTGGTCACGGTGATCGAGGAGGTCAGCCGCCTGCCGCTCGACGCCCTCCGCCAGGGGCCGCTGGACCGGAACTAGAGCGTTTTCAGGGACTATCGGGTCGATCTGTTGGCGCGTGTCGGATCGATCCGCGAAGGCGGGTCGCGCCGCGCCATCGGGCAAGCGGCGCACCGCAGCGGGCGGCCGGCACACGCCAACCCGAAGGGCCGGGCGGATGGGCCCCGCTGCGGCGGCGGCGCCCTTTCACGTTCCCAAGACCCGAAAACGCTCTAGGAGGGTATTTCCATCCGATGGACGAGCGTATGGGTTGCCGTCCGGCATGTGCTCCGCTTAGGCTGCTTCCTATCCGGTTATGACCGAGTCGCCATGACCGGCTCGGCCGACGCCAACGGGAAGCCAAGGAGCCCCGCCATGACCGCACACTATCATATCCATCCGTCGATCGGCATCGCGCGGCTGGGCAACAGCCCGCACGGCTACTACCTCGAACCCGACGCGGTCGGCGCCCGGCCGATCGAGGCCAACCCCGACGGCTCGCCGATGACCGATGCCGGTGGCTATGTCCGGGTGAACCGCTTCAAGGACGATCAGGGGCGGATCAAGCGCCAGGCGGCGTGGTTCCGCCTGTTCCGGGGTGACGAGCACGGCAGCGACGTCGAGGTCACCCTCGACGATCCGGAGATCAAGAGCATCACCTGGACCGCGCACGTCGCCAACAAGAAGGCGGCCTGGTACAATTTCACCGAGCTCGAAGGCAATCTGCTGTTCGGCGAGGACAACAGCTATCAGGCGCGGAAGGTCCCGCTGCGCAACGCCGATGTCACCGATGACCGGCAGAAGCTGATCATCGATCCCGGTCCGCGCCGGCTGACCGGTCCGGACCAGACCGCACCGTTCTCCGCCGACACCATTCCGGCCGACTACCGTTTCGGCAGCTTCCCCGACAAGCCCAAATACGGCGATCAGATCACCACCCTGGGCGAGATGCGCACCGATCCCCAGGGCCGGCTGCTGGTGCTGGGGGGCTTCGGCCATTCCGGCGGGGACGAAGACATCACCAGCTTCGCCGGCGCGAACACCTGGCACGACGACATCGCCGACGGCCAGGTGACCGCGGTGATCACCCTGGCCAATGGCGACACCGTGACCGCCAAGGCCTGGGTGATCGTCGGCTCGCCGAAATACGCGCCCGAGCTGGTTAACATCTCCACCCTGGCCGACGTGATGCTCGACGTGGCCGTCCGCAACTTCGATCTGGCGCCGAAAATCTATGCCGATGGGAGTTTTCAGGACGACTACATAGCCTATTACGATCGCGACATCGCCCCGATCATCGAGACCCCGGGCGACTACCGCTGGGTGGCCAACGTGCCGTCGATGCTCGCCTTCGCCTCGCCGAAATTCGATCCGCGGGACGGCAGTGCCGAGAATGCCGCCAACCGTCAGGCCTATGCCGAGCTGTTCCGCTTTCCCGGCACCACCGGAGACTTCAGCAACGGGCAGACCGGCCAACTGTTCGCCGGCAACGGCATCGAAGGCGTGGCCGAGGGCTATGGCGCGCCGATGCTGCCGCTCAACTCCGGCAACAACTCGGTCACCAACGTGCTGTTGCAGAAGTTCCTGACCCTGACCGAAACCCAGTTCTTCTTCCTCAAGCAATGGGCCGAAGGCAAGTTCACCAACGACCCCGCACCGGATCCCGCCTATGGCCTCAACCCGCTGGACATCGCCAGTGTGGGGAACTGCGTGGGCCTGCCGAACTGCCCGGGCATCGAGGTGACGTGGAGCTGCTGGAACCCGCCGATCTATGACGGGGCCCTGTCGCTCAAGCGGGCGCATGACGAAGCGTACTACAACGCCCATGGGCTGAGCCCGTCGGCCGACGAGACCCGACCCGACAGTCCCGGCTGCGAGCCAGGCGACCTGACCAAGCGGATGGCGATCCCCTGGCAGGCCGACTTCTTCCAGTGCTCGGTCCAGTACATCAACTTCACCGACCCCCTGGTCAACAAGACCGGCGAGGGCATCCCACTGCCGCCCACCTACTACGCCTATTGGTGGCCGCCGCAGTCGCCCTGGCAGGTGATCACCGGCGACGTCACCGTGGCGAGCCAGGCGGCCTCCGGTCTTCCGGCCGGCCAGCAGGCGCTGTACTCCCGCGGCATCAACACCTTCTCCCAGATGATCGCCGCGTGGTCCTATCTCGGCTTCGTGGTCAACGTGGTCGACGGACCGAGCCGGGGCCTGTTCCCCTATTTCGTGGAGACCGAGCGCAACCACGACCGCTTCCAGGTGGCTGCGGTCGCGGTCGGCCAGGTGGAGAACGTCATCACCGGGGCCAACACCAACTTCATGCCGGTGTGGTTCCTCAAGCCCGAGGCGCTGGGCAGCCACCGCAACACCAAGGCGGCGCGGGCGATTCCCCGCGCCGGCGGGCCGCGCCTCTGACCGGGGCTGGCGATGCCGGACAGCGAGGGGGCCGGCCCGGATGTCGACGTCCTGATCGTCGGTGCCGGGCCGGCCGGGGCGGCGGCGGCACTGGCCTTCACCCGCTACACCGGGCTGTCGGTGCTGCTGGTCGACCGCAGCGGCGAGCCCGGGCTGGCCTTGGGCGAGCTGGTGACCCCGGGCGTGCTGCCGTTGCTCGACTTCATCGGTGTGGCGGAGGCGCTGACCGGGGACGGGCATGACCCGGCCCAGGGTGTCGCCGCGGCGTGGGGCACGGCGGACCCCATGCCGCGGGACTTCCTGTTCGGGGCGCGCGGCATGGGCTGGCATCTCGATCGCACGCGGTTCAACCGGCGGCTGGCGCTCGACGCCCAGCGGCGGGGGGCGACGGTGGCGCTGCGCACCCGGGTCGCGGCGATCGACCCGGGCGACGACGGCGGCCGGCGCTGGCGGGTGCGGCTGTCCGGAGCGGGCGGCGCCCGCATGGTCTGCCCGCGGCTGATCGTCGATGCGGGCGGGCGGGCCGCGACGGTGGCACGCCGGCTGGGCGCGCGCCGGATGGCCGGCGACGGGCTGATCGGCATCGCGGCGATCGGCCGGCGGACCGACGCCGCGGCCGCGGCCGACGGTTTCCCCGCGACCACCCTGATCGAGGCGTCCCCCGAGGGTTGGTGGTACTCGGCCCCCTTGCCGGGCCGGCGTCTGGTGGTGACGCTGTTGACCGATGCCGATCTGGCGCGGGCGGGCGGGCTACACCATGCCGACGCCTGGCACCGGGCGCTGCTGTCGGCACCGCTGACGGCAGCGCGGGCCGGCCCCTGCGATCCCCTCACCCGGCCGATGCTGCGGGCCGCGCATTCGCAAGAGCTGGCGCCGGTCGGCGGGCCGGGCTGGCTGGCGGCGGGCGACGCGGCAGCGGCGTTCGATCCGATCTCGGGCCTGGGCATCGGCCATGCCATCGCCTCGGGCCTGCATGCCGCCCGGGCCGGGGAAGCGAGCCTGCGCGGTGATGGGAGCCCGATGCGGCAATACGCCCGGGGCGTGGCCGACAACGCCGCCCAGTACCGGACCAGCCTGGCCGCCACCTATGCCGGCGTTACCCGGTTCCCGGATGCACCGTTCTGGCGCCGCCGCGCCGGGCACGGCATCCCCGACGCGGCGGCCTAGATCAACCTGCGTTCAGACGAATCCATCTGAACGCAAGGTCGATCCATAGCGGGATGGCGTTAGGGGCGATCGCTCATGGCCGCGCATCGAACCGGGCCGACAGGTCCACCGTACCGCGCAGAATGTGATCGACCTCTGGGGTATAGCGGCCATCGTCGCGATGCGCGACCAACCCCCCCAGCAGCCGTGCGGGGGAGCGGCCGCTTTTGCGGGCGCGCACCAGGATGCGGCCGGCCGGCTCACCTTCCCGCGCGTGGACGGGCAGCAGGCTGATCGAGCCGAACCCGTCGGCCAGTGCTGCGACCACGTCCGGGAACCGGTCGGCGCGGTGGATCAGGGTGAGCCAGCCGCGGGGCTTGAGGTGACGCCGGGCGGCCGCGATCCAGTCATCGAGCACGGCGACCCCTTCGACATGCGCCGTCGCCCGGCTGTCGTCGGGCGGTGCCGTCGTGGCGCCGCGCTCGGCGAATGGCGGGTTCATCACGACCAGATCGAAATGGGCGCGCGAGACCTCGCCCGGAGCGGCGGCGGCGTCGCCCTCGATCACGGTCAATCGCCCCGCCATACCGTTCGCAGCGGCGTTCTGGCGGGCCAGCGCCGCCAGGGCGGGCTGGATCTCGATGCCGGTGGCTTCCAGGCCCGCCACCCTGGCCAGCAGGCACAGGCTGATCGCGCCGACCCCGCAGCCGAGATCGAGCACTGTCCTCGCCGGCGGTCGGTTCCCGTTGTCGTCGTCGTCGTTCGCCGCCGGACGGGGGGTGCCGCCCGAGGGTGTATCCGCATCCCAGTCGAGGCCCATGGCGGCGACCGGCGTCGCCGCCGCCACCAGGACCGGATCGATGGCGGCCCGGTAGCCCCTGGCCGGCTGATAGAGCTGGACCGCCCCGTCCAGGAGCTGGTCGTGGCTCACCTCGCCGGGGTCGGGAGGTGCGGCGAGGCCGGTCATCGCCTCACCCCCGATCCCGGGGCAGGCTGTCCTCGGCCATCGCCAGGACCCGCCGGGCGGCGGCCAGATCCTCGGCGTCGACCATCAGCCGGCGCGGCAGGATGCCGATGCTGCCCTCCAGCACCGACATATGGGCGTCGAACACTGTGTGCGGGATGCCGGCATCGGTCAGGACGGCCGTCGCGAACGACAGCCGGACCAGATCGGTGGTCTTCAGTACCTCTTCCATGCGGGATGTCGGCTCCTCCCCAAAGGCGACGGGCGCGATACTGCTTACAGAGTCCCGGCCCGCGACGCCACCGGCGGGGGACGCGGCATCGCTGTCGCTTGACCCGCAAGGGCCGGCCCCTATGCTCCCGTCCGCCGCGATGCCGGCATCCCATCCATGGGACCGGTCGGCCCCATCGATACGATCGTTCAGCCAAAGGCTCCTTCGTGACCGCAGCCGCCCCACAAGCCACCGATCGGCGGTCGCCCGCGCCGTCCCCCGCCGCCTCGGCCGTCGAACGGCTGACCGCACTGCTCGCCGACGACATGGCGGCGGTCAATGGGGAGATCCTGGCGCGGATGGACAGCCCGGTCGCGCTGATCCCGCAGCTCGCCCGCTACATCGTGGCCAGTGGCGGCAAGCGCCTGCGGCCCTTGCTGACCCTGGCCGCGGCCCGGCTCTGCGGCTATGGGGGCGAGGACCATGTCCGGCTCGCCGCCGCGGTCGAGTTCATCCACACTGCGACCCTGCTGCACGACGACGTCGTCGACGAAAGCGGGATGCGCCGGGGCAAGGCCTCGGCCAACGAGGTGTTCGGCAATGAGGCGTCGGTCCTGGTGGGCGACTTCCTGTTCGCCCGGTCGTTCCAGCTGATGGTGGCCACGCGGTCGGTCGAGGTGCTGCGGATCCTGTCGAATGCCGCCGCCGTGATCGCCGAGGGGGAGGTCCTGCAACTGTCGATCCGCAACGACATCTCGGCGACCGAACCGGCTTACCTTCAGGTCGTCGAGGCGAAGACCGCCGCCCTGTTCGCCGCGGCGTGCGAGGTCGGGCCGGTGGTGGCCGACCGTCCCGCCGGGGAGGCCGCGGCGTTCAAGGATTACGGCCTCAATCTCGGGATCGCGTTCCAGATCATCGACGACGTGCTCGACTACTCGGCCCACCAGGCGACCCTGGGCAAGGCGGTCGGCGACGATTTCCGCGAAGGCAAGCTGACCTTGCCGGTGATCCTGGCCCTGCGGGGGGCGGACGCGACCGCGGCGGTGGAGGAGCGGGCGTTCTGGGCCCGGGTGATGGAGTCGCCGGACCGCCAGGCCGACGGCGATCTCGACCACGCGATGGCGCTGATCAAGCGGCACGGGGCGCTGGAAGCCAGCGTGTCCCGGGCCTGGGACTACGCCGCCAAGGCCCGTGCGGCACTGGGCTGCTTCGCCCCCGGAGAGTTGCGCGAGATCCTCCTCGACACCGTCGACGCGGCCGTCGACCGGGCCTATTGACGCCCGCCGATCCGGGTTGGCCGGAACCCCGGCCGGATGACCGAGGCATGCGACGGCCGCATCGGCAAGCGGCTTGCCGGCGGTGCGACGAGGCGATATATCCCCGCCCCACGGTCGGAGTGTAGCTCAGCCTGGTAGAGCACTGTCTTCGGGAGGCAGGGGCCGGTGGTTCGAATCCACTCACTCCGACCATGCTCCTCGGACAAACGGGATACGGGCTTCGTTCGCCCGGTGGCACCTGTGCCGCCGGATGGGTTGCCGTTCCGCGACGGGTGCCGCGCGTCCGGTCCCGTTCACTGCGCGATCGCCGGCGGCCCGCCCGGATCGGGCGATGGCGGTTCGGGCCGCGGGTTGCGGGATCACCGCCCGCGCCGCCGGCTTTGGCCTTTACAAGCCCCTTCGCTTCGCGGAACTCTCGCGGCCAACGCACCGCAGGAACAAGGCGGGGCCGCCGCCGGCGGCGGTCGAGCGTCCTCTGCCACCCACAGCACCGCCACCGGTGTCCGACATCAGCCGGGTCCCCGTCCTGGGGGGGCCCATGCCTTGACTGGAGAGTTCGTCGACCATGCCGACCCTGCGCCGCCATCTGCTGTCCGCCTGCGCTGCCGCCGCCATCGGGGCGACCGCCGGCCCGGCCCTCGCCCAGGACGCGGATTTCACGCCCGGCGTCCTCTACGCCTTGGGGGAGAAGTTCGACCGTTCCTTCAACGAGAGCGCCTATAACGCGCTCGAAGCGTTCGAAGCCGAGACCGGGCTGGGCTATCTGGAGTTCCATCCCCAGGCGATCGGCGAGTTCGAACAGGGGGTCGACGCCATGGTCAGCCGCGGGGCGGACCACATCATCGTCGTCGGCTTCTACTACGCCCAGCCGCTGGCGACGATCGCGCCGGACTATCCGGATGTGCGCTTCACCCTGATCGACAGCGTGGCCGAGGCGGACAACGTCCAGTCGATCCTGTTCCGGGAGCATGAGGGCAGCTTCTTGACCGGCATCATGGCCGCCATGGCGAGTGAGACCGGCACGGTCGGCTTCGTTGCCGCCATGGACATCCCGCTGCTGCGCAAGTTCATCACCGGATACCAGGCCGGGGCGCGCCATGCCGACCCGGAGATCGAGACCGTGGTCAGCTTCGTCGGCAACACGCCGGCGGCGTTCAACGATCCCAGCCGTGGCACCGAACTGACGATCAGTCAGATCGAGCGGGGTGCGGACGTCATCTTCGCCGGGGCGGGAGCGACCAACTTCGGAATCTTCCAAGCTGCGGTCGACAACGGCGTGCTGGCGATCGGCGTCGACAGCAACCAGAACCATCTGCACCCGGGCTGGATCCTGACATCGATGCTCAAACGGGTCGATGTCGCCGTGGAGACGGCGCTCGACGCCTCGCTCGCCGATAGCTGGGAGCCGGGGATCCTGATGCTGGGCCTGGCGGAGGACGGGGTCGGCGTGGCCCTGGACGAGAACAACGCCGAACTGGTGACCGACGCGATGCTGGCGGCGGTCGAGTCGGCGCGGCAGGCGATCATCGACGGCGTGCTGATCGTCCCCGACGGCCAGTAGGCGCACATCACACCAGATCCAGCAGGCCGAACACGGCCGTAACGGTGGCGGCCGACGCCAGGGTGGACAGCAGGACCGATGCCGCGGCCGGGGCTTCGGCCTGCCCGTAGCGCTGGGCGAACAGATAGACGTTCACTCCGACCGGCATGGCGGCGATCAGCACCGCCACGCCGACCCAGAGCGGATCCAGCGCGAACACATGGACGGCAAGCCCGTATACCAGCAGCGGATGCACGATCAGCTTGACCACGCTGAACCACACGGTCGGCGCGATCTCTCCGGCCAGCCGGTATCGGCTGATCGACGCCCCCATCGCGAACAGGGCGCACGGCGTGGCCGCCTGTCCGATCAGTGCGGCCGCCCCGTCGATCCCTTCCGGGATGGACCAGTCCAACAGGGCGAACAGCAGGCCCGCCGCAAGACCGCCCACGATCGGATTGCGCATCAGTCCGACCACGGCGGAGCGGGCCACCCCGGCCACCGTGGCCCATCGGCCGTTGCCGCCGCCGTGCTGCACACCATGCCCGATCTCGATCGTCAGGGTCGTAAGCGTGAACAAGGTCAATCCGTGGAAGGCCAGCATCAGGAACAGCGGCAGCGCCCCGTCGGGACCGAAGGTCGTCAGGACCAGCGGAATGCCCAGCAGGACCGTGTTGGAGAACGCGCAGGCCATGCCGTGAATGCCGTAGGCGGGGGCCGGTGCCCGGAACAACAGCCAGGCACCCAGCACCCCCAGCCCGAAGACCAATGCTACGCCACCATAGTATGAGATCAGAAACTCCCACTCGATGACGGCCGGCAGGCCGGCTTCGGCGAGGCTACGCCAAAGCAGTACCGGAATCGCGAAGTCAAAAACGAACTGCGACAGGCCTTTGGTCGCCTGATCGCTGAACCAGCCCAGCTTGGCAGCGCCGAAACCGAGGAAAACAATCCCGAATACGGGAGTTACGATCGCCAAGACCTCGGACACGGCTTACATGCTCCCAACATGCAAGCGCATGATGCCAAATTGATCAATTGGCCGTATCGGTGACATGAGAGCCTTTGCACGCATGGGATACTTCGGATACCGTCGTCGCCGGTGTGGTTTTGCGTCCGATGGAGGGCGGCCCACCGCGCCCCTTGTAGTGTCGGCGGCGTCGAAACCCTAAGCAGGCGTAGGGGCCATGGCAGAGCATGAGCGTAAGGAACGCCGATGAGTAAGAGCGGGGCGGGAATCAACTGGGAACTGCTGACGCGGACCTTGCGTCCCGAGAACAGTCCCGGCTTCCTTTTGTGGCAGGTTGCCAATCAGTGGCAGCGCCGGCAGCGCGCGGCCTTGGATCCGATCGGGATCACCCATGTGCAGTTCATCCTGTTGGCCGGCTTGGGCTACCTTCAGCAAAAGCACGGGCTGGTCACCCAGTCCCGGCTGGCGCAGTTCTGCAAGACCGACGCGATGATGACCAGCCAGGTGCTCAGGACCCTGGAGCGCGAGGACCTGGTGGTTCGGACCCGCCATCCGTCCGACCAGCGGGCCAAGAGCCTGATGCTCACCGACCATGGCGTGGCCGTCCTGAACAAGGCCATGCCGGTGGTGCTGGCGTGCGACGGACAGGTGTTCGGCGTCTTGGGGGAGGCCGGCAGCAAATCCCTGGTGGAAAGCCTGCGCGCGATGTGGAGCGCCCATGCCGATGTCGGCGAGGACGGCGCGGCCGTGGCCGATATGCGGTGACGGATCCGCCCCACGCATGGGCGCCTGCGACGGCCGGCGCTGGCACCCGGCGCTTCCCCGGTACCCAAGGCTATGCCGACCAGGCCGCGATCCTGATCGACCTCTACGAAGGGCTGGACTTCGCGCACACCTATGCCGTCATCTTGCCGCTGCTGCCGACCCGCCGGAGCCGGATCCTCGACATCGGTGCCGGTACCGGACGGGACGCGGCTTGTTTCGCCGCACGGGGCCATAGCGTCACGGCGGTGGAGCCCACCGAGGCGTTTCGCGCGGCGGGGAAGCGGCTGCATCCCGACCCGGCGATCGACTGGATCGATGACGGCCTGCCGACCCTGCACCGGGTCCGCGCGCAGGGGCTGCGCTACGATCTGGTCTGGATGTCGGGGGTGTGGATGCATCTGGATCCGGCGGAACGGCGGCAAGCCATGCCGGCCGTCGCCGGCCTGCTCGCTCCCGGGGGCCGGATGTTGATCACCCTGCGGCATGGCCCGGTCCCGGCGGGCCGTCGGATGTTCCCCGTCACGGATTGGGAGACGATCGCCTTGGCGGAGGACGCGGGCGTGCGCCCGATCCTGCAGACCCATCGTCCCTCGATCGGGACCGCCAATCGGCAAGCCGGGGTGACCTGGACCTGGCTGATCTTCGACCGGGCCGATTAGAGCGTTTTCAGGGACTATCGGGCGGATCTGTTGGCGTGTGCCGGCCGCCCGCTGCGTTGCGCCGCTTGCCCGATGGCACCACATCGCGC
>JANQKE010000178.1 GCA_028281265.1 Alphaproteobacteria bacterium | reverse complement strand
AGAGCATCCTGCGTCCGAACGGACGCAGATAAGATGCTCTAACTCTTTAAACTAGATCATCTTATCTGCGTTCAGATGAGGCCATCTGAACGCAGGATGATCTAGAAGCGATCATCTCTCCCGTATCTTGAGTGCTTTACTCAAGATACGGGATGATCCAAGCCGGTATCCTCCCCAGGCGCAGGGGTCGGCCCTTCGCACGCCGCCCCTCGTCTTCCGGAAGACTGGATCCTGAACCGGGTCGGATATCCCCCGCACCGACCCTTCAGGTGTGGAAGCGCACCATGGCAACCCAGCATTCCCGTACCGCCGCCCGCGTCATGCTGGCACCCGCCGTCATCCTCCTTCTGGGATGGATGCTGGTGCCGCTGACGATGACGCTCTACTTCTCGTTCAAGCGCTACCTGCCCTTGCGCGGCGGCGATCTGGGCTGGATCGGCTTCGACAACTACGTCCGGTTCGTCACCTCCAGTGCCTTCTGGCCCAGCATCCAGGCGACGCTGATCATCGTCGGCGGCGTCCTCGTCGTGACCGTGGTGCTCGGGATCCTTCTGGCCCTGCTGCTCGACCAGCCCATGTGGGGCCAGGGCGTCGTCCGCATCCTGGTCATCGCACCGTTCTTCGTCATGCCGACCGTCTCCGCGCTGGTTTGGAAGAACATGTTCATGGACCCGGTGAACGGGCTGTTCGCCCATCTGTGGGAGTTCTTCGGCCTCACCCCGCTGGAATGGCTCAGCCAGGCGTCGCTGCAATCGATCATCCTGATCGTGAGCTGGCAGTGGCTGCCCTTCGCGACGCTCATCCTGCTGACCGCGATCCAGTCGCTCAACAGCGAGCAGGTCGAAGCCGCCGAGATGGACGGTGCGCCGGCGCTGTCGCGCTTCTGGTTCATCATCCTGCCGCACCTGTCGCGCGCCATCGCCGTGGTGGTGCTGATCCAGACGATCTTCCTGCTGTCGATCTTCGCGGAGATCTTCGTCACGACCCAGGGCTCGTTCGGCACGCGCACGCTGACCTACCTGATCTTCCAGCGGGTGCTCGAAAGCCAGAATGTCGGCCTCGGCAGCGCCGGCGGCATCTACGCCGTCATCCTCGCCAACATCGTCGCGATCTTCCTGATGCGGATCGTCGGCAAGAATCTGGACAGGTGAGGAGACCGGATCATGGCCCGCGCCGTCACCACCGAACGCAAGATCGTCAACACCGTCCTCGCCTGGGCGATCGGTCTTCTGATCTTCTTCCCGATCCTCTGGACGATCCTGACAAGCTTCAAGACCGAGGCGCAGGCGATCGCCGACCCGCCGGTCTTCCTGTTCTTCGACTGGACGCTGGAGAACTATGCGATCGTGCAGGAGCGCTCCGACTACATGCGCTTTTTGTGGAACTCGATCATCATCGCCGGCGGCTCGACGCTGCTCGGCATCGTCATCGCCGTCCCGGCCGCCTGGTCGATGGCGTTCGTGCCGTCGCGGCGCACCAAGGACATCCTGCTGTGGATGCTGTCGACCAAGATGCTGCCAGCGGTCGCGGTGCTGTACCCGATCTATCTCATCTTCATCAGGCTGGATCTCCTCGATACCCGGATCGGCCTGACCATCGTGCTGATGCTGATCAACCTGCCGATCATCGTCTGGATGCTCTACACCTATTTCCGCGAGATTCCCGGCGAGATCCTCGAAGCCGCGCGGATGGACGGCGCGGGGCTGCGCCAGGAGATCCTCTACGTGCTCACGCCGATGGCCATTCCGGGGATCGCCTCCACGATCCTGTTGAACCTCATCCTCGCCTGGAACGAAGCGTTCTGGACGCTCAACCTGACGGCCGCGCAGGCGGCCCCCCTGACGGCCTTCATCGCCAGCTATTCGAGCCCCGAGGGCCTGTTCTACGCCAAGCTTTCGGCGGCCTCGACCATGGCGATCGCGCCGATCCTCATCCTGGGCTGGTTCAGCCAGAAGCAACTGGTGCGCGGCCTCACCTTCGGCGCGGTCAAGTAGGAGCAGGCCAATGGGACATATCGTTCTGGACAAGGTCCAAAAGGCGTTCGGCAGCGTCGAGGTCATCCCGCCGCTCGACCTGGAGATCGACGAGGGTGAGTTCGTGGTCTTCGTCGGTCCGTCGGGGTGCGGCAAGTCCACGCTGCTGCGTCTGATCGCGGGGCTGGAGGACGTCACCGGCGGTGCCATCCGCATCAACGGCGAAGACGCCACCAGCGTGCCGCCGGCCAAGCGCGGCCTGGCCATGGTGTTCCAGTCCTACGCGCTCTATCCGCACATGACCGTGCGCAAGAACATCGCCTTCCCCTTGCGCATGGCGAAGCTGGACCGGGCCGAGCAGGACCGCCGGGTCGAGCAGGCCGCCGCGGTGCTCAATCTGACCGACTATCTCGACCGCCGCCCGGCCGCCCTTTCGGGCGGTCAGCGCCAGCGCGTCGCCATCGGCCGCGCCATCGTGCGCGAGCCGGCCGCGTTCCTGTTCGACGAGCCGCTGTCCAATCTCGATGCCGCCTTGCGGGTGGGGATGCGCCTGGAGATCAGCGAACTGCACGAGCGGCTCGGAACGACCATGATCTACGTGACGCACGACCAGGTCGAGGCGATGACGATGGCCGACAAGATCGTCGTGCTGCGCGCGGGACGGATCGAACAGGTCGGCAGCCCCCTCGACCTCTATCGAGCGCCGCGGAACCGCTTCGTCGCCGGCTTCATCGGCTCGCCGAAGATGAACTTCCTGGAGGGGGACGACGCCGGACGCCATGGCGCCCACGCCATCGGCATCCGTCCCGAGCACATCGCCCTGTCGACCGGCGAGGGGACCTGGCGGGGGACGGTCGGCGTGTCCGAGCATCTGGGCTCGGACACCTTCTTTCACGTCCACTTGGAAGGACGCCGGCAGACGGTCACCGTCCGCGCCGGCGGCGAGGTGGAGCTTCGCCATGGCGACACCATCCACCTGACCCCCGACCCCGAGCGCATCCATCGTTTCGATGCCGAAGGCCTGCGGCTTCCATGAAACGGCTGGCGGGCAAGAACGCGCTCATCACCGGGGCCGCGCGTGGCATCGGCTTCGCCTTTGCGCAAGCCTATGCCCGCGAAGGGGCGCAGGTCGCCGTCGCCGATATCGACCGGGCGGGCGCGGACCGGGCCGCCGAGGCGATCGGCCCGGCGGCGGTCGCGGTCGCCATGGACGTGACCGACCAGGCGAGCATCGACGCCGCGGTCGACACGACCGTTGATCGGCTGGGCCGCATCGATATCCTCATCAACAATGCGGCCGTGTTCACCGCAGCACCCGTCGCCGAGATCACCCGGGCCGACTACCGGCACGCCTTCGACGTCAACGTCGCCGGCACGCTGTTCACCCTGCAGGCGGTCGCCCGCCACATGATCGCCCGGGGCGGCGGCGGCAAGATCATCAACATGGCCAGCCAGGCCGGCCGCCGGGGCGAGCCCCTGGTCGCCGTCTACTGCGCATCCAAGGCCGCGGTGATCAGCCTCACCCAGTCGGCGGGCCTCAACCTCATCGCCCACGGCATCAACGTCAACGCGATCTCCCCGGGCGTCGTGGACGGTGCCCACTGGGACGGCGTCGATGCGGTCTTCGCAGCGCTGGAGGGCAAGGCCCCCGGCCAGAAGAAGCAGGAGGTCGCCGCCGGCGTTCCCCATGGCCGCATGGGCCGTGCGGAGGATCTCGTCGGCATGGCGGTGTTTCTCGCATCCACGGAAGCCGACTACATCGTCGCGCAGACATACAATGTCGATGGCGGCCAGTGGATGAGCTAGAGCATCCTGCGTCCGAACGGACGCAGATAAGATGCTCTAACTCTTTAAACTAGATCATCTTATCTGCGTTCAGATGAGTCCATCTGAACGCAGGA
>JANQKE010000167.1 GCA_028281265.1 Alphaproteobacteria bacterium | reverse complement strand
CTATTCTCGTCGGGACGAGGACGCCCTGCTCGATTCCATCGGGTGGCCCGCCGACGGTTACCGGTTGTTCGAGATCGGCCGGCCGGCCGATCTGTCGGGGATCGACGGCCCGATGCTGGAGAGCAATGCCCTCTTCATGCACCGGACGATGTGGCGGGAACTGGGGGGATACGACCCGGCATTCGCCTCGCCCGGGGGCGGGGCGGTCAACCCCGATACCTGTCGCCGCGCCGTCGAGCTGCCGGGAGCGGTCCTGGTCAAGGTCGCAGGCGAGGCGACGTTCCACCAGATCCACGGCGGCGTCACCAGCAACGCCGCCGATGCCGGTGAGGTCCTGCAGGCGATCGGCCGGGACTACTGGCGTATCCGGCAGCGGCCCCTGGGGGCGATCCGCGTCCCGGCTCTGGTCTATGACAGCAAGACCGGGGATCTGGGCGCGGAGGCGGATCTTCGGGCGCGGCTCAGGCGATAGGCGGGGCGGGGACCGGCCCGTGCCGCTTGGCGGCCGCAACCGCTGTGGCGAAGTGCTTGAGGGACGCCCGCTGATGGCGGAGGGCGGCGGGATCGAAGGCCGCCCGGGGGGCCTGTTCCAGCATGAACGTGCCGGGATCCGGTCCCCGCACCAGGGTTGCCGAACCCGGTCCTTCCCGCTGGCGAACCGACGAGGCGATATAGCGGATGGCGAATCCGATCCGTTTGGTTCCCGATCGGTTGGCCGGCGATCCGTGGATCAGGCGGGCGTGATGGATCGACATCTGACCGGGGTTCAGGACGACGTCGACGACGGTCCGGTCGGTCAGATCGAGATCCACCTCCTCGTCCAGCGGCAGCATGTTGTGCGGCTGCCGGGCGTCGCGATGTCTGTGTTGCTCCCGATGGCTGCCGGGAATCACCTGGAGCCCGCCATTGTCGGGACCGCTTGCGGTAAAGGCGAGCCAGACGGTGACGGCATCGGGCTTGTCCAGGCCCCAATAGGTGACGTCCTGATGCCAGGTCACGATCGCCGGGTCCTCCGCCCCCTTGGCAAAGAAACTGGCCCCCCAGCACAACAGGTCCGGCCCCAGCAGATCGGCGACGACGTCGACCAGGCGCCGGTCGTGGACCACGCGCCACAGGTTGGGCAGCACCAGATGGGCCTTGGCGTTGAGCACCGGAGGCAGCCGGCCGGCGCGGCTGGTCTCGTGATGCTCGAGCACGGCCAGATGCTCGCTCACCTCCTCCCGCGACAGGGCCTCCAGCGGTGCGAGATAGCCCGCCCGATCCCAATGAGCCCGCTGTTCGGGATTGAGGCGTGTCGTCATCGCCCCGTGGCCTCCGCCCTCCGGTCCCCCGCCAACCGGCCGCGGGCCACGGCGTCGAGATGGCGGCGCTTCTGGCCGCGGATGACGGCTGCCGACCGTCGAACGATTCCGGCATGCCGCCGGAGCGCGTCCGCATGAAGCAGCCCTTCCGGTTCCTGCTCGAGATGCATGACGCCGGCCGGAGGGGTTCGACCTCTGATAGAGGTCACCGTGCCGTTCTCCTGGACGACGTCCGACGGAATGTATCGGATCGCGAACCCGGCCCGCCTCCGGGTTGCGGTATTGGGCATCGACCCATGCATCAGCAGCGGGTGATGTATCGACATCTCGCCCGGTGCGAGGGTGATGTCGACCGCCGGCGACAGGTCCAGCGGCGCCGAAACCCGCTCCCGGGCGCCCAGCATGTTGGTGGCGTCGTCACTGTGTTCGTGCGCGCGCTGGTAGCCATGAGTGCCCGGAAGCGCCTGGACGCAGCCGCTCTCCCGCGTGCTGGGGGTGAGGGCCAGCCAGGCGGTCGCGGCGACGGGCCGGGACAGCCCCCAGAAGGTCGCGTCCTGATGCCAGGCGACATGGGACCGCGATCCGGCCGGCTTGTCGATCAGGCTCGATCCCAGGCAGCACAGATCCGGGCCCAGGAGGCTGGCGATCGGCTCGACGATCCGCGGATCGTTGACGAGGTGCCACAGAAGCGGGACCAGCAGATGCGGCTTCACGTTCAGGAACGCGTTCAGCGTGCCGCCATAGGTCCGCTCGATCGCTTCGATCTCCCGCACGATGTCGGCCGCCTCGGCCGATGACAGCACCTCGACGGGCCAGACCACGCCGTCGCGGGCGAAGGCTCGACGCTGTTCCGCTGCCAGTCCGGCGACCGTCATCGCCACCTGCTCCCCCCTTGCTCCGGCCCGGCCCCGGGCGACCGGATCGTCGCGTCAGTCTACCAGACCTCCATGCCCCGCACATCGCTTCCGTCGATGGCGGCCGCCAACGCGTTCGAATTGACGAAGGGGCGCATCGCCCAGCCGGTCCCCGCGGCCGTCATCCCGGCGGCCATGGCGGCCCGGGCGAAGGCCATCCGAGCGGGGCGGCGGCCGTCCGGCCCCGCAGCCAGGGCCTGCCGGATCCGGGTCCAGTGACCGTCCAGCAGGTCGTGGACGAAGGTGGGCAGAGGCTCCGTCCTCAGCGGACCGGCAAGCCGCCCACCGGCACGATCCAGCGCGTCCGGCCAGTCTCGGGCCAGATCGTGACGGCGGCCGATATGGTCGATGAAGCCGCGGAACTTTCGATAGGCGGGCTTACCGACGAGGATCGACGGCGTGCCGTAGGCCGCGGCGCAGACATATCCGTGCAGCGACGACCCCATAGAGAGCCCGGAGCGGCTGATCACGGCCGCGATCTCCGCAAGGCTGACGGCGTCGTCGAGCACAACCGCAGGGCCTTGCAGATGCCCGGCCAGACGGCGGGCAAACGCATCATCGCCATGGCTTCGGCCGAGGCCGATCAGAACGGTCACCGCATCCAGCCGCCGCGCCAGGGCATCGATCCCGGCCGCCAGCTCCGCAAGCTCGGTCCCCAGGGTCGACCGGCGGCGGGCCTGGATCGACAGGAGCGGAGGCGCCGCCGCGCCCGTCCCAGACGCCGGGATGCCGAGTGACTTGCGGGCGAGGAAGTCGCGAAAGACCGGCTCGAGGGTGTCGGCCGGCCACATCCGGGCGATATCGGCGGCGGGGTCGGGAACGATGACCATCCCTTCCGCCTCCGGCACCGACAGCAGGTCCCGGCTCCCGTCGTCGCGCACCGAAAGATAGTCGGCCGCGGCCAGCGCCCGGCCGGCAAGCCCGCGAAGCGCTGCAGGCATCGGATGGGGCACGCCGGGCGCGTTCCAGACGACCGGGCAATCCCGCAAGGCCGCGGCCAGCGTTGCCCCCAACCACGTCGAAACACCGGCCCAGGCGCCGAGATCCCCGCCGCGATACTCCCGCAGCATGTCCATGCGATGGCCGTGTACGATGTGTCCGCCGCCGATCAGGATTCCGGCCGTCGGGTCCGGCGAGGGCCCGGCGATCAGGGTGCCGACATCGATCGGCCGCAATGCATCGGTCATCCCCGGGGCCCGCGCGGTCGGGGCGACGGCGACGACCTCGATGCCGTCGCGGGCGAGGTGGTGCCGGGCGATCAGCGGGAACAGCAGATCGCCGAAATTCGCCATGTCGAACATGCCGGTGACGTAGCAGACCGGCGCGTCGGTCCCGGTCCCGGCCGTTTCCGAAGCGCCCAACCGGCTCAACCTTCGTCCGGGGTGTCGGCCTTGGCGGCGAGATACCGGGCCAAGGCCTGCACGGTCGGGTGCTCGAACGGTTCGTGCTGCTCCAGGCGGATAGCGAAACGCTCCTCCAGCATGCCGGCCATGATCACCGTCTCCACCGAATCGAGCCCGTAGCTGTCGAATGTCTCGGCAACCGGAAACGGGCCTTCGGGCATATCGATCACACCGCTGATGTAATCGATCAGCCAAGCCTGAACCTCCTCGGCGCTGGGGCGCATGGTCGACGGCGTGTCCATCGGATTACCTCTGCTGTGCGGTGATGTCAGCGGTCGGGGGCGGAGGGGGGCGTTCCGGCCGCGCTCCCGAGTTCGAAGGCTCTGGATAGCATGGTCAATATCGGCTGGCCGGGCATGGACGCTTGGATCATCCGATGCAGGAATTCAAGTCGATCCCGTCGCCGGGCGGCCGCCTCGGTGCCTTCGTCGGAGGCAAGCCGGGCGATGCGCTGCCAGTGCCGATCGAGAGCGGCCGGTATGTCGCCGGGCAGGGGGGCGGACCGTGGCGCCTCCCGCAGTGCCGCCTCCGCGCCTGACAGCGCCGCGTGCCAGTCCTCGACGAGGTCGGACATGCGGCCGACCATCTCGGCGGTTCCGCGGAACTTGCCCAGCGCAGGAACCGCCACCAGGCGCGCCGGTGTGCGGTAGACCAGTGCGGTGATGAACCCGTGCAGTGACGCCACCAGGGCGATCCGTGCCCCCGCGATCAGGGCGGCGATGTCCTCGAGCCGTTCGGGGCGCGCCATGCAGACGGTCGGCGACCGGCAGGCGGCGTCAAGTGTGACGGCGACTTCGGCATCGCCGTGGCAGGGGCCGAGCGCCAGGAACACGGGCAGGAGGCCGGTTTCCTCCGACAGCCGGTCGATCCGGCCCGCCAACTCCCCGATCGCGATCTGGCCGAGCGATCGTTCCTTGACGTGCACGACCAGATAAGCGGTTTCGGGGTCGATACCCCTTCTGCGCAGCGCGGTGGCCTTCCGCTCCGCCAGGCGCGCCTCGGGCCACAGATCGGCCAAGCCGAAGGCGCTGTCCGGCACGCAGTCGGCCCGTCGTCCGAACGTGCCGAGAAGATCGGCGCTTGGGCGATCCCGTACGGCGAGGTGGTCGGCCGCCGCAAGGGCCGACCTTACCAGGCCGGCATTGCGTGCCGCCTCGCTCAGGTCGATCACCCCTGGAGCATTCCAGGCGATGGGACAATCGGCCACCGCCGCGAGGGCCGTCGCCCCCAGCCACAACGCCGGATAGGCCACCGGCATGAGCCCGGCCTGTTCGTAAGCGGGCGTGGGAAACGCCTTGAGGTGGACGAGATTGCCGCCACCGATCAGGATGCCCGCGGTGCCGCGTGGACGGGTCGCGAAGTCCGCGATGGCCGTGGCAGGCCGGGCATCATGCCAGATCGGCCGGGCGGCGGTGGGGGAGATCGCCGACACCTCGATGCCGAGACGCTTCAGGCGGGCCTGTGCGAGCAGTGGAAACAGAACGTCGCCGTAATTGTCGACATCGAAGGTCCCGAAGACGGCGATCCGCGGCGGGCCGTCGCCGGATCGGTCGGTATCCCGCGGCCCGGCGACGGCGGGAGCCGCCGGGCCCGAGCCCGGATCGTCGACGCTCCGTCGGTGCGTCAGGGCCCGCTCCAGCACGGGCACGAACCGGCCATCGGCGATCAGCTCGAGGACGGGAAAGTGATGGCTCACGCCGTCGAGTGCGATCACCGTCGCATGGGGAATGTCGGAAAGCCGGTCGGCCCGGCGCCGGTCGGCCCCGTTGTCGGTCCCGATGACCACCGTCAGGCGGCAGGATGGCGTCCGGCGGACCAGATCGGCCAGGTCGTGCCAGTCCGGTGTGAGGGCGCGCAGTTCCCGGTGGCCCGGCGCCCCGTCTTGGGTGTCGTCGTCGGATCGCTCGTCATCAAGGGCGACGGGACCTGCAAACGACAGGACATGGTCCGCGGCCAAGACCAGACCGTACCGCAGCGCTGCATAGCCGGCGATCGACGACCCGGCGGTGACCAGCCGCGGGGCCCCCAGATCCGCCAGCAGGTCTCGGAGTGCGGCGGTGGCGGACGCCTCATCCTCCCCGAGTCCGGGAACGCCGCGCAGGAATCCCGCCATCAGCGGGTCGCGCAGATAGACGATGTTCGCGGGCAGGTCCTGCAGCAGCCGATCCAGAAGGTTGAAGTCGACATAGCCCATGCCGCCGACGACGCTGCCGAACACCACCAGCGTCGCGACGGCCCCGGGGGTCCGGACGACGTTGACGGTCCGGCTGCGATCGGCATCGATCCGGCAAGCGCCACCGGCCGGATCGGCGTCGATCGTCTCGAATGCAGCCAGCGCCGGCGCCGCCATGGGGGCCATATGCGGGTCTGCGCCGATCATGCGCAGCAGATCGACCACCGGGCCGAGCGGCCGCTGCCGGCTGGCCGCGATCGCGTACTGGAACTGCCAGAGCGGCGACTGTCCCTCGATCGGCCCCGCCTTTTCGAGAACGGAGAGGATGTAGGCGTCGCGGTCCGCCGGTAGCAGCATCCGGTTGTAGCGATAGACCAGCAGCCAGTCGTCGGGCTGGGCTTCGATCGCCCGGATCAGGACCTGCTGGGCCTGGTCGAGGTCGCCCGCGCCGTTCAGGGCCCGGATCAGGATCCGTGTCGCCGCGCGGTCGGCTGGCTTGCCGGCCAGATACGGCACCAGGCGATCCACCGCTTCCCGATAGCGCGACTGAGCCATCAGCACCTTGGCCCGCAGCGGGGTCGCCTCGACCGGCAGGGGTCCATGCCGTTCGGCCAAGCCCAACAGCGCGTCGGCATCCTGCACTCGGCCGACCAGGGCCGACCGGTGGGCGAGCCGGACGGCGACGGCCGGCGACGCCGCCGCCACCGGGGTGAGACGACGGATCAGACGCGCGCGGATGGCCAGGCTCCGCTCCTTCGTGATCAAGCCGTCGACCGTTTGGACCAGCGAAGGGTGCTGCGCGATCTCCGGGGTCAGGTGCTCGACGAGGGTGTCGATCGCCGCGTCGGGCTGGCCGGTCGCGGCCATGGCTTCGACGCGCAGCAGCACGATCCACCCGTTGTCCGGATGAGCGCGCAGCAAGGTCGAGGACTGGCGCGCCGCATCCTCGAGATCCCCTTCGGCCAGCGCCAGTCGCACCTGCATCATCCGGGCCTGTACATGGTGCGGGTTCCCGGTCAATGCCGTCTCGATGCGATCCCGGGCCGACGCGAAGTCGCCCGACCGGATCAGCCGGTGGATGTCGGCCGCGTCCCAGGGCGCCGTCGCGGCCTGCCAGTCGGTCATGACGGCTCGCCCCGCCCGATGTCCGAACGGCGCTGCAGTACGGCGATGACGTAGCCCGAGAGCCGGGACTGCATGTACCGCGCGACATTGCGCAGACCGATGCGCTGCATGTACCGGCAGAACGGATCGAGGGTATCGGCGGACACGTCTTCGGCCAGAACCGGCGCGAAGCCCTGGCCGATCGCCACCGACAGGTAGCTGTCCAGGGTACCGGCAAGATTGGCCGGCGCGACGATGTCGCTGGCCGCGATCGCCAGCACGTCGGTGACGATGAGCTGTCCTCCCGGCTTCAGCACCCGCGCGGCCTCCGCGAAGAACGCGGATCGGGGTGTGAAATGCATCGCCGCTTCGATGCAGTGGATCCGGTCGGCGGTCCCGGACGCGATCGGGAGCCGCAGCGCGTCGGCCGCGATCCACCCCCCGTCGATCCGGTGATGGCGCCGTCCATGCCGCAACTGGTGCGGGGACAGATTGATTCCGTATACGGCCGCGGGCCGATAGTGGCGGCTGAACAGCGCGGTCGACAGGCCCAGCCCGCAGCCGACGTCCAGCACGCAGCCCACGGCGTCCGCTGCGGGATCGAGGCTGCAATGCCGTTCGATCAGACGGCCGCAGGCCTGGGACAGTTGAGTGACGGGGTTTCCGTCTTCCTGCCGCCAGAATCCGAGATTGTAGGCGTCCGTAGGCCCGAAAACCGCTCTGAGCCGGGGGTTGAGAATCGCCCGGTCGTAGGACTCGCGCATGGCAGTCAGTCCGGACGTCGGTTTGGTCTGGCCTTGCGGGCTCGTCATTGCGGGGCGGCCTCGGATCATCCACGGGTGCCGGGGAACGGTGCCATGCACACGGTGTCGAGACCACCGCTTCCGTGCGCCGCATCGCTGTGGCGTCTTCCGTGCACCGCATCGCGGTGGCGTCGATCGTCTTGACCGAACGGATCATCGGCGCTGCCCGCTTTCAGGGACCGTGCCTGGGCGCATCGAACCAGAACCTCTCCCGTTGGAACGGGTAGGAGGCGATCGGGGGCAAGGCGTGCCGAGGATAGGGATCGAGGGCGGCAAGATCGAGATCCGCCCCCATCATGTACACCCTCGCTACGGCTTCGAGGATACCCTGAAGCGGCGAGCCGTGACCCGGCAGACAAGCCACCACATCCGGACGCCCGCCATCGTCGGTTCGCCAGCGATCCAGCCATGACGCCGGCGGCATACCACCCAAGGCCAGGACCAGCGTCTGCGGGCCGGGCGGCCGGGGTGGGGCCTGATCGGGTGTCAGGGTGACCGGCTCGGCCGAGGGCTCCGTTGCGCCGACGGGTCGATCCGGGTTGGAGACCGGCCCATCGTCCCCGATCTCGGCGACGGTGACGAGCCCCAGGCGTCGCCACAAGGCGAGCAGATCCTCCAGCAGCGCCGGCGCGGAGCCGTCGTCCGGCCCTCCGCCGGTCGCCGCAGGCCGGATGGTCGACAGGGTCGGCGCGAGAGCACCGCCCCGTCCGTACGCGGCCAGGGCCTGCGCGATCTCCGCGGCCGTGGGACGGTACAGGACGATCTCCGGCGACCGCCGATACGTCGCCGCCGCCGCCGGGTCGCCCGCCGGTCCGAGAGCATCGTCGAGCCGGCGGCGGGCTTCCGCCGCCGTCGAGGCCACGACGGCCAGTCGATAGGGCATCCCGGTCCAGATCATGCGGGTTGCCGCCGCCGTCGCCGCTAACGGGCCCGCGTCCGTCTCCCGCAACGCATCGATCAGTCCCAGAACCCGGGCCCGCAGCGCCGAAGGGGACCGGGCCGATGCGGCAAAGAGCACCGGTCGACCTTCGGGGGGCGGATCGGCGGAATGCAGCCGCCGTCCCCGGTGCCGCCCGGCCGAACGGCCGGCCGGAGGACCCGAGAGGATGGCGTGCAGGTTCGTGCCGCTGAACCCGAAAGAGGAAACGCCCGCTGTCGGCGGCTCGGTCCTCGGCCACGCGATCGGCTCGGTCTCGACCGAAAGCGGGACGGTGCTCCAGTCGATCTTCGGCGACGGCGTGGCGAACCTTGGGTGGGGCGGCAGACGGCGATGCCGCAAGGCCTGTACCGTGGCCATGACGCCGGCAAGACCGGCGGCGGCTTCCAGATGTCCGATCGTGGTCTTGACCGTCCGGATCTGAAGCGGTCGGCCGCGGCCGGCGAAGACGGTGTTGATCGCGGCCGCCTCGACGGCGTCGCCGAGGGCCGTTCCCGTCCCATGGGCTTCCAGATAGCCGATATCGCGGGGCGACAGATCCGCGTCGGCGAGTGCCTGTCCGATCACGGCGGCCTGGGCGGTTGGTGACGGCGCACTCAACCCGTTGGTCCGCCCGTCATGGTTGATCGCCCATCCCCTGACGACGGCGAGGATCGGATCGCCGTCCTTCAGGGCGTCGGTCAGGCGTCTGACCACCAGCACCCCGCAGCCTTCGCCGCGGACCGCCCCGTCGGCGTTCGCATCGAAGGCCCGGCACACGCCGTCCGGCGAAAACGCTTGCAGCCGGCAGAGCGCGGCCATCGCGTCGCCCGATAGCATCAAGGATGCCGCCCCGACGATCGCTATCGTGCATTCCCCGCGGCGCAGACTGTCACCGGCCTGGGCGAGGGCGGCCAGTCCGGACGAGCACGCCGTATCGACCGTCAGGGCGGGGCCACGAAGATCCAAGCAGTAGGCGATCCGTCCCGCCGCCACGGCCGGTGATCCACCGGTCGAAACATAGGGGCTGCTGGCGGCAGGAAACCCTGCCCGCGCCTGGAGGAGCCAGTAGTCGACGCTGCTGAGCCCGATGAAGACGCCGGTGGATGATCCCTGCATTCGTGCGGGTGAACGGCCGGATCGCTCCAGGGCCTCCCACGCGGTCTCCAGCAGCAGCCTCTGTTGCGGGTCGACCACCTTCGCCTCATGGGCTGGCATGCGAAACGGCCGCCGGTCGAACAGGTCGACGCCGTCGATCGTCGCCACGGCGGTCGGGAACCCCGTCAGCACGGGGCTTGCATCCCCGTCGGCGTCATCCCGGCGCCACCGCTCGACGGGAACCGGTCGGGTCCGGACCGCGCCTGCCGCCATCCCGTCCCACAACGCGCCGGGATCGTCGGCGCCCGGGAACCGGCATGCCATCGCCGTGATGGCGAGGGCCCTGTCCGTATCGACCGGCGTTTCTAGGGACACAGAGCCGCCTCGAGCCGGGGAAGCAGCGAGCCGAGGGTGGGATGCTCGAACAGCAGGTCGGCCGACAGGGTCACCCCGGTCGCCCGCTCGATATCGGTGACGAACTCGACCGCCGCAGCCGAGGTCAGGCCGGCATCCGCCCAGCTCATCCCGTCGTCGAGGTCGTCCGCATCGGCCTCCAGGGTGGCCAGCATCCACCGCCGTGCGAACAGGGCGATCTCGGACCGGCGGGGGGTCGGCATGAGACCGCAGAGATCGGCAACCGCCGCTGCACGTTGGGGCGCGTTCGCCGCGATCCGCGCGGCGTCCCGCCAATCGTGCAAGACCAATCCCGGATCGTCCGTGAGCCGGTCCACGGTTGCACGACGGCGGACCTTCCCGCTCGTGGTCACCATCACCGTGCCGGTCGGGACCAGCGCGATCCGATCGACCGACACACCATGGCGCCGCAGCACCGCGCGCCACAAGGCGGTGGCCAGGCGGCCGGCGCCGCGCTCGACGATGTGCCGATGCCGACCGGGCACTTCGGCGACGAGGATCAGGCCCGGGTCTCCGCCGCCCGCATCGCTCTGATTGGCCACGACCATCGCGCCGAGCCCGTCCGCTTCGGCGGCCGTCCGGGCGCTATGCTCCAGATCGGCCGGATGGATGTTGCGACCCTGGAGGATGACGAGATCCTTGAGCCGCCCGGTGACGTAGAGTTCGCCGTCGGCAACGAAACCGAGGTCGCCGGTCCGCAGGAACGGGCCGTCCCCGAGCGCGGTCCGGGCACGGAAGGCCGCGTCGGAGGCGGCCGGGCGACCCCAATAGCCCTGTCCGATGCTGTCGCCGGCGACCCAGATCTCCCCATCCATACCCGGCGCCAGGGGGTGCAGGGTCTCCGGATCGACGATCATGCCGCCGCCGGAGGTCCGCATCGGCCCACAGGAAACCACGGTGCCGTGCCGTCCTGGCGGGGGGTGGGCGGCGTCTCCGGCGGCGGGCCGTGACAGCAGGGGCGGGGGATCGTACCGGGACCCTCCCGAGACCAGAAGCGTGGCTTCTGCCAGGCCATAGCAGGGGCAATAGGCCCGTTCATTGAAACCGATCGACCCGAAGGCATCCGCAAACCGCCGATAGGTGTCCGCGCGTACCGGCTCCGCCCCGCAAAACGCGATCTCCCACCGATCGAGACGATGATCGCCCAAGGCGGCCGCCACGTCCCGCCCGCGCACGGCGTCCGCGCATCGCGCGAACGCGAAGTCCGGGCCGCCGCTGATGGTGATGCCGTATCGGCCGACCGCCATCGGCCACGACAACGGACGGCGCCAGAACGACAGCGGCGCCATCAGATGGTTGATCGCCCCATGCCACAGGGACTGCAGGGCTCCGCCGAACAGCCCCAAATCGTGTTCCAGCGGCAACCAGGACAGCCAGCGATCCCCTGGCCCCGTCGCAAAGCCGGCATCGATGCAGGTGCGGGTCGCGGCGATGTTGCGATGGCTGATCATCACGCCCTTGGGTTCTGCCGAAGACCCCGAGGTGTATTGGATGACCGCGAGATCCTCCAGCACCGGCAGCGGGCCCAGACCGAGGTCGCCGAGAGGAACGGCGCCGTCGGGATCGACCGGTACCGTGTCGATCAGCAGCCAGCGCGGACCCCGGCCTGAGTTGTCGGGGCCGCGGCGCAGCCGCCCCACGGTCTGCGCGTTCGACAGGATGCGCGATGGCCGGCAGTCCTTGAGGATGGCCTCGTACCGTTCGCGGGCGGCCTCGCCGGTCGGTGGCGGAATGAGCACGGCGGCAAGCCCGAGCCTGAGACAGGCGAGCAGGGCGACCAGCGGATCGAGGCCCGGGGCGAACACGAGTCCGACGGGATCGCCCGCGCTCGCTTCGGCCAGCAGGTGCCGGGCCACGGCGGATACCCGGCCGGCAAGCTGGCCGAATGTCAGACGGTCGGCCGGTTCGCCTTCCTGGAGAAAGACATAGGCAACGCTGTCCGATCGGGTGGCTGCCAGGTCGATCAGCCGGTCGATGATGAGGTCTGCCATGGCGTTGCCGCCCGACCGCGTCGGGCTACGGGAGATTGGCGGTTGCCGGATCGACGCCCAGCGGCTGCCGGGCGCCCGGGACTGACCCTCTAGAGCATCCGGGGTCCGGACGGACGCAGATAAGATGCTCTAAATCTTTGAAGCAGATCAACTTATCTGCGTTCAGATGAGGCCATCTGAACGCATGTCGATCTAGGGCTGTCCGGCACGGCAGACGGACTTGGCACGCATCTTGTTCATGAAGGGGACATCATGCCAGCGCCGTGACTTGGAAACCAGGAAGCCGGCGTCCTGGCGGCCGGTGACCGGATCCACCTGCTTGATCAGGACCACGTACCGGTCCGGCAAGGTCTGCTCGAGCTTGTGGAGGATATCCATCCCGTATACTCGATAGTGTCCGTGCTGGGTCCAGTCCGGCTCGCCCCAGTCACTTGTTTCGGCCCGGTTGGCCGGGTCGGGAACGCTGATATAGAGAAAGCCTCTGTTCGATGTGATCCGCGACAACTCCCGCATCGCCACGCGATCCTCCGGAACATGCTCCAGGACGTGATTGCAGATCACCACGTCATACGCCGAGTCCGGCCGATCGATGCTCATGATATCGATCGAGTTATGGTTCTCGTAGATGGAGTACTCGAAGGAACGGAACCAGTTTCGATCGATGGACGGGTCCAGGCTGAGTTGAAGAACCGACAGATCGGAAAAACGCTCGACACCAAGCGATTCGAGAATCATACGGGTCGCGCGGTGCCGTTCCAGGGAACCGCACTGCCCGCATACGGGCGGTACATCCTTGAACAGCCGACCGCCTGGTCCCGCCTTGAACTCCATCCCGCCGCAGATCGTACAGGCGGCGATGTCGATGGCAGGTTGCGATTGCAAGGCTCGGTCCTCAGCACTGTTGGCTGGCCACCAGCGGGGCTCGGCGCACAGTGCGGCGTATCAGCTTGTGAAGGTCTGTCAACCGGAACCGCTTGTGCCGAACCGTTTGACAAGGCAATGCTAGATCAACCTGCGTTCAGATGGACTCATCTGAACGCAGATAAGTTGATCTATTTCAAAGATTTAGAGCATCTTATCTGCGTCCGTTAGGACGCAGG
>JANQKE010000157.1 GCA_028281265.1 Alphaproteobacteria bacterium | reverse complement strand
CCCCTCACCGGATGGGCCCAAGAACCCATCGGACCCGACCGACACACCAAAGCCAAAAGACCCTTCCCCCTCGAACTCAACGCCATGGTCGATGCCGGCGGCCTCCGCCTCGACTGGTCCGGCCCCCCAAACCTCGACACCGACACCCTCAACCACCTCGCCAACCTCACCCTCAACAACCTCCACTCCCTCCTCCAACACTGCCTCCACAAAGAGGACCAGACCCTGACCACGAGCGATTTCTCGAGCCGGACGGTCAAGCAGGACGCCCTGGCCCGGCTCGCGAACAAGCATGCCGGGGTCTCCTGACGATGGCGACCATCGTCGATATCCTCGACCTCACCCCGATGCAGCAGGGCATGCTGTACCATGCCCTGTCGGACCCGGAGTCCGGCGCCTATTTCGTGCAGACGATCGCAACGCTCGAACGCCCGGACCTCGAGCGGCTGCACCGGTGCCTACAGCGGCTGGTCGACCGGCATCCCACGCTCCGCAGCTGCTTCGAATGGGAGGATGTCGACACGCCGGTGCAGGTGGTCCTCGATGCCGCCCCTCTCGCCTGGCAGGTCGAGGATTGGCGAAGTCTACCGGCGCCGGAGCAGGACATCCGCGAAACCGCGTTCCTGGAGGCCGACCGGAAGGCCGGGTTCGCGCTCGACCAGGCCCCGCTCATGCGGGTGATGGCCGTCAGACGGACCGACGAAACGGTGCGGCTGATCCTGAGCTACCACCACCTGATCCTGGACGGCTGGTCGAACGGCCTGATGCTCGACGAGTTGCGCCGGCTGTACGCCGCGGGGGGCCCCGCCTCGGACCCGCCGGCGCCGGCGGTCTCTCCGGCGCGCTATGGGATGTGGCTGGAACGGCAAGACCGGGCCGGGGCCGAAGCGTATTGGCGTCGGCATCTCGACGGCCGGGCGGAGGTCGGCCAATTGTCGGTTCTTTCGACCCGGCCCGACGGGGCCGGATACGCGGTCGTGGAACGGACGCTGCCCCGGCCGCTCGTGACCGCGCTGTCGGACCGTGCGCGGACCGACGGCGTGACGCTGGGCACGCTGCTGCACGGGGCCTGGGCGGTCCTTCTGGCGCGGCTCAACGACAGCGACACCGTCGTGTTCGGCACGATCGTGGCCGGTCGGCCGGAAGATCTCCCCGGTGCCGACACGATGGTGGGGCTGTTGATCAACGTTCTCCCGGTCCCGGTCGACGTGCCGCGAACCGGCGCGGTCGGGGCGTTCCTGCAGCGCCTGCAAACCGACATGATCGCGGCGCGGCGCCACGGTTTCCTGCCGCTGGCCACCTTGCAGGGGTGGAGCGGCACGCCGGGGCAGGATCTGTTCGACACGCTGCTGGTGGTCGAGAACTACCCGCTGGAAACGGAAGGCGACACCGACCCGCCGCACCTGTCGATCCGCTCCGTGCGGTCGATCGAACAGGGCACCTATCCGGTCAACATGATCATGGTACCGGATGCGGGCCGGATGACGGCGCGGCTCAACTTCGACGGCGCGCGCCTGTCACCGCGCTGGGCCGACCGGCTGACGGACATGTATGTCGGGCTTCTGCGGCAACTCGCCGGCGAACCGGCGCCGCGCCTGCAGAACCTGAGCCTCCTCACCGAAGACGAGAGCGCCTGGCTTACGCGGGCCGCCACCCAAGCCCGCCCGATCGCCACCGACCGGCTGTTTCCCGATCTGCTCGCCGAGCCTCTGGCGCACCTGCCACCTGGCAGCCCGGCCCTGATGAGGGGGGCGGCATCGCTGAGTCACCAGGCCTTGCATGCACAGGCCAACCGGCTGGCTCATCGGCTGATCGCTCGCGGGATCGGTCCGGGGGACACGGTCGGCCTGTGCCTGAAACCGTCCATCGATCTGTACGTCGCGACGCTGGCGATCCTCAAAGCCGGGGGCGGGCTGGTGCCGATCGACCCGGCCTACCCCAGAGCGCGGATCGAGCGGATGCTTGCCGCCGCATCGCCGCCCCTGATCCTGGTCGACCGCGAGACCGGTGATCGGTTCGCGTCCCTGCCGGCGACGGTGGTGGAAGCGGTCGACGGCACGCCGGCGGGGTCCGAGGGGCCGGAGTCGATGCCGACGGACCGCGACCGCATCCGGCCGCTGCATCCCCAGGATGTGGCATATGTCATCTTCACATCCGGCTCGACGGGCGAACCGAAAGGTATCGCCGTCGATCATGGCGGCCTGGCCTCGATGGTGCACAGCATGGCGGTGGCCTATGGCTATCCACCGGTCTCGGCACTCGGCACCCGGCATCTGCAATGCGGCTCGATCGGTTTCGACCTGTTCATCGCCAACCTGCTGACCGGGATAGCCAGTGGCGGATGCCTGGTGATCGCCGACGACGATGAGCAGGGCGGCCCGGCCATGGCCGACCTGATCGACGGGTCGGCGGTGACCCATGCGATCGTTCCGCCGGCCATTCTGAGCAGTCTGCCGGAACGCCCCTATCCGAGCTTGCGGGCGATCTGCGTCGTCGGCGAGGCGTGTTCGGCCGATGTCGCCGCCCGATGGGCGCCCGGCCGCCGGTTCATCGACGCGTACGGACCAGCGGAAAACACGGTGGCGTCCACCGTTTCCGACCCGTTCGATCCGGATGGCACCCCACCCCCCATCGGTCGCCCGTTGGACGGCCGGCAGATATACGTTCTGGACCGGGGATTGGGTGTGGTTCCGGTGGGTGTGGTGGGTGAGCTGTATGTGTCGGGTGCGGGTGTGGCGCGGGGGTATCTGGGTCAGCCG
>JANQKE010000131.1 GCA_028281265.1 Alphaproteobacteria bacterium | reverse complement strand
TCATGGCTGGCCAGCGGCAGGGCCGCCGCCCGCGCGATCTCGCTCAGCCGGGCGGCGTGCTGCGGGCCGTAGGCCGCCTGGTCCGCCCGCCGCCTGGCGATCTCCGCCGCTACGTCACGCTCGGACAGGCCGTAGGTCTCCCGATACCAATACCCCCACTGGTCGATCAGGCGGAACTGCCGCTGGCCCGGCGTATGGTCCATCAGCGACAGCAGACGGACCGCCGGGTCGTCGCGGAACGCCGCGTAGAGGTCGAGGATGGTCGGCTCGATCACCTCGCAGCGCAGGTGCAGATGGTGATCGCACCGGAGCAGACCGGCCGCCCCGGCCCGTTTCAGCCCTGCGACCATCGGCATCAACGTGTCCTTGCGGTCGGTGCCCTTGCGACCGCCGATCAGGGCGAGCGCGTCGTACACCGTCGTGATACCGGCCGCGATCACCTGCGCATCGTGCGCGACCGCCGCCGTGATCGCGTTCCACTGCACGCCGGGTCGCGGGGTGAAGTGCTTTTCGAGATTGTCGGTGTGCAGTTCCACCATGCCGGGGACAAGATAGTCCCCGTCCAGATCGATCGCCCCGGCCACCGCACTCCCCCCCGGATCGACGGCGGTGATCCGGCCCTCGTCGACCACCACGGTGCCGGTCAGGACCTCGTCGGCGAGGACGAGCTTGGCGTGGGTCAGGATCGTGGTCATGGCTGTCGCGGTCGCCTGAATGCGGGTGCGGGACCGGCCGCAGCGCCGGTCCCGGTGACTCATACCGGTTTGCGCCGAGGTAGCCTCATCTCAAACCGTCTTTGCGTTCAAGCGCTGCCGCGAGGCTGGCCTCGCACGAGCTCGGGCACGCGAGTGCGCTTGCCGCGTCACGATGAGCCTGGCTCATCGTGACGTGGTACAACGGTTTCCTGAACGGCGGATGCGGCAGCAATCAGGCCGGCCGACGGCCCGTCAGGATGCGACCACACCGACGGGCCCACGATGACGAAGTCCGCGCCGGATTGGGCGAAGGCCTTGAGGGTCGCCGGATCGTCGGGTCCCAGGGCGACGGATGGCAACGCCATCGCTTCCGCCCACCAGGCCAGCAGTTCCAGCGTCTCGGCGCGCGCCTGTGCGTCCATCGATCGGTGGCCGAACAGGATGTAGTCCGCGCCATCCTCCCCCGCCACGAACGCGCCATGCCGGCTGTTGCGGCAACTGTAGCCGACGGCGGCGTCCGGACCGACGATCCGGCGGCAGTCCGCCACCCTCGGTCCGTCGGGACAGGTATGCACCCCATCGCAGCCGGTCCGGCGCGCCAGCTCCGGGTCCCCGTCGATCAAGACAGCGACCCCGCGATCCTGGGCCACCGGCCGCACGGCCGCTACCAGGCGCGCCAGATCGTCGGCAGCGGGGCCGGCGCTCTCCGGCAGGACCAGCAGCGCCGCGATCGGTGTCCGGTCCAGCGCAGCGGCGAGGTCGGATGCCACCGCCGCCGGAGCGAGCGGCCCCGGCGGCGTGATCAGATAGAGCTGGCAGCCCGGCATCTCCTGCGGGGATCAGGCCTTGCCCTTGAAGATGTTGACCATCGTGTCGAGCAACTCCAGAGCCTCCGCCCTCGGCCGGCGGAAGCAGTTGCGACCGATGATCGAGCCGTTGCCGCCGCCGTCGCGGATCGCCCGGGTATCGTCGAGCACCGCATCGGTGCCCTTGGCCGCCCCGCCGGAGAACACCACGATGCGCTGGCCGTTGAAGCAGGAGCGCATGACTTCCGTCACCCGCTCGGCCTGGGTGCCGATCGGGATGCCGGCGGCTTCGAACTCCTTGGCGGCTTCCTTCTGCTCCAGATGATCGGTGGGCAGCTTGACCTTGATGATGTGGGCGCCGGTCTGGCAGGCGAGATGGGCGGCATACGCCACGACATCGATGGCCGTCTCCCCGTCCTTGCTGAGGTCGCCGCCGCGCGGATACGACCACAGCACCGTCGGCAGACCGACCTCACGGGCTTCACGGATCAACTCGGCGACCTCTTCGAACTGCTCGAACTGCATGTCCGAGCCCGGATAGATCGTAAAGCCGATGGCCGAGCAGCCCAGCCGCAGCGCGTCCTCGACCGACCCGAACAGGGCCTGGTCCGCATCCTCTTTCAGGCGGGACAGGCTGTTGGCGTGGTTGATCTTCAGGATCGTCGGGATCTGGCCGGGGAAATGCGGGATCGACACCGTCAACTGCCCCAGCGGTGCGGCGTAGGCGTTCAGACCCGCATCGATCGCCAATCTGTGATGGTACAGCGGGTCGTAGCCCGGATCGTTGACCGCGAAGCTGCGGGCCGGACCGTGCTCGATGCCCTGATCGACCGGTAGGATGATCATCTTGCCGGTGCCGCCCAGCCGACCTTCCATCAGCATCCGTCCCAGGTTGGCGACGACACCCGGCGGTTCGCTGCGGTAGTTGTCGAGGATGCGCTTGACGGTACTGGAGAGCCGCATGACCGAGCCCTTTTCTGGCGGAGCGATGGCGGGGACGAGGCGGCCGGCCTCGGCACCAACGGCCTCGGGTTTCCGGTCCACGATCCGGTTCCCCTTACCCAAGGACCGGGAATAATTCAACGCGAGCCGGGCGAAGTGCTGGGCGGCCGCCGATGCGCACGAACCGGTCACGGACTTGCGCGGCCTGTGGCCGACAGCAGGGACGCTAGCCGGGTGCGGCCGCCCCGGACCGTCAAGTCGAGGTCGACGCGGATGTTCACGAATACGGTGGCGTTTTGCGATCGCGCCAGCGACCGGAGGCTGGCCACCTGGGGGCCCTCGTCAACGGCCACGGCGGGGAGGCCGATGGCCAGCGCCTGCGCTGCCGATGCCGTCATCGGACCGCAGTCGAGGACCGGCAGCAGTCGGTCATGAGGCGGCCGATCCGGGAGACCCGCCAGCAGCGCCGCCCACCAGAGCGGTCCGAGGCTGGCGCCCGCGGCCAGGGGGCTCAGCATCGCGATCGCCGGGGTTTCTAGATCGTGTCCGACAGCTTCGAGTAGAATCGCCGCGTCCCGGGATCCGCCGACGCGGATCACCGTCATGGCCGGACCGGTCGGGATCGGCGAAGGATTAACCAAGGCTCCACGAATTCCCTTGCAGGTTGGGATTGGCGTCCGTTCCGACTACCTATGCCGTTGATCGATGGGACCTTGCGTGCACGCATCCGAAGACCGGGATGGTTGGCCGCCCCGCGGCCGGCCTTTCATCGGCTATCCGCGCACCTACGGCAAGCTGGTGCAGGGGACGAACATCAACGCGTCGACCTTGCTGGCGACGGATTATCTCAATCATTTCAACGAAATCGTCATGCTGCTCGAGCTCACGCCCAGCATGCCCGACTGTCTCGACGAAGCGCGGGCATGGCGTCCGCTGAGCTATGAGGAGCATTTCCGGACCGGTGTGCTGAGCGACCGCAGCCTGATCATCGCCGCCTATGATCACTGCCCTCCGGACGTGCGCGATCCGTTCGACGAGACCGTCGGCATGATCACGGAGCGCCTGGCCGAAGGACTGCAGGAGATCGGCGATCTCCTGTCGGCCGACCGGCAGCCGTTGATGGCCCATACGGTGGAGACCGTCACGGGGGAGGTGCGCCAGCTTATCGATCTGGCCAGCGCGTTGATCCATGGGGGCGATCAGGCACTGACCCAAGGGGCGATCGATGCGGTCATCAGCCGTCGGGACGGCCAAGCCGCCGCCGATCCGCAGGCCGACGACGCGGTTCTGGACCAGGACGCGATCGACGCGCTGTTCGGCTGATCCGCCTTCAGGTCCGCTACGGCGCCGCTTCGGCGTCGGGCTGCTTCTCCGGTACGGTGGCCGAGAACGCCGGCAAGGCCAGGCAGGCGGCCTCGATCGCGGTCAAGGTCGGGTAGGCGGCGAGGCCGCAGTCGTAGCGGCGGGCGTTGTAGAGCTGCGGCACCAGCACGATGTCGGCCACGCTCGGGGCGTCGCCGATGCAGAAGCGGCCGGTGCGCCCGATCCGCTTCACCTGCGCTTCGAGGGCGGCGAGCCCCGTCGCAACCCAATGCCGATACCAGGTATCGACCAGCGCCTGGCTCTTCCGCATGTCGGTCTTCAGGTAGCGCAGCACCCGGAGATTGTTGAGCGGGTGGATGTCGCACGCCACGGCCAGGGCTAGCGCACGGATATGCGCCCGCTGAACCGCGTTGCCCGGCAGCAGCGGCGGTTCCGGATGGGTTTCGTCGATGTATTCGATGATCGCCAGGGACTGGGACAGGACCGTCGGTCCGTCGACCAGGGCCGGCACCAGGCCCTGGGGGTTGAGGGCGGTGTAGACGGCGCTGGCCTGCTCGTTGCGGCGCAGATGGACGGCGTCGGCATGGTAGTCGATGCCCTTCAGCGCCAAGGCGATGCGCACCCGGTATGCCGCCGACGACCGGAAATAGGTGAACAGACGCATCGCGAAGACCTCTCTTGTGCCGAAAGCGGAGCCCTGAGGGTTTACGCATGCGGGCCGCGGGATCAAGGTCGCGGGGTTGCCCGCGCGCGGAGACCAGCATGGCCCCGACCCCTCGCGACCGCCTTGTGCCGATCTTCGATTTCGGCGGTGTCCTGTTCGATTGGAGCCCCGACCACCTGTACCGCAAGGTCATTGCCGACGAGGCCGAACGTCGCTGGTTCCTGACGGAGGTCTGTCCGCCGGAGTGGAACCTGCGGATGGATGCCGGGTTGACCTTCGCCGAAGCATTGGCCGAACGGATCCGGCTCTTCCCCGATCAGGAGGCACGCATCCGCGTCTGGGCCGATCGCTGGGACGAGATGATCCCCGGACCCATCGACGGGACGTCCGCGGTGGTGGAGACGCTGGCGGCGACCGGACCGATCTACGGAATCACCAATTTCGGAGCCGAATCCTTCGCCCGGACACGGTCGCGTTTTCCGATCCTGGACCGGTTCACGGACATCCTGGTGTCCGCCCATGTGGGGCTGGTCAAGCCGGATTCTGCGATCTTCGAGCTTGCCGTCGAGCGGTTCGGGGTCGACCCCAGGCGCTGCCTTTATATCGACGACAAGGCCGAGAACCTGGTCGTGCCGGAGGCGATGGGCATGCACGTCCATCATTTCACCGACGCGGGCGCGCTGCGCACCTGGCTGGCCGGGCTGGGACAGCTGTCCGAGACGGCCTGACACCGTGTTTTATCCCTGATTTGGCACGTGTTTTGTCCCCGATTTGATGAGGGACAATTGCGCGCTACAGCGATCGCGCCTAAGCTGTCATCATGACGCAGGCACTGGTAACGGACGGTTCTGCCGGTTCCCTGCCGGGCGATGACCCGGGGGAGGAACGCTATGGTGCCGTCGTTGCCGGCACGTACGGGCACGATCAAGTCGTCAATCTCGATCGGTTCCTGCCCTACAAGGTGTCCCGGCTCGCCAACTATCTCAGCCGCTCCCTGGCCCATCTGTATGGCGACGATCATGGCCTGACCGTGACCGAGTGGCGGCTGCTCGCCGTGGTGGCCCGGTCCGGGCGGTGCTCGGCCATCGATGTCTGCCGCGCCACCGCCATGGACAAGGTCCGGGTCAGCCGGGCGGTCGCCAGTGCGCTCGACAAGGGGCTGCTGACCCGCACCCACGATGCCGCGGATCGTCGCCGCCGAGTGCTGCGGCTGACGAAGAAGGGCGGTGCGGTGCATGATGCCATCGTCCCCCGGGTCGCCGAGCGGCAGGGGGAGCTGCTGGGCGGGTTCGAGCCGGTGGAAGTCGAGACCCTGTTCGGCCTGCTCGACCGGCTGACCGAGGTCGCGCGCACGCTGCCCGGTGCGGACGAGCCAGCGGCCCAGACAGCCGACTGAACGTGCCGCTCGGGCTGGGTGTGGGTGGATCCCGTTCGGGTTGATCCATCCCACAGTCCGCTTGCAGGCGGGGACGCTATAGGGTCCCGTCTGGGCTCCCACCGGCCCCAGGGCCCGAGCCCCGATCACCGGTTTCCCTGCCACGGCCTCCGGAGTGTGTTCATGCAGACCGCCTTCTTCAGCCACCCGGCTTGCCTGGAGCACGATACCGGCGACCATCCCGAATGCGCCGACCGGCTCCGGGCGATCCAGAAAGCCCTGGAGGACGAGACCTTCCACATGCTGGTTCGGGAGGACGCGCCCCGCGCCACCGAGGCTCAGCTCTGCCGGGTCCACCCGGCCGACTATGTGGACGCGATGCTCAACCTCTGCCCGGCGGAGCCCGACCATCTGGTGCACATCGATGACGTCACCGTGGTGAGTGCCGGCAGCCGGGAAGCGATGCTGCGGGCCGCGGGGGCGGCCGTCGCGGCCGTCGATGCGGTGATGGAAGGGTGGGCCCGGGCGGCGTTCGCCGCGGTGCGCCCGCCGGGCCACCATGCCGGCCCGGCCGAGGCCGGCGGCTTCTGCCTGTTCAACAACGCCGCGGTGGCGGCCCTGCATGCGCGGGCGCGCTGGGGGGTCGAACGGGTCGCGGTGGTGGATTTCGACGTCCATCACGGCCAAGGCACGCAAGCGGTCTTCGCCGACGATCCGGCCTTGTTCTACGCCTCCAGTCATCAGTATCCGCTCTATCCCGGGACCGGGTTCCCCGATGAGCGCGGGGTGGCCGACAATGTCCGCAACGTCATCCTCGCGCCCGGGGCGGACAGCGAGGTCTTCCGGACGGCCTGGCGGGATTCCCTGCTGCCGGCGCTGGATGCGTTCGCCCCCGGACTGCTCATCATCTCCGCCGGGTTCGATGCCCATGCGCGCGACCCGCTGGCGCATCTGCGTCTGCGTGCCGACGACTATGCCTGGATTACCGCGGAACTCGTCGCCATCGCCGCCCGGCACAGCGATCGGCGGATCGTTTCCACCCTCGAAGGCGGCTACGACCTCGTCGGGCTGGCGGAGAGCGTGGCGGTGCATGTGCGCGGGTTGATGGACGCCTGAGCGCGGGCGCGCCGGTTGGCCGGCCTTAAGACCCGTTTAACGGTTGCCCGGCATTCTCCGGCACGCTGAAGACCGGCCGCAAAGCGGCCCGAGAGGAATACCGTGAAGAAAATCTTCATCTTGGGTGCGGTGTTGCTGCTGCTGGGCGGTGGAGGGGCCGCCGCCTGGCTGTTCGTGCTGCAGCCCAAGGAGGCCAGTGCCGACGAAGCGGCCGAGGAGGTGGTCGACGTGCCGCCCGACCCGGTGTTCGTCGACTTCCAGCCCGTGCGGCTGCCGCTGATCCGGTCCGGCCGCGTGGCCCAGCACGTCACGCTCGTTTTCACGCTGGAGGTGCCGGACGAGACGATCGCGGACCGTGTCATTCAGATCTCGCCGCTGCTGCACGACGCCTACATGTCGGCCTTGTACGGCGAACTGCACCACGAGGAGCTGATCGACGGCGGCGTGCTGCAGCTCGATACGGTGCGGCAGACGGTGCGGCAGGCCTCGGTCGAGATCCTCGGACGGGATGCGGTGCGCCAGGTGCTGATCCAGGCGGTCGACCAGCAGGTCTTCTGATCCGGTGGCCGCGACCCCGACGGCCCGATCGGCCGCGGCCTTGCGCTGGATCAGTTCGTTCGATCGATGGGCCTGAAGACCCTGGGTTGCTGAGGGCATTCGTTGCCCGGTGCCGCGGTCGCGGATAGGGTCGTCGTCATGACGACGACCGATGTCCCCCTGGCCGAAGACGCCCGGCACGATCCGACCAAGAAGAATGTCTGGCTGCTGTCGGCGTGCACCGCGCTGTCCCAGTCGGGCAACTCGATCATGATCGTCACCGCGCCGCTGGTCGGCTACAGCCTGGCGATCGACAAGGGGTTGGCGACCCTGCCGCTGGCGTTGCAGTTCACCGCCACGATGCTGGCGACCATCCCGGCGTCGCTATTCATGCGCCATGCCGGCCGCCGGGTGGGCTTCTCGGTCGGGGCCGTGATCGGGTTCATCGGCGCCTTCCTCTGCGCCTATGGGATCTTCGAGGCGAGTTTCTGGACGTTTTCCGCCGGGACCATCTTCATCGGCGTCTACAACGCCTTTGTGCAGTTCTACCGGTTCGCCGCGGCCGACACGGCGCGGGAGAGCTATCGGTCGACCGCGATCAGCCTGGTTCTGGCCGGTGGCATCGTCGCCGCCATCATGGGCCCGGAGCTGGCCAAGATCTCCCAAGCATGGTTCAGCCCGGTGCTGTTCGCCGGTTGCTACGTGGTGATCATGGGGCTGTCGGTGGCGGTGCTCGGACTGATGCAGTTCATCGAGATCCCGCCGCTGACCGCTGCCCAGAAGCAGGACAAGGGCCGGCCGTTGACGGTGATCGCAAGCCAGCCGACCTTCGTCGTCGCCGTGCTGTCGGCGGCGATCGGTTACGCCGTGATGTCGCTGGTGATGACGTCGACCCCCCTGGCGATGGTGGCCTGCGGCTTCGCGTTCGGCGACTCGGCCCGGGTGATCCAGTTCCACGCGATCGCGATGTTCGCACCCAGTTTCTTCACCGGCCATCTGATCCGGCGGTTCGGTGCGCCGACCATCATCATCGTGGGCGCGGTGCTCAACTTCATCTGCCTGGCGGTCAACCTGTCGGGGATCGAGTTCACCAATTTCTTCGTCGGGCTGATCCTGCTGGGCCTGGGCTGGAACTTCATGTTCATCGGCGGCACCACGCTGGCGACCGAGACGTACACGCCGTCCGAGCGCAACAAGACGCAAGCGATGAACGATTTCATCGTGTTCAGCCTGGTGGCCGCCGCGGCGTTCAGTTCGGGCTATCTGCACAGCAATTTCGGCTGGGCGGCTGTCAATCTCGGTGTCGCCCCTCCGCTCGCGATCGCCATGGGTGCGGTGGTGTGGCTGAAGTTCTTCCGCCCGGATCCCGGCGTGCCGCACCAGGCGTGAGCCGCCCACGTCTGCCTTGGCGCCCTGCAACGAAGGTGTAGCCGCGGTGCCGGCTACGGCGTTGCTTGGCGTTGGGCCATCTGGCATGGTCCGGCCGCCTTGACGGAACGGACCGGGTCGAACCCGGGCCGTCCGATCACCTCCAGTCCGCCATAACGGGTCCGGATCGGGGCCGTCGGCCTTGGTCCCGGCCGATCATAACGACTCCCGAGGCGGGGGATCACCAGAGGGACCATCCATGGAATTGGTATTGAGCTTCGCGATCGTCTGCGCGCTGCTGGCGATCGCGTATGGGGTCTGGGCATCCCGCTCGGTTCTGGCCGAGAGCGCGGGCACGGCCCGCATGCAGGAGATCGCCGCGGCCGTCCAGGAAGGGGCCGGCGCCTATCTGAACCGGCAGTACCGAACGATCGCCATCGTCGGCGTGGTGATCGCGGTCATCGTCTCCTTCCTGCTGTCGATCACCGTGGGTATCGGCTTTGTCATCGGCGCCGTCCTGTCCGGGGCGGCGGGGTATATCGGCATGCTGATCTCCGTCCGCGCCAATGTGCGCACGGCGGAGGCAGCCCGTCAGGGCCTCGCCAAGGGCCTCGACGTGGCGTTCAAGTCCGGCGCGGTGACCGGCATGCTAGTCGCCGGCCTGGCGCTTCTGGCCGTCGCGGGCTACTACATCATCCTGCTGGCGATGGGCGCGGAAGGCCGGGGCCTGATCGATCCGCTGGTCGCCCTGGGTTTCGGGGCTTCGCTGATTTCCATCTTCGCGCGGCTGGGCGGCGGCATCTTCACCAAGGGGGCCGATGTCGGGGCCGACCTGGTGGGTAAGGTCGAAGCCGGTATCCCGGAAGACGATCCGCGCAACCCCGCCGTGATCGCCGACAATGTCGGCGACAATGTCGGCGACTGTGCCGGCATGGCCGCCGACCTGTTCGAAACCTACGCCGTGACCGTGGTCGCCACCATGGTGCTCGCCTCGATCTTCTTCATCGGCGGGCCCGAGCAACTGTCGGCCATGATGGCCTATCCGCTGGCGATCGGGGGCATCTGCATCGTCGCCTCGATCATCGGCACCTTCTTCGTCAAGCTCGACAGCAGCCAGGGCATCATGCGGGCCCTCTACAAGGGCTTCATCGCGTCGGCCGTGCTGTCGCTGGTCGGGATCGGCGGGATTACGGCCTGGGTGCTGGGGTTCGGGACGGCGTATGAGTACGCGGTCGGCGGTACGGTGTTCACCGTCACCGGCGGCGGGCTGTTCACCTGTGCGGTCATCGGTCTGGTCGTGACCGGGCTGATCGTCTGGGTGACGGAGTACTATACGGGGACGGAGTACCGGCCGGTCCGTTCGGTCGCGCAAGCCTCGACCACGGGCCACGGCACCAACGTGATCCAGGGCCTCGCCGTCTCGATGGAAGCGACGGCGGTGCCTGCGCTGATCATCTGTGCCGCGATCATCGGCACGTATCTGATCGGCGGCCTGTTGGGGATCGCGATCGCCGTGACCGCCATGCTGGCCTTGGCCGGGATGGTCGTGGCGCTCGACGCGTACGGGCCGGTGACTGACAATGCCGGCGGCATCGCCGAGATGGCGGATCTGGACGAGTCGGTCCGCGCCACCACCGATGCGCTGGACGCCGTCGGCAACACCACCAAGGCGGTGACCAAGGGCTACGCCATCGGCTCCGCCGGTCTGGGCGCGCTGGTGCTGTTCGCAGCGTACAGTGCCGACCTCGAGTACTTCATCGCCAACCCGGAGACGTACGGCTTCTTCGCCGACGTACGGCTGAACTTCTCCCTGGCGAACCCGTATGTCGTGGTCGGGCTGTTCATCGGTGGTCTCTTGCCGTTCCTGTTCGGTGCGCTGAGCATGACGGCCGTAGGCCGGTCCGCCGGCTCGGTGGTCGAGGAAGTCCGCCGGCAGTTCCGCGAGGATCCGGGTATCATGGCCGGCACCTCCAAGCCGAACTACGCCCGGGCGGTCGATCTGCTGACCAAATCCGCGATCAAGGAGATGATCGTCCCCTCGATGCTGCCGGTCCTGGCCCCGATCGTGGTGTTCCTGCTGGTCTGGCTGATCGGCGGCAAGTCCGAAGCGTTCTCGGCCGTCGGGGCGATGCTGCTGGGCGTGATCGTCACCGGCCTGTTCGTGGCGATCTCCATGACCGCCGGCGGCGGTGCCTGGGACAACGCCAAGAAGTACATCGAAGACGGCAACCATGGCGGCAAGGGTTCCGAAGCCCACAAGGCCGCGGTCACCGGGGATACGGTCGGCGATCCGTACAAGGACACCGCCGGGCCGGCGGTCAACCCGATGATCAAGATCACCAATATCGTGGCGCTGTTGCTGCTGGCCGTGCTCGCCCAAGGCTGATCGGCAGCGCCGGTTGATGGCGCAAGAAGGCCGCTAGGGTATCCTGGGGTCCGAACGGACCCCAGGATGCTCTCCCTCCTTGAAATCGATCACCTTGTCTGCGTTCAGATGGGCCCATCTGAACGCAGGTTGATCTAGAACTCATACCCGGCGGCCTGCTTCAGGGTCCGTCAGCGGGATGTCGGCTCGACCGAGCGTCCGGCGAGCATCGCTGCGGCCAGCAGCATCATGCCGCCGGACAGCCGGTTGATCAGCCGGCCCGAGGTCGCGAGCCACTGCCGCATGCCACCCGCCGCCGCCCCCCAGGCGAGCAGCAGGATCCCGTCGACCACGAGATAGGTCGCCCCGAGGATCAGGAGTTGCGGGGCGATCGGGCTGCCGGGATCGATGAACTGCGGGAACAGGGCGCCGAAGAACAGGATCGCCTTGGGGTTGGCCATCGAGGTGACGAAGCCCTGCGCCGCCGGGGACGACAGTCTGCCTTGGGGGGCGTGGGCCAGCGGGTCGACCCGGCTGACCCAGGTGCGCACCGCGATGTAGACCAGATAGGCGATCCCGGCCCATTTCACGATGCCGAGCAGCAGCCCGGAGCCGGCGATGACGGCCGTCAGCCCGAATCCGGCCAGGGTCATCTGGATCGCATTGGCCGAGAGATCGCCGCCGATCGTCGGCAGGGCCCGCCTGAGGCCCAACCGCAGACTGTTGGAGATCATCAAGGCTTGGCTCGGCCCGGGCGGCGAGGCGAAGAACACGGCGATCGTCGCCAGATAGGCCAGGTACAGCTCAGCCGTCATCGGGTCCCTCCTTGTCGGTCGACGGATCATCGGCGGATATCCGGTTCCTGTCGACCCACAGGCAGCCCGATCATCAGTGCATACTGGGTAAATCGTGATAAGCGGTTTTGCCGCAACTTTGAGGGATCGGAAGCGTTCCGCATCCGATCGTATCGATCTTCGAACAGATATCGATTTATAAGGCGTTTCCAATAAAACCCCTGCTGGAATAAGACTTTGACATTGGCTGCCGCCCAGGTCACAGTATGACTAACAAGATGTTCATCTGCGTGTGCTGTGGCGCGCTGGCAGGCAACAATGGCTGGGGGCAGACTCGCGATGTCGGACAGCACACTCACCGCCCTGGTGGCCCGGCTGACCGAGGCGCTGCGCAGCGAACCCGGCGTCGAGCCCGAACAGCTTGACACCGTGCGTCGGGTGTTGATGCGGGATCTGGCCGCCGCTCCCGAACGCGCCGCCGCCCTGGCGTCCGCCATCGGGGCAGCGGACGTGCCGCCGGAAGCGGCGGCCGCCGTCGAAGCGACGCTCACCACCGCCGAGGCGGACGAGACCGTCCGCCTGATCGGGGACCGGCGTGCCACGGTCCAGGCGCGGACCCTGTCCAACAGCATGCCGCTGACGATCGAAGGGTTCGCCGACCGCATCCGCAACATGCGGGCCGATCTGATATTGGGGCCGTTCCGCGGGCCCGGCGGCATCGTCACGGTGTTCGACGTCTTCCTCGCCGCCGCTCGGTTGACCATAGAGGTCGACGGGGAGGCGGCACCGCTGATGGTGCTGACCTCGGGCCGGCGGCGCACCACCCAGACCAACCCGGATGTCGATATCGAACCCGGCACCGTGTGGATCCGCGCCGATGCGCTGGCGACCGGCGCGCCGGCCGACCGCTATGTCGGCGTCCGGGTGACCGACGGGGCGGTCGATCTCGACGGCACGACTCGCTTTGACGGCGGGGTGATTACGGTGCCGGCGCCGTTCAAGGGCGCCATTCGCCTGGATCTCGAAGATGTCCGGCCCGGCGGCCCGGACCATTGCCCCGACGCCGACGTCACCGCCCCCTCGCGGTTGGCGATCCGGTGGGACGGCGGCGTGTTGGTCGAGCTCGGCGGCGGCGCAGCAGAGCTGTTCGGCCAGACCTTCGAGTTCAGCCCCGATGGCGGCGTCCGCTACGACGCCGCGTTGAACCGGATCGTCTTCGAGTGCTCGGTCGAGCCCGATGCGTTCGACGGCGACCGGGTCGAAACCAAGCTTGCCAGACTGTCCGGCAAGACCGCGATCGTCGAGGCGGGCTGGACCGTGCCGCTGTCCGCCCTGGCCCCGTCGGCCCTGGCGGAGGCGGACGGGGAGGGCGCGTGGCTGATGGTCGGCAAGCAGCCCCTGGGGGCGGTGTGGCATGGCGGCCCGGACGGGCCCAGTCGGATGGCCGAGCCGCAGATCCTGGCCGGTCACAGCCTGTTCGCCATCAGCTCGCGGCAGACGGCACCGCCATCGGCATCGGCGGCGCAGCGCTTCGGCCTTTGGGCCCTACCGGACAGCGGCAAGCCGCTGCCGCTGACGACCCGCTTCCCCGATCCGTTCACCTTGGTCGTCGGCTGCGACACCGCCCGCGGCGACTATGTCGGCTTCTCCTCGCTGACGACGCCGGTCCTGGATCGGCCGGTCGATGCGCTGGGGCGGCCGTTGCCGGCGGTCGACGTGACCACCGGCACGATGCTGCGCCACCATGGCGGCCGCGTCGGCGTGATGATGCAGGCGCTGGTCGGCGCGGCCCCGCCGGTTCAGGGGGAGCCGCTGCGCCTGGCGCTGGAGAACGCCTATCTGTCGGTGTTCGGCCCGCTGATGCTGGGGTTCTCCGGCACCCTTGCGGACGAGACGCGGGTCGTCGACGGCGAGCTGGCGCTGCTGTTCACGGTCGGCAACTGGATGCCGACGCTCCCCGATCCGTACGTCACCAATCTGACGACCGATCGCGATACCCAGGCCGAGCCGATGCGCCTGGGCCACCTGATCGCCCGCGTCGGCTGGGCGGACCGCGAGCCGCCGACGGTCGCCTTCGAAGGCCTGATCGGTGCCCCACTGGTTGACGGCAAACCCTCCGGCGCGGCACCGCCCGGACCGGGGGTGGGGGACGACGCCGTCTATCGCAGCGACTCGCAGACCGCCGACGGCACGGTGCCCCGCAATCCGGCCGAGGAAGACGCCTGGCGCGAGGCGATCGACCGGGCGAACGGCGCGCTGGCCAAGCAACGCGACGAGGCCGTCGCCCGGAACGCTCAGCTCACCGCCACGATCGTCGATGCCGGGCGGGAACTGATGGGCCCCGGGGGCGGCGGCCTGCTACTCGACGTGTCGACCAACCGGCATCAGATCGGTGTTGCGATCGGGACGGGCCGCACCCTGCACCATCGGGCGACCCATGCCGCGGCAGCCGGCGGCACCGGCGCCCCGTTCACGGTGCAGGCCTTGTCGGTCTGGACCCGGACCGAGAACGTGCACGTGTTCACCCTGCCGCTGGTGCAGTGGGAGCCCGTGCGCACCCTCGACATCGACCAGAATGTCCCGGCGATGGGCTACTTCCCGACCCCCTTGGCGTCTCCGGACGATGGGGGGCCGACGGTGATCGGCATGCGGTCGGCCCGGCTGACCGCGGCGATCCCGGACCTGGCCCTGGAGACCATGGTCGACGAGTTCGGCAACGGCCGCGGCATGGGCATGGTCACCACCCTGCCGTTCGGCCTGAAGGCCGGGCTGATGCTGCAGCCGACCGATCAGCTCGCCCGCCGGGCCGACACGGCCGCGTTCACCGCTCCGACCTTCGATGAAGCCGGGGAGGCGTTGGCCGGCGGGCTGCAACTGACCCTGCGGGCCGAAGGTGGGATCGAGCGGCCGGGCCGGGAGAGCCCGTCGTTCCAGGGGGCGGCGGCGCAACTGCTCAACGGTGTCGATCTCGTGACCGGGGCGCCCTTGGGCATCAGCGTGCTGGGGGAGACGCTGACGCCGGCCGCCTCGGTCGAAACCATGTTCAACAACGAGTTCGCCGGCGCCAATCCGCGCGTGCCGCTCACCCGCTACGACGTTTCGGGCTATGGCGGCACGACGTTTAGCGATTGGGCCAACCCGCAAGGCGCGTTCGCCGAGGCGACCAAGGTGCAGTTCGCCCTGATGGTCGGCCGGACCGCATTGGAGGTGATCAAATTCGCCTCCATGATCTATCCATGGGGGATCCGGGTCACCCGGTCGGTGACCATCGAGCGGCGCGGCGGCGGTGGCGTGATCCGCCGGGACAGCGGCTGGCAGGCCTCCAGCCCCGGACTCTTCGACTTCCGTGTCGACGGCGTCGCGCCGAACGAGATCGCGGCGATGGACAAGCATCCCGGACTGATCCGCGGGGTGTTCGCGGTCGAGAGGATCCGCGGCCTCGGCCGGCCGGAGATCGGCCTGCCCGACGGCGGATCGGTCGTCCCGATGGCGTTCGATTGCGATGTGGCGATCGACGGTGTGGAGGGCGATGGCCGTGCCCGCGTCGAGGGCATGGTGGGCTATCTGCATCTGACCCCGGTCGGCCGGCCGATCACCGCCGCCGCGATGGCCGCCCTGTTGGAGGCCGAAGGAGCCAGCGGGGGGCCGATCGACACGCCGGTGCGCATCGGCGGCACCCGCTTCACCCTGCGCGGCCTGCGGGTCGAGGTCGACGGCGTGCCCGATGTCCGGGGCGATCTGACCCTGGTCGGGGCGGTCCGGGGCACGCCCGTGTTCGGTTCGTCGGGTGCGTGGTCGGTGATCCGCCAGCCGGGCCCCGCCGGTGCCGGCGCGCCCGAGGAAGCGGAAACCATCACCGACGGCACGCCGGTGATCCGCTCGGGCCGGATCGGCCCGCCATCCGGCAACGCCCTGACCTTTCCGGCGGGCCGCGGGGATTTCCGGTTCGCCGAGGCCGAAGACCTGCACCGACCGGTCGCCCCGGCGTGGGAGATCGGGCTGCTGCAGACCACGGCGACCCACGCCTTCCTCTACCGGCGGCCGCACATCCGGGCCGGCGCGCCGCGGATCGAAAGCACGCTGCACCCCCTGTTCGCCGATCTGTACGCCCGCAGCACCACGTCGGCGCTGTTCCCGGCCGTCGATAGCTGTATCGAGCTCGTCGACCGGCCCTACCGGCTGATGGTCAGCCCGACCACCGGCTTCTTCCGGCTCGACCCGCCGGTCGCGTTGCCGAACCCGCGACCTGAGCTGTTCATGAGCGAGGGGCCGGACCGGATGCGGGTCGATTACGCCGGCACGACCTTGAGCCTGGAGATCGAGGACGACCGCTGGTCGGTCGCGATGCCGGATCTCGAAACCTGGAACGACATGGGGTCGCTGGAGAAGGTGTCGGGCCTCAAGGCCAGCATCATCGGCGGCACCGACGTCAAGCCGCAGCTCACCGACATCGAGACCCTGCTGGCACCGGCCTTCGAGACCATCATGAACTTCATGCCCGGGATCGATGCCCGGGGCGTGCACGGCCCGGTCGACCTGTCGGCCACCAATGTGAAGGTCAAGGTCAAGGCCGTCACCGGGTTCGAGAAGACGTTCGATATCGCCGGGATCTGGTCGGCGACCGTCTTCGGCTACATGGATGTCGGGTCGGAAAGCGACAGCTCCGGCGTCTACAGCTCGTATATCGGGGCGATCGTCGGCGTCGACATCCGCGGGCAGACCCCGCCGAACCCGTGGTTCTTCGTCGTCGGCTGCCGGTTCGAGATCGGCGGCAAGTCCTACCAGTCCGGCCCGCTGGTCAATACCTCCAAGGCGACGTTCGAGGCCAAGCTCTATGTCGGGGTCGGGATCGGCGGTCGCCTCGGCCCGTTCGAAGCCTCGGCGATGATCGGGATCGGCCCGGTCGTGCAGTATGACGGGGCGTGGAGATACGGCGGCTTCCTGTTCCTGGAAGGCAAGATCGACCTGGTGATCGTCAAGGTCGTGATCTACGCCGAATTCGCCATGCTCGGATACGCCGCCCCGGACGCGTCGGGGGTGACCCAGTCCTTCGTCGATTACCAGGGCGAGGTCGGGATCAAGGTCAAGATCGCCGTGTTCTTCTCGATCAAGGTCACCGTCCAGATCGTCAAGACCGATCAGGTCAGCAACAACGTGCCCTGAGGCGCCGATCACACCCCGCCGTTCAAACGCCTGTGCGCGACAAGGAGGGCATCCACCCATGGCCCCGCAACCGCCCAAGCTGACGATCGTTCCCTATCTGCAGGCGTGGGACGCCGGCGCCCGGCGGTTGACGGTCAACCTCCTGGTAACCCCGATCGACGATCCGCGCCGGCCGCTCAGCGATGGCTGGGGCGGTGCGCCGGTGCCGGCCAGCGGCAGCTTCGAAGGGGCGAAGATCGCGCTGGAACCGCACCTGTCCAATGATCCGGGCCGGGTGCCGAACCGCACCGCCGTACCCGGTACGGGGGCGTCGCTGGCGTTGACCATGCCGCCGGGCCAGCCGTCGGTGTTCCAGGAGTTCGCGGCCCGGTTCGCCCTCACCGCGCCGGCCGAACGGGTCACCCAGACGGCCGCCCACCGGTTGGCCAAGTACCTGCCCAAGAGCTACCGTCGCGCCTTTTCCTTCGTCCGGCCGAAGACGCCGTTGGCGGTGATCGACGACAGCTATCACTGTGCGCTGAAATGTCCGCCGCCGCCATTCCCGCCCGCGCCGCCGCCGGACGCGCTGAGCTGGGGCGACGCCTTCGCCATGATGGTGCGCCAGCCCGCCGTGGCGCGGGAGGCGGGGCTGATCCACACCGTCACCCTGGATGTCGGGGCGACCTTTGCCAATGGTGGCTGGCTGTTCTTCACGCTCGCCGCGGGCAGCGACTTCGCGCCCCAGTTCGCCGCCGATGAAAGCTTCGTCAAGCTGTTTGCCACCCGGGTCCCGGAACTCCCGGCCGCCGGCACCCGCCCGCTGTTCACGCCCGTCCTGTTCCCCGTCGCCCGCGATGCCGCCGGGGCGGCGGCGTTCGGCAGCCTCGACACCGTGTTCGGCGAAGCCCAGCGGTTCGACGACGGTTTCGCCAAGATCGTTCACGCCCGGCAGCCGTTGAAGAACGACCTCGCCGACGACGATGAGGACACCGAGGATCAGCCGCCGGCGCGCGATGCCGGTCTGCAGCTCGGCTGGGACGACGAGGACATGGTCGAGGGGCTCAACCGGGCGGTCGGCATCTATCCCGACGGATCGACACCGCCCGACGCCCCCACCGGGGTGGCCGGTTACCGGGTCGATGTCCGCTTCAAGGGCGATGCGGGCTGGAACTCCCTATGCCGGGTGTCGTCGCCGGCCTATCGGGTCGGGGCGATCGATCTGGGGGCGATGGCGACGGAACTGGCGGTCGAGGTCTATCCGAGCACGCTGCAGAACCAGCTCTGGATGCCGGCCTATTGCACCCGCTGGCAGGGGGATTCCCTGGTCGCGGACACCGCCGATCGGCGGTTGCTGCTCAATCGCCACGACGGCAAGCCCGACCTCTACGCGCCGGAGGCCGCCGACGCCGTGCCGCTGCGCTACGGCCGGGACTACGAGTTCCGGGTGCGGCTGACCGATGCCACCGGCGGCGGACCCGATTGGACGGCCGATCCGGTCAATGCCGGCGAGGCCCCGGTGGCGGGCTGGCGGTTCCGGCGGGCCGTGCCGGCGCGGCCGGTGAGCGTCGCGCCGGTGGCGCCGGCCGCGGGCCACCCGCCGAGCCGCTACCGTATCGCCCGGCCCGGCATCGGCTTTCCGGAAGCCGAGTTCGCCGATGCGCCCAAGGCCTTTGCCCGTCTGGCGGCGATCGCCAATGCGAACCTCGCCGGTGGCGGGTCGGCGCCGGTCGAGATCCCCGACCCGGACACGGCGTTCCTGGAGGTCACGGTGTGGGTCCGTCCGCCGCGTTTCGACCCGGCGGCCGATCCCAATGGCTGGCAGGTGCTATACCGCACCCACCGGCGCTTTCCGCCGCTGGCGCCGGACGGCTCCGCCGCGGCGATCGACCTGGTGCTCGACTGGACCGACTGCGCCCGGCTGTCCGACATCGCGTGGGAGGTGCCGACGCAGCCGGCGGGCAGCGTCGCCGGCCCGGTTCCCGTACCCACGGCGCGGGACGTGCGGGTGGAGGTGCGCGGTGTCGGCCGGGTCGACCTGACCTACTGGGTGGGGGAGAGCGCCCGCCGCGGCGCGCCGCGAGACCTGGAGGCCGACCCGTATCACGTGCCGGCCCGGGCCGAAGGCCCGGTGTTCGCCGCCCACGACCCGGTTATGGCGATCGCCTCGGTCTATCTGCAGCCCGATCCGCCCTCCGCCGCACCGACCCGGGCCCGGGTCCTGCAGAAGCGGGCCGGTCCGGTCCTGCCCAAGCGTCTGGCTGCCGCCGTCGGCCTGGAGGAGGAGGACGGTACCGTCTTCGGCCCCGAAGGCCGGCGCCTGGTGTTCGGCTGTGCCGGCCTCAAGCATCACCTGCCGCCGGATGTCTCCTCGCTGGCGCTGACGGCCGAAGACGAGTTGCCGCATCAGTGGATCAGCGTCGTCCGATTGCGCCTGGACCGGGACTGGACCTGGCGGGGGCTGGCGACCCCGTCTTTTCGGATCAGCCGGCAGGTCACCCCGATCGGCAGCGGGGCGGTCGGCACCAAGGCGCTCGGCACCGTCAGCCTGGCCCATACCGTCAACCGTCAGGCGACCAGGGGCACCCCGGACCGGGAGATGACCGAGCTGGTCTTCATCGACGGTCTGGTACCGCCGCTGCACAACGGGCTGCCCTACGAACTCGAGGTCGCCTACACGATCACCGCCACCCTGGAGACCGGGGCCACGGAGACCGTGGTGCTGACCAATCACCTGCCGGTGACGACCCCGCCTAGCCAGCTCCCCCGGATCGCGGCGGTCGGTCATGCGTTCAGCGACTATGTCGTCGACGGTCCGGACTACGCCCGCACGGAGGTTCGGCGGCGGATGCTGTGGGTGGAGTTCGGGTCCGACCCGAGGGACGGCCGGGACACCTATTTTGCCCGGGTGCTGGCCCAGGCGCCCGACCCGATGCTGCTGCCCGCGGTGGAGCCGGTGGCCGACCCGCCGGGCTACGAGGACCCGGCGATCGATCCGGAGATGGTGCGGCTGATCCGTCCCGGCCAGGCCGACGATTTCGCGGGGCTTTCGGCGATGCAGCGGCTGATCCCGGCGGCCGACGACCCGACCGGGCGGTTCTACCTGATCCCGCTGCCGCCCAACATGACCCCGGACTCAAAGGAGCTGTTCGGCTTCTTCACCTACGAGTTCCGCGTCGGTCACGATCGGGGCACGCCGACGGCACCGTTCTGGAGCACCGCGCAGGGCCGCTATGGCCCGTCCCTAGTGCTGGAGGGCGTGCAGCATCCCCCGCCGACCTTGTTGTGCAGCACCGACCGTCGGGACGGCCGGATCGAAGCCTACGCCCCGTTTGCCGAGCCGGTGCATGAGGGTCGGGTGCGCATGCCCCTGACCCCGAATACCGAGCTGTGGGTGGCCCTGTACGCCCGGGTGATGCAGGCCGACGGCAGCACCCGCCGGCCGATCCAGCTCGATGCCCGCCAGGCGCACCCGATCCGCCGCCAGGTCAAGACCGCCGCGCCGCCGACCGGCTCGGTCCGGTGGCTGTTGCCGGAGGTCAAGGACCTGCTGGAGATCTACGGCTTGCCCGAGGACACGCCGCTATCGGCCCTGGCGATCGAGGTGTTGCCCGAACCCAACGGCCGGTTCGCCGATCCGCTGGGTGGCGACCTCAGCCAGGTCCGCATCCTGCGGACCTCCCCGTTGGTCGAGATCGATTCCGACTGCTGCGCGTGAGGGCGCCGATGTGCTAAAGTATCCTGCGTTCAGATGAGTCCATCTGGACGTAGGTCGATCTATCGGCCATATCGGTCGCCCGTCATCACCGGGCGGCTGGTCACCTCTAACCTGGATGGAGTGTTCGATGTTGGACAAGCCGCGTCTGTCCTGACGCGCGCTGGATCGCCGGCTCGGCGATCCCAGACGGCCCACTGCCGTCAGACTGCGCGCTTCAAGGCTCCGTTCCCCAAGGATGTCCCCGATTGCGCAGTGTGAGAGTGAGGCCATGTTCCGCCGCTTCGAACAGCTCATTGACCCCATAAGCATCACGCCCGTGATCCGCACGCCGTCGGCGTTGATGGGTTTCTACGCCCATTTCTGCCGCCAGGTATGGCCCGTGATCGCGGCGTTGCTGGTCGTCGGCCTCTTCGGGGCGATCGTCGAAGTCGTCCTGTTCGCCTTTCTGGGCCAGTTGGTGGATCTCGTCCGCGCCGCGGAGGCGCCCGACACCTTCTTCGCCGACCATGGCACGATCCTGCTGTGGATGGCGGTGCTGACGCTGGTGGTGCGACCGGGCCTGTACGGGATCCAGGCGCTGTTGCGAAACCAGGTGATGGCGCCGGGCTTCACCAACCTGATCCGCTGGCAGACCCACCGCTACGTGCTGCGGCAGAGCCTCGGCTTCTTCCACAACGATTTCGCCGGCCGGATCGCCAACAAGATCATGCAGACCGGTCCCAGCCTGCGGGAGTCGGTGGTCAACGTCGTCGACGCAGTGTGGTTCGTGATGATCTACACCCTGGGCACGCTGTGGCTGTTTCGGGAGATCGACCCCTGGCTGACGGCGCCGCTGGTCGCCTGGGTGGTCCTGTTCATCGTGGCGCTGTGGTACTTCGTGCCGCGGATCAAGCACCGCTCTTTCGTCCTCTCCGAAGCGCGGTCGGCGCTGACCGGCCGGATCGTCGACAGCTACACCAACATCCTGACGGTCAAGCTGTTCGCCCACGCCGAGCGGGAGGACGCCTTCGCCGCCCAGGCGATCACCGACCACACCGAGAAGCTCCAGGCCGAAACGCGCCTGATCACCGTGATGGAAGTCACGATCTCCGTCATCGGCGGCCTGCTGGTGGTGACGACCTGCGGCCTTGCGCTGTGGCTGTGGGGGCAGGGGCTGGCGACCGTCGGTGCGGTCGCGCTGGCGGTGGCGCTGGTCTTGCGCCTGATCTCCATGGCCACCTGGATCATGTGGGAAGTCACGGGGATCTTCGAGAATATCGGCACCGTCCAGGAGGGGATGGAGACGATCTCCCGCCCTCACGCGGTGGTCGACCGGCCCCGGGCCCCCGCCTTGGTGGTCCGCCGCGGCGAGGTCCGGTTCGAGCGGATCGGCTTTCACTACGGCAAGGGCGGCGGGGTGATCGAGGATCTGTCCCTGACGGTGCCCGCGGGTCAGAAGGTTGGCCTGGTCGGTCGCTCCGGTGCGGGCAAGTCCACGCTGGTGAACCTGCTGCTGCGCTTCCACGATCTGGAAGCGGGCCGGATCCTGATCGACGGTCAGGACATCGCCGCCGTCACCCAGGAGAGCTTGCGCGCCCAGATCGGTATGGTGACCCAGGACCCTTCGTTGCTGCACCGCTCGGTCCGGGAGAACATCCGCTACGGACGGCCCGAGGCGCCCGAAGCGCATATGATCGCGGCTGCGCGACAGGCCCATGCCGACGCGTTCATCGCCGAACTTGCCGATCTGAACGGGCTTATGGGCTACGACGCCCGGGTCGGGGAGCGCGGGGTGAAGCTGTCCGGCGGCCAGCGTCAGCGCATCGCGATCGCCCGCGTGCTGCTCAAGGATGCGCCGATCCTGATCCTGGACGAGGCGACCTCGGCCCTCGATTCCGAAGTCGAAGCCGCGGTGCAGGAGCAACTCTACGATCTAATGGCCGGCAAGACCGTCGTCGCCATCGCTCACCGGCTGTCCACCATCGCGGCGATGGACCGGTTGGTGGTGATGGACAAGGGCCGGATCGTCGAGGACGGCGACCACGGAACCCTGATCGCGCGCGGCGGGCTCTATGCCAGCCTGTGGTCCCGGCAGTCCGGCGGGTTTCTGCCCATCGACGGGGCGGCATGAACCGGTCCGCCCGCGCGGCGGCCCGCCTCGGGGGCGGCGGTCGGTTGAGCCTGGGCGACGGCGGGTCGGGACGCCGTCGGTCAGGTGCCGCTCTGAGGGGTGCGGGCCACCAGAACGTTGCCGGCAACGATCGCGGCCGCACCGACCGCTAGGGCAATGTCGGGTGCCAGCCCTTCGAACAGGATCGACAGGATGACGGCCACCAGCGGCACCGCCGACAGGGTATAGGCCGCCCGGCCGGGGCCGACCCGTTGCACCAGGCTGAAATACAGGAAGAACGTCACGCAGGACGCGATGGTGGCCAGGTAGACGAGCCCCAGCAGATAAAGCGGCGTGGCATCGACGGCGAAGCTCGACCGGGCTACCAGGCACCAGCCCAGCGCGAACAGCGCCCCTGCCAGACCGGTCCAGGTCATCACCACCGCGATCGGCAGTCCGGCGCGCTGGTTGCGGGCGGCGATGACCGTCCCGCAGCCCACGCTGCCGGCCGCCACAAGCGCCCACAGGAAGCCGATCGCCGTATCCGGACCGCCGGTCAGATCGGCAAGCTGCGGCCAGACGATCACCGCCAACCCGCCGATGCCGCAGACGAGGCCGGCTACCGTCATCCAGCCGATCCGGGCCCGCAGGAACGCCCATCCCACCGCCGCCGCCACCAGGGAGGAGGTGGACAGGACCAGTGCCGCCAGCCCGCTGGGGATGTATGTGGTGGCGTAGTAGAATGGGATGAAGGCCGAACCGAAGAACAGCACGCCCTGCAGCAGGACCCAGAGCCGGTCCCGGCGCGGGACCGCCAGGTTCCGCCGCGTGACCAGGCACCATCCGGTCATCAGCACCGTGACCAGCACCATCCGGTAGAACACCGAAACCTCGGGCGGACCGGCACCGGCCTGATGGCCGGTCACGATCGCGCTGGAGCCCCAGAGCAGGGCGGCCAGGAGGAACAGCGTGGCCGTCATGGCCGTTCGTCGGGTGTCGGCACGGACGTGCCGTCGGTGGCCGACCGCCAGCCGCGCGCGGCGATCCGGAGGCTGGCATCGTCCAGCCTGCTCAGGAGGCGATCGAGCAGTGCTGATTCCTGAGCGGTCAGCCCGCCGACCAGTTCGGCTTCGATCCGCAAGGCGAGGGCGGAGATGTCCTCGATGACCGCCGCCCCGGCTGCCGTGACGGCCACGGTCGCCCGGCGGCGATCGGTCGTGCCGGCCTGCCGGTGGGCCAGTCCGGATGCGACCAACTGGCGGATGGCCCGGCTGACCGCGAACGGATCCAGGGCGGCGGCCTGTGCGATCTCCCCGGCACCGACGCCGGGCCGGTCCGCCGCGACGGCCAGCACCCGCCACGCCGCGCGGTTCAAGCCGTGGCGCGGACCGTAATAGGCGCCGAGCGTGTCGGCCACCCGCGCTGCGATGGTGAATAGCCGGAACGGGGTCCATCGCTCCAGGGCCAAGGGCCGGTCCGGCGGCGTACGGATCGGCATATCTTTGGTATCTACTTGCATTCTGCAAGGATAACGGACTCTGTCGGAGCCGACCAGGGCGGAGCGCCGGGGCCCGGCTCATCCGTCCCGCGACGGACGGGGCGGTGGCGGCCCCCCGTTCCCACGGCGCCCGGGCGTTGACAGGCGAGACCCCGTCGGGATTGCTGGTCGCTTAGGGCAAGATTCAGACATGAGGGTGACTCACCCTCATGTCTGAATCTTGCCCTACAAGGTGAGAACCAGAGCGGGCGTGAGGGGAGGGCAGCGTGGCGGTCGAACTCTATCTGGCTTTTGTGGCGGCAACCCTGGTGCTGCTGCTGATCCCGGGTCCGACGGTGTTGCTGGTCGTCGGCTATGCGCTGTCCGGTGGCCGGCGGACGGTGGCCTATACCGCCCCCGGCGTCGCATTGGGCGACGCCACGGCGATAACGGTGTCCTTGCTGGGTTTGGGGGCCCTGCTCGCCACGTCGGCCACGGCATTCACGATCGTCAAATGGGTCGGGGCTGCCTATCTGGTCTGGCTGGGGATCGGGATGTGGCGCACCCGACCGGCCACCGATGCCATGGCGCCGAAGGCGACGTCGCGGACCGGGACGGCCATGCTGCGGGATGCCTGGCTGGTGACCGCACTCAACCCCAAGAGCGTGGTCTTCTTCATGGCGTTCCTGCCGCAGTTCGTTCGGCCCGACGACCCGTATCTGCCCCAAGTGCTGCTGCTCGGTGGCACTTTCGTTCTCCTGGCGACGATCAACGCCGCCCTGTTCGGGGTATTGGCCGGGAGCGCCCGCGGTGCGGTGCGGAGCCCGATCGTCCAGCTATGGGTCAACCGCACCGGCGGCAGCCTGCTGATCGGGGCCGGTGTGGTGACCGCGGCGCTCAAGCGTGCCTGATGCGCCCTTGCGCCCTGCGCCGGAAACGGCGCGGAGGAGGGGCTCTCACGTCTTGGAGCCGATCATCCTGTGTTGTAAGTGGCTCATTCAAAACGAAGGATAGTCAGCCGCTGGCCGGCTGCGGGTCGGCCCGGCCGGGCGAAGGGTCGTCCCGTGCGGGGCCGCCCGGCTCCGAGGGGCCGATCAGCTTGTACATGTAGGTCGTGCCGTGCAGCCGGTCGCCGTCGGGGTCGCGGGCGAAGCCGGGGATCACCCCGGCGGCCCGATACCCCAAATCGGCGTAGAGCCGTTCCGCATGATCCCCGGTGCGCGTGTCCAGGGTGATCAGGCTGCGGTGCCGCTGCTGGGCCTGCTGTTCCAGTGCCCGCATGAGTAGCCGGGCGATCCCGCGTCGCCGGTCGTCGGGGTGCACGAGCAGCTTGGTGACTTCGGCGCGATGGGGTTGGTTGGGCGGCAGCCCGCACTCCAACTGCACGCTGCCGGCGACCCGATCATGGGTCCGGGCCACCAGCAGGATCCGGGTGCCCGCGGCCACGCCCGGCAACACCTGATGGCGCCAGAACGCCGCGCTGTCCTCGAGCGAAAACGGCAGGACGAAGCTGACCGCCCCGCCTGCGGTCACGCAGGCCCGCAGCAACGCTGCCAGATCGGGCAGACAGTCGGTCGCCCCCGGCGCGTCGAGCCGCTCGATCGTGATATCCGCCATCGGCAGGGTGCCTCCGATCACACTATGAAGAGCAGGTACGGTGACGTCTGCTACGTCGTGGCCTGCCGCGTATGGGGTTCACCACCAAGCCACCAAGCGCCCCAAGCGGTTCGGTGCTGCGGTGCACCGTCGATTTCACCACGAAGACCACGAAGAGGCACGAAGAAGTTCTGGAGACCGGCGCAAGTCGGTCCGCATCGGCCGAGCCGGCGTCGGTCTTTCTGACGCGCTTCGCGCGTCGGGGAGAATCGCTCACCGGCGGTTGGCGGTCTCGAAGACCTGCGTTCCGCGTCCCGAACGCCGTCGTGCCTCTTCGTGGTCTTCGTGGTGAAATCACCGTATTGAAGCGACAGTCTTGGTGACCTTGGTGGTGAAACCAAATCCCGGACGGTGCGCCGCAGCACCGAACCGCTGGGGGCGCTTGGTGGCTTGGTGGTGCAATCCGGCACGGTCCGCACTGGCTTCAGAGCAGTTCGGCCAGGAAGCGCAGGCAGGCTACCAGCAGGAACAGGCCGAACAGCCGGCTGAGCACAGTCCGGGACAGGGCGTGGGCGAGGCGGACGCCCAGGCGGGTGCAGGCCATCGCCACCGGCACCGTCACCACGAGCGTGAGCGCGGAGACATAGCCGACCGCGTCGCCCGGCAGGCCGGGTTTGCCCCAGCCGGCCAGGATGTAGCCGATCATGCCCGGCACCGCGATCAGCACCCCGACCCCGGCCGACGTCGCCACCGCCGCATGGATCGGCCGGCCGTGCAAGGTCAGGATCAGGGTGGAGATCGCGCCGCCGCCGATCCCCATCAGGAACGACAGGAACCCCACGATACCGCCGTAGACACCGGTCAGGATCGGCCCCGGCAGGCTGTCCCGCACCTTCCAGGCGGCATTGCCCAGCAGCAGTTTCGCCGCCATCACCGTCGCCACGCAGACGAACACGGTCTGGTAGAGGGCCGCGGTCGCCCCGCGCGCCAAAGCGGCGCCGATCACCACGCCGACCAACACCGGCAGCGCCCACAGCTTGAGGAGATCGAAGTCGACGCCGCCGCGGCGCGCATGGGCGCGGGTGGAGGCGATCGCGGTCGGCAGGATCATCGCCAGCGAGGTGCCGACCGCCAGTGGCATGCGCACCTCGTCTGCCATGCCGAGCAGGCCGTAGACCTCGAAGAACACCGGCACGCTGATCGCCCCGCCGCCGACGCCGAACAGCCCGGCCAGCACGCCGATCGCCGCCCCGGCGGCCAACAGCGCCGCCACGATCGGCAGCAGCACCGCAAGGTCGATCGGCACGCTCATCGCCGTCCGGTCCTTCCGCCGCGGTTGTGCGTCCCGTACCGCCGGATCCGGCGGTACGGCCGCGGTCGGCCCGATCGCGCAGAACCGGCCCGGTCCGGGGTGCCGCTTCGCACCGCTCGGCGGCCGCTACCGGACATCATCGCCCGCGGCCAGGAACCGGGCCAGGCTCGCGCCGTCGCAACGCCCCAGGCCGGTGTCGGCGGCGGCCCGGTAGCTGGTCAAGGCCCGCTCGGCCAGCGGCAGGGTCGTGCCGGTCCGCTCGGCCCATTCGAGGGCGAGGGCGAGGTCCTTGGTCAGGCCGTCGATGTCGAACGTGCCGGGCTGGTCCTCGCCGTCCAGGGTCGCAGCGACCACCGCCATGCGGTTGCGCAGCACGGTCGGGCCGGCTGAGCTGTCGGCCAGCACGCCGGCGAAGGTCTCGCCGTCGACGGCGAAGCCGGAGACCAGGCGGCGCGCCTCCCCCAGTGCGTGCCAATAGAGCGCCAGCGGCAGATTGACGGCCAGCTTCATCGCCGAGCCGGTGCCGACCGGCCCCAGCTGGTCGACCCGCTTGCACAGGCAGCGCAGGATCGGTTCGGCCCGGGCGAAGGCACTCGGCTCCCCACCGGCCAGGCCGAGCAGCGCGCCTTTGAGGGCGGGGCCGACGGTCCCGCCGACCGGGCATTCGACATAGTCCGCGCCGGCTTCCGTCGCGGCCTGGGCCAGCGCCTGCTGGTCGGTGGGCAGCACGGTGCTCATCTCGATGCACAGCCGGCCCGTGATCCCGGCCGCGATCAGGCCGTCCGGACCGCGATAGACCGCGTCGAGCGCTGCGGCATCGGTCAGCGAGGTCACCAGGGTATCGGCTCGGGCGACCGCGTCGGCGAGCGTCGCAACGGGTGTGGCCCCGGCCTCGACGGCGGATTGGGTGCCGGCTTGGGTCCGGTTCCACACCAGGACGGTGTGGCCCGTCTCGACCAGCCGGCGGGCAAAGGCCGTGCCCATGCGGCCGGTGCCGAGGACGGCGATGGCGGGTGCGGTCATGGCGGTGCTCCTAAAGCGTTCTCAGGGACGACCGGGTGGATCAGTCGGCGGGTGCCGGATCGATCCGCGAAGGCGCGCCGCGCTACGCGATGCGGTGCCATGGCTGAACCCGCTCAGTCCGTCAGCCCGAAGACCTCAAGCGTGGTTCGGCCTTGGCGGATCTGGTTCAGGGCGTCTCGCTCGGCCGCCTGCCGGGTCTGCGCCCGGTCGATCACGGCGTCGATGCCGTCGGCGGGCAGGGCGATGACCGCGTCGTCGTCGGCGACGATCAGGTCGCCGGGCCGGATCGGGACGCCGCCCACGGTGACCGGTTCGTCCAGCTCCCCCCGGTCCCGCTTGACGGTGCCGGGGATCGCCCGGCCGCGGGCCATGACGGGAAACCCCAGCGCGACGATGGCGGCGGTGTCCCGCACCGCGCCATCGATCACCAATCCCCGCCCGCCGCGGGTCTGGCAGGCTACCGCCAGGATCTCCCCGAACGGGCCGGTCTGCAGGCTGCCGCCATAGTCGACCACCAGCACCGCGTCCCGAGACAGCCGGGCGATGGCCCGATGCAGGGCGAGATTGTCGCCCGGGGGGCAGCGGACGGTCGCCGCCGGGCCGGCAAAGGCCTGCCCGGGTCGGATCGGCCGCAAGCCGGGGTCGAGGATCCGCACCGCCGGTGCGACTTCCCCCAAGGTGGCCGTGCCGAGATCCGCCAAGGTCCGCCACGGCCCGTCATCGGTATCGGCACCGGCTGGCGGCCGGCCGTCGGTCACCCCGCCGGTCATGCCGCGCGGGCACCGATCGCGACGTGCAAGGGCGCCAGGCCGTCGACGCCGAGGTCGATGACGTCGCCGGTGACCACCGCGCCGACCCCGGCCGGGGTGCCGGTCATGATGATGTCCCCGGCGGTCAGCCGATGCTGCTGCGACAGCCGGGCGATGATCTCCTTGGTGTTCCAGATCATCAGGTTGATGTTGGCGTCCTGGCGGGTCTCGCCGTTGACCGACAGCCGGATGCCGGCGTCGGTGACGTGGCCGACATCCTCGACCCGGGTGATCGGGCCGACCGGGGCCGACTGGTCGAAGGCCTTGGTCACCTCCCACGGCAGGCCCTTGGCCAAGGCCGCGGCCTGGTGGTCGCGGCGGGTCATGTCGAGCCCGACCGCGTAGCCGAAGATGTGGCTCTCGGCGTCGGCCTCCGCGATGTCGTAGCCGCCGGACTTCAGGGCCACCACCAGTTCGCCTTCGTAGTGCAGGTTCTCGGTGAACACCGGATAGGGGATCGTCCCGCCGCCCGGCACCAGCGCGTCGGCCGGCTTCATGAAGATCACCGGCGGGTCCCGCTCGTCGGCGTTCATCTCGTGGATATGGGCGACGTAGTTCTTGCCGATGCAGTAGATCCGGCGGACCGGAAACATATCGTCCGATCCGGTGATGGGCAGGCAAGCCGTGGCGGGGGGATCGAAGGCGAAACGGGTCATTGGGGATTCCTTGGCTGAACGAGATCGACAGAATATATATTTCTTGTCCGATCGAACAGAGGAAAAATATATAATTAAAACAATAAGTTAATCAGATAGAATGCCCAGCTAAGGCGTCGTGGCGATAATCCTTTCATATATGATCGTGACAACTCCTCACAATCATATATCCTGTTGCCGTGTCCGGGTGCCGCCATCAGCCGCGATAAGATGGTCTGCGGCCTTCCGGACCTCATCCGTGGCGACAGACCAGAGGGAGGTCACATCCATGACGACGCCGAACAACACAGGGCGCATTGCAATGCGGGCGATGGCGGGGGGTGCCGCCCTCGTCGCGCTGGCGATGATCGGGCCGGCGGCGGCCCAGACCCAGATCACCGTGGCGGTGCCGAACCCGTCGGCCATCACCTGGGGGCCGATGTGGGCGGCCATCGGGGAGGGCTACTTCGCCGACGAAGGGCTGGAACTGCGGGTCGAGGCGGTCGACGGCTCTTCCCAGGTGCTGCAGGCGATGTCGGCCGGTCAGGCGCAGATCGGCGCGCCCGGCCCGGGCCCGGTGCTGGCGGCACGGGCCCGCGGTCTGGATGTGGTGTTCCTGTACAATCTCTATCCGAAGAGCGTCTTCGGGCTGCTCGTGCGGGCCGATTCCGACTACCGGGTGCCGACCGATCTCCAAGGTCACGTGATCGGCGTGGGCACCGCCGACGGGGCGGAAGTCTCCTTCACCCAAGCGATCCTGACCGATGCCGGGATGACGCAAGGGGAGGACTACACGTTCCTGCCGGTCGGCGACGGCGGCACCGCGGCGGTGGCGTTCCTGCGCGGCGAGGTCGAGGCCTATGCCGGGGCGGTGAGCGACGCGGCGATCCTGGCGTCCCGCGGGCTCGAACTGGTCGAGATCACCCCGGAAGAGTATCTCGGCTTCTTCGGCAACGGCTATGCCGCGCTCGAAAGCTACATCGCCGAGAACCCCGAGGTGATCGACGGCTTCGGCCGCGCCTTGGTGCGTGGCATGCGGTTCATGTCCGACCCGGCCAATGCCGAAGCCGCGCTCGATCATATGGCGGCCGGCAACCCGCAGGAAGGCGAGGACCGTGACTTCGCCGCCGCCCTGCTGACCGCGGTGATCGAGCGGATGACGCCGACCGATACCTTCATCGAGTACGGCTTCGGCTACCAGCCGCCCGAGCACTGGGAGGCGTGGCACCAAAGCCTGCAGGACGGGGGTGTGCTGGAGGCGCCGCTGGCGGATCTCGAAGCCGCCTATTCGAACGCCCGCATCGCGGTCTGGAACACCCCGTGACGGTCGCCCCCGCCATGGTCGCCGAAAGCGGACCGGCCGGGCATCGGCCGGTCTACGAGGTCGCGCGTCTGTCGAAGGTCTATCCGCGCAATGCCTTCACCGCGCTGGACAATGTCAACCTGGTGCTGCGCGAGGGCGAGTTCGCCTCCGTCATCGGTGCGTCGGGCTGTGGCAAGTCGACCTTGCTGAAGATCATGGCGGGGCTGCTGCCCCCGACCCGGGGGCGGGTGGTGCTGAACGAAACGCCGGTGATGGGGCCGCGCCCGGATATCGGCATGATGTTCCAACAGGCCACGCTGCTGCCGTGGAAGACGACGCTGGAGAACATCGTCCTGCCGATCGAGATCCGCGAAGGCCGGGCCGCGGCCAAGCGGGCGCGGGGACGGGCGCGGCAGATCCTGGAACTCGTGGGCCTGGGCAAGGCGGTCGACACCTACCCCAGCGAGCTGTCCGGCGGCATGGCCCAGCGGGCCGCGATCTGCCGGATGCTGATCACCGATCCGGCCGTGCTGCTGCTCGACGAGCCGTTCTCGGCACTCGACGAGTTGACCCGTGACTTCATGAACATGGAGCTGCAGCGGATCTGCATGGAACGGCGGGCGACGGCGTTCCTGGTGACCCACTCCATTCCCGAAGCGGTGATCCTGTCGGACAAGATCTACATCATGCAGGCCAATCCCGGGCACATCGCCGAGATTATCGAGATCGACCTGCCCCGGCCGCGCACCCTCGATCTCATCAACACCAAGCGGTTCGGGGAGATCGTCAGCCATATCCGGGAGAAGCTCGACCGGGAGAGGTTCATCTGATGACGCCGACCACCTACCACACGGTCACCGAGGCCCCGGCGGCTGGCCAGGATCTGCCGGACACCGTCTGGCAGGAACACGAGCCGCTGATCGACCGGATCCCCCGCTGGGTGGCGATGACCGGGCTGTTCGTGGCGATCGTCGGCCTGTGGTACGGGGTGACCGCGCTCAACATCGTCTCCCCGATCATCCTGCCGACCCCGGGGGAGACCTGGGACGATCTGGTCTTCGTCGGCGGCAACATGCTGTCGGGCGGCTATGTGCTCGACGCCATGATCACCACCACCCTGACCGTACTCTACGGTTTTGCGATCGCCATCGGCATCGGCTTCTCGCTGGGTGTGCTGGTCGGCGAGACCAAGTTCGGCGAACGGGCGGTGATGCCCTATCTGGTGGCCATCGACACCATGCCGAAGGTGGCGTTCGCGCCGCTGTTCATCGCCTGGCTAGGGTTCGACATCGGCTCCAAGGTCGCGCTGGCGGCTTTCATCGCCACCTTCCCGATCGTGGTGTCGACCGCGGCCGGCCTGTACGCCGCGTCGGAGAACGAACGCCACCTGTTCAAGTCCATGGGGGCGAGCCGGTTGCAGACCCTGATCCGGCTCAAGCTCCCGACGGGCCTGCCCTATTTCTTCACCGGGCTGAAGATCGCCGCGGTCGGCGTGATGGCCGGTGCCATCACCGGCGAGTTCCTGGGCGGCGGCCGCGGCGTGGGGGCGCTGATCCGGGTATCGGCTTCCCAGCTCGACACGCCGCGGGTGTTCTCGCTGATCATCTATCTCAGCTTCCTGGGGCTGACGCTGTACCTGATCGTGGTGTGGCTGCAACGGACCTTTGTCTTCTGGAACAAATCGGACAAACCGGGGGGGATCGGCTGACCGGGACCGGCCGAGCCGCCCGGGATCGGCCGGACCCCGCAGGGGTGGCCATCCGACCCTGCCGGGGCCGCGGCGGCCGACCGGCGCGGTCATCGCGTCGGCCGTTTGTGTTCAGGCTGCCGGCCGGCGCCGCCCCGACGAAACCACAGGCTGGAATCCGGCGATGATGTCGACCCCCATGCGGGCCCAGGGCCAGAACCTTTCGGAACTCGCCCATAACGCGATCAAGACAGACATCATGAACGCTTCCCTGGTGCCGGGGGAGAAGCTGCAGATCGAAACGATCTCGGAGCGGTACGGCATCGGTGTGAACCCGGTGCGCGAGGCCCTGAACCGGCTGTCGGCCGAAGGCTGGGTCGAGCGTCGCAGCCAGCGCGGCTTCTTCGTCAAGGCGATGTCGATCCGCGACCTCGAAGAGCTGGTGCAGACCCGGATCTGGCTGGAGACCCTGGCCTTGCGGGAATCCATGGCCCGAGGTGACGAGCGCTGGGAGGAGGAGGTCATCCTCGCCCACCACCGCCTGGTCCGCGCCCAGCGGGCGGTCGCCCGCAAGGACAAGCTGGTTCAGGACCCGACCTGGCAGTTGCGCCACAACGACTTCCATATGACGCTGCTGTCGCGCTGTGGCTCGAGCTGGCTGCTGGAGTTCTGCGCCAAGATGATGGATCAGTCGGTCCGCTACCGGAACCTGTCGGTCAGCTACAACTGGGCTCGCCGCGGCGACGCGGCGGAGGAGCACCAGGCGATCCTCGACGCGGTGCTCGACCGGGATATCGACCAGGCAGCAGCCTTTCTGGAGGCCCATTACAAGGCCACCCTGGACGGTCTCCGCGCCATCGTTTCCGAACTGCCGTCCGAACCCGATCCGCCGGCCGCGGACCCGAACCGTGCCTGAACGGTACGGGTGGAGCGCATGCCGGGCCGGCCGCGGGTGCCGTCGGCACGGTTGTGCGGATGCGTCGCCGCGATCCTGGCAGATCGCTCGGGACTGAGCATTCAGTCCGTCTCGGCCCGGCCGCGGCGCCGCCGCAATGTCTGGCCGAGATCGGCCGGCCGCAGGCCCGTGAGCGGTACCGCCAGGCCTGCGTAGATCGCCGCCCCGGCCGCGACGGCGGCGGCCAGGGTCAGGCTTTCGGTCGGCCCGGCCGCTCCGGCACCGGCCAGCCAGCCCAGACCGTCGGCGGCCGTCAGGGCGGCTGCCATCAGTGCTGCCGCCGCCAGCGACCCCAGGACCCGCCGCACGGTGCGGCGGCCGACGGCGATGTCCCCGGTCCGGGCCAGCGCCCGGTACAGCAGGATCGCGTTGAGCCAGGCCGTCAGCCCGGTCGACAAGGCGATGCCGACATGGCCGATCACCTGGCTGAGGCCGAGGCTGCCGAGAGTGTTCAGGACGGTGCAGACGATCGCGATCTTGACCGGGGTCGCGGTGTCCTGGCGGGCGTGAAACGCGGTCGACAACACTTTGACCACGATGTAGCCGGGGATGCCGACCGCATAGGCCATCAGGGCCGCTGCGACGGCGTGCGTGGTGGTGGCGTCGAACGCGCCGCGTTCGAACAGAACGGCGATGATCGGCTCGGCCAGCGCGATCAGTCCCGCCGCGCACGGCACCGCCAACAGCAGACCCAGTTCCAGCGCCCGGTTCTGGGTCGCCAGGGCTCGGGCCTTGTCGCCGTCGTCCCGGGCGTCGACGGCGAGTTGCCGGCTCAGCAGGGGCAACAGGGCGGTGCCGATGGCGATCCCGATCACCCCCAGGGGGAGCTGGTTGAGCCGGTCGGCATAGTAGAGATAGCTGATCGCCCCGGCCGGCAGCAGCGAGGCGATCAGCACATCGATGAACAGGTTGATCTGCATGACCCCGGCGCCGATCGCCCCCGGCCCCATCAGGCGGAACAACCGCCTGATCCGCGGGGACAGGCTCGGCGCCGGCAGGCGCAGGCTGACCCCCGCCCGCCGTAGCGACCAGGCCAGCCACAGCAGTTGCACGACCCCGGCCGCCGCCACCCCGTAGCTGACCGCCCAGCCGGCATCGGCCGTGTGCGGGGCGAGCAGGAGCAGGCTTGCGATCAGGCACAGGTTGAACAGGATCGGGGCGGCGGCGAACGGGGCGAACCGGTCCAGCGCGTTGAGGACGCCCCCCAAGAGGGCCGTCACCGACATCAGCATCAGATACGGAAAGGTGATCCGGGCGAAGTCGACCGCCGCGGCGAACCGGACGGGATCGTCCAGGAAACCCGGTGCGATCACCCCGACCAGCCCCGGCATCGCCAGGACCGCCAGCAGCGTGACCGGGGCGAGCACCGCCAGCATCACCGCCAGCGCGTCCTCGGCGAACCGCAACGCGGTCGGCCGGCCCCGCCGTTCCAGCGCTTCGGAGAACAACGGTACGAAGGAGACGCTGAACGCGCCCTCCGCCGTCAGCCGCCGGAACAGGTTCGGCAGCTTCAGCGCGACGAAGAAGGCATCGGCGATCGGCCCCGCACCGAGGATCGCCGCCATCAGGATATCCCGGACGAAGCCCGCCACCCGGCTGAGCAAGGTGAGCCCGCCGACCGTGGCGAGGGCGCGGGTCAGACCCATCGAACACCCTTGGACGAGAGAACGAGTCGCGATGCCGGCAAGCCTAGAACATCCTGTGTCCGAACGGAGGCAGGATGTTCTCACTCTTTGAGGTCGATCACCGTACCCGCGCTCGGATGAGTCCATCTGAGTGCAGGTTGATCTAGCCGCTGTTGGCGGCCGCCGTCCGGCGAATTGTAGGCCCCTTGTCGGCGCGGCCCGGGCGAGGCCGTTCGGACGGGCGAGAATCCGCTTTACCGCCGGAGCACCCCATGGCAGCGTGCCGGTCCCTGGCAACAACGGAAAGGAGGTGATCCGATGTCTGACGAGATCATTGGGAGCGGCACGGGTCCGTGCGGTCTGGTCGGAGCCTCCGAGGCGCGCTGCGCGCGCTGACGGCATCTGCCAAGGCCGGACACGTCGAGACCGGTTCCGTTTTCCGATCTCGAAGAAGGGGTCGCGGTCTCCGCGGCCCCTTTGGTCGTTCCGGGCGACCGGTCGGATCGGCGCCCCGGTCCCGGGCCGGCACGGTAAGGTTGTATGCCGCCTGTGTGATACGCTTCACAGTCGGTGTCCCGTCACGTCCCTATCAAACGGGTGCATCCCGTTTCGAGCCGGTGGCGTCCAGCCCCGCGCCTCCCTCCATCCCCGGTAAGCCCCATGATCAACGCCACCTCACACCACGCTGCGATGAGCGTGCCCCATCGCGACGCGGCAAGCGGGTCCGCGCGCCCGGGCTTTTGCCAGGCCAAGCCCGTGTGGCGCCTGAACGGGGAGCCACGGCAGGTCGGGTCACCTCGACGCAGGTCGCTGTTCGGATCGCTGGTCGCGATCGCCCTGGCCGCCCTGCCGGGGGTCGCCGCCGCCCAGCCGGCCGATCGGGACTGGTCGCTCACGCTCGGTGCCGGCGCCGGGCTGGTGCCGGACTACGAGGGATCCGATGACTGGGAAATCCGGCCGTTGCCGGTCATCCGTGCCGACTGGCGGGACACCCTGTTCGTCGACGGTCTGAGTGCGGGCGTCCGGACCCGCTTCGCCGACGACAGGGTCACGGTCGGGGCGATCGCACGCTACGATTTCGGTCGCGACGAGAGCGACAACGGTGCCTTGCGCGGCCTCGGCGACGTCGACGGGTCGGTCGAGTTGGGCGGCTTCGTCCGGGGCCAGGTCGACATCTTCACCGCCGGTTTGACCGTCGTGCAGGATGTGGCCGGCGGACATGACGGGCTGCTGGCCGAGGGGGAGATCGGCATTGCGGTACCCGTCGACCGCCGGATCCGGCTGACCGCCATGGCCTCCGCCACCTATGCGGACGACTCCTATATGCAGTCCCTTTTCGGGGTCGATGCCGCCCAGGCGGCGCGGTCCGGCTATACTGCGTTCGACCCGAGCGGCGGCATCAAGGATGTCGGTCTGTCGGCCGGCGGCACCTATCTGGTGACCGATCGGATCTCCATCGGGACCCGATTGAGCTATACTCGGCTGCTCGGCGACGCCGCGGACAGCCCGATCGTCGACCAGGCCGGCTCGGCAGACCAGATCGCGGGCATCCTGTTCGTCGGCTACGCCTTCTGATCGACACCGCGCCATCCGTCGGCCGTGGCACCAGGGAGCCGGGCCGCATCGATCGGCATCGACCGGCGTCAAGAGCCGGTTTAGGATTCCCCCGCCGGGGCGCTGCGGCCACGGCCAATACGGCAACAGGGGGGGATGGGCCATGGCCGGACGCCTGACGGGCAAGACCGCGATCGTCGTCGGAGCCGGGTCGAGCGGACCGGGCTGGGGCAACGGCAAGGCCGCCGCGGTGCTGTTCGCCCGGGAAGGGGCGTCGGTCGTCTGCGTCGACCGGGTGGCCGCGGCGGCGATCGAGACGGCCGAGACGATCAGCGACGAAGGCCACCAGGCCCTGGCGATCGAGGCCGACGTTTCCCGGCTCGACGACATGGCCAGGACGGCCGCCGCCGCCCGGGACTGGACCGGCCGGATCGACATCCTGCACTACAATGTCGGCATTCTCGATGTCGGCGGGCCGGCCGAGACCACGGTCGAGAGTTTCCAGCACGTCATCGACGTCAACCTGACCGGGCTGCTGCGCGCCTGTCAGGCGGTGCTGCCGACCATGCGGGCCCAGCGCCGAGGGGCGATCGCCGCCGTCGCCTCGATCGCCGGCATCCGCTACACCGGCGTTCCCTATGCCTCCTACTCCGCCAGCAAGGCGGCCGTGATCCAGTTCATCCGGACCCTGGCGGTCGAGCACGCGCCGCACGGGATCCGGGCCAACAGCATCCTGCCGGGGCTGATGAACACGCCGATGATCGTCGAGCCGCTGAAGAAGCACTACGGCCCCGACACCGGGGCGATGCTGGCCGAACGGGACGCGCAGTGTCCCATGGGCCATATGGGCGATGCCTGGGACGTCGCCTATGCGGCCCTGTATCTCGTCTCGGACGAGGCCAAATACGTCACCGGCGCCGATCTGCTGGTCGATGGCGGGATCACGGCGAAGTTCGCCTGACCGCCGGCGACCGAGGCCCTGCAATCGAGGATATCGCGTGATGAAGCGCAGCGAGATCAATGCGCTGATGCGGGACACCGCAGCCTTCTTCCGGGACCATCGGTTCCGCCTGCCGCCTTGGGCCTATTGGGGGCCCGAGCGCTGGGCGCAGGAGCCGGAGACCCGGCGGTTCGTGCGCGACCGGCAGATGGGCTGGGACATCACCGACTACGGCGGCGGGGACTTCGCCCGGCGCGGGCTGATCCTGTTCTGCCTGCGCAACGGCAAGCAGTCCGACCCGGACACCGTGCCCTACGCCGAGAAGATCATGGTGATCCGCGAGGGCCAGGAATGTCCGTTCCACTTCCACAAGGTGAAGCTGGAGGACATCATCGTCCGCGGCGGGGGGGACCTGGTGCTGGAGCTGTTCCACACCACCCCCAATGGCGCGCTGAACCGCACCGCCCCGGTCACGGTGCGCACCGACGGCATTCCCCGCACCCTCGCCCCGGGGGAGCCGGTGACCGTGCGCGCCGGGGAGAGCATCACCCTCGACCGCGGGATCAGCCACCGCTTCTACGGAAAGGTCGGTACCGGGAAGGTCCTGGTCGGGGAGGTCAGCCAGGTCAACGACGACCTTGCCGACAATTTCTTCGATGAGCCGGTCGGCCGCTTCGCCGAGATCGATGAAGACGTGCCGATCCTGTGGCCGCTGTGGTCCGAACTGCCGGACGACTGATACCGGTTTGTGCTGAGATGACCTCATCTGTCGTCGTCCTGGTGATCAAGCCTCCCACGAGGCTTGTCTCGCGGAAGGCCCGGCCGCGCGGACGCGCTCGCCCCGTCGCGATGAGCCTGGCTCGTCGTACCTTGGTCCGATCCGTTCCCGCATGCCCTTCCGGAGCCCGCCGATGCCTCCCACCGTCGACTACTATTTCGTTCCCGCCTCGCCGTTCGCCTATTTCGGCCACCAGGCCTTCGGCCGCCTGGCCCGACGGCGGGGGCTGACCGTGCGGGTACGCCCGGTCGATGCGCGGATCGTCTTCGCCCCGAACGGGTTCGTGCCCCTGCTGCAGCGCTCGGCCGCCCGCAAGGCCTACCGGATGATGGAACTCAGGCGGATCCGGGCGGAACGCGCGCTGCCCGCCAATCTCGAGCCGAAACACTTCCCGGTCGACGACACCATGGCCCGGGGGGCGATCATCGCGGTCGATCGGGCCGGCGGGGACGCGCTGGAGTTCGCCTTCCGGATCATGCGGGCGGTCTGGGTGGAGGAGCGGGATATCGCCGATCGGACCACCCTGGGCCAGATCGCGACCGGGCTGGGCTACGATGCCGAGGCGATCCTCACTGCGATCGACGGCGAGGCGGTGGCCGCGCAGCAGGACGCGCACAATCGGGTCGGCTTGGCCGCAGGTGTGTTCGGCGCGCCGACCTGGGCGCTGGAAACCGGGGAGCTGTTCTGGGGTCAAGACCGGCTCGGCGCCCTCGAGCGGACCCTGGAGACCCTGGACCGGTCGTGACCGCCGTCCCCGCTATCGCCCGCTCGGAGGCCGCCCTCAGCCGGGCCGGCGGATGTCCAGGCCGGCCGGCCGGAGCGGATGAGGCTGCCCCGCGAGCCCCACCCGCTTGCGCCTGCCGGGCACGGCCGGCGGGGGCGGATGGTCCCCGCCGGCCCCGGGCATCAGGCCAAGTCGAACACCAGGACCTCCGTGTCGGCGGCGTTGCTCTTGCCGGTCAGCGCAACCGTGTCCTCGTCGCTCAGGGCCGCGCCGTCACCGGCGTTGAGGAGCTGGCCGTTGACCTCGACGGTGCCGCGGGCGACCTGGACCCAGACATGCCGGCCTTGGGCCGGGCTGTGGGTCACGGTCACCCCTTCCGGCAGGATGGCGGCGTGGAGGTCGACATCCTGATGGATCAGGACCGAGCCGTCGCGCCCGTCCGGGGAGCCGACCAGCCGCAGCCGCCCGCGCTTGTCGTCCTCGGTGAACGCCTGCTGCTGGTAGCTCGGGGTATGGCCGGCCCGGTCCGGGACAATCCAGATCTGCAGGAAGTGGACGGGATCGGCGGCGGCGTGATTGAACTCCGAGTGCCGGACCCCGGTCCCCGCGCTCATGATCTGGACATCGCCGGGACGGATCACCGCGCCGTTGCCCATGCTGTCGCGATGCTCCAGCGCGCCGGACAGCACATAGGAGATGATCTCCATGTCCCGGTGCGGATGCTCACCGAAGCCGGCACCGCCGGTCACCCGATCCTCGTTGATCACCCGCAGCGCCCGGAACCCCATGAACCGCGGATCGTGATACTGGCCGAAGGAGAAGCTGTGCCGGCTGTCGAGCCAGCCGATGCGGGTCGGTCCCCGCTCTTCGGAACGGCGAATGGCCATCATGGTCGTGATCTCCTGTCGCGAGGGGCGCGTGGGGGGCCGAACGGGCCGGGCTTGTTCCCGGAGCCGGCGGCCGCCGCGCGCTGTCGCGATGGAGATGGTCGAACCCCGGTGGCGTAACAATATTACGCAACGTCACCGGACCGTTTCCGCGACGGGACAGTCGGAGTGGTTTCAGGGACGACCGGATGGATCTGCCCGGCCGGGCCGTCGCGCTGGGCGACACCGTGTTGAAAGACCACGTCCAGATCCGCGCCGACCCCGGTAGCCATGCCGTCGGTCCCGGGGTGCGTTGCGGATTGCCCCCCTACCGGTGCGGACGGAACCGGCGTGACATCGGTGTCACCCGCTTGCCACACCCGGTCCCTCTCCGTGCCCTTCGCCTCCATCCTGCCGCTCTATGTGTCGGCGGCCTTCCTGCTCGCGGGCAACGGGCTGCTGGGGACGTTGGCGGCCCTCAGGGCGTCGGCCGAAGGCTTCGGCGACACCGTGATCGGCCTGGTCGGGGCGGCCTATTTCCTGGGCTTCCTGCTGGGGGTCGTCTACACGGCCCGGCTGATCCGCCTTGCCGGCCATATCCGCGTGTTTGCCGCCTTCGCCGCGCTCTCCGCGGCGGCCAGCATCGTGCTGGTGCTGATGATCGACCCGTGGGTGTGGGCGGCCTCCCGGTTCGTCATGGGGATCGCGTTCTGCGGTCTCGCTATGGTGATCGAGAGCTGGCTGAACGACCAGGCCCCCAACGGCCGCCGGGGTCGGGTGCTGGCGGTCTATCGTATCCTCGATCTGGTCGTGGTGACGGCCGTGCAGTTCCTGCTGCCGGTTGTCGGTACCGACGGGTTCACGCTGTTCGCCCTGGTGGCGGTGATGATGTGTCTGGCCGTGGTGCCGGTCAGCCTGTCCGGTCAGCCGGGTCCCAGATCGCCGGCGAACGCCGATTTCGATCCGAAGTTCCTGTGGCGGCTGTCGCCGGTGGCCGCTATCGGGTGCTTCACGATCGGGTTGACCAACGCCGCCTTCCGCACCAACGGCCCGCTGTTCGCCAACGCGTCCGGATTCGATATCGGCGAGGTCGCGGTGTTCATGAGCCTCGGCATCATCGGCGGTGCGGTCCTGCAGTATCCGCTGGGCTGGTTGTCGGACGTGGCCGGCCGCCGGTCGACCCTGATCGCCACGACCGGGGGCGCGGTCGGAGCCGGGGTGCTGCTCTCGGCCACGGCCGGCGAGGCGGTCGCTTTGGCCTTCGTCGGGTCGTTCCTGTTCGGCGGCTTCGCCTTGCCGCTCTATTCGCTGTCGGCCGCGCATGCCAACGATTTCGCCAAGCCGGGCCAATTCGTCGACGTCGCCGCCGGCATCACCCTGTTCTACGCGCTGGGGGCGATCATCGGCCCGCTGGTCTCCGCGATCGCGCTCGATCTCTACGGTCCGCCGGCCTTCTTCGGCTACACCGCGGTGGTGCATTCGGCGTTCATCGTCTTCGTGCTGTACCGGATGACCCGCCGGGCGGAGCGGCCCGTGGAACGGCGGTCCCGGTTCGTCGCCCTGTTGCGGACCTCCCCGGCTCTGATGACCCTCGCCCGTTCGGCCATGCGGCGGGGCCGGCCCGGGCGGTCGGGCGACCGGAAGGACCGCTGACCGGCTGTCTGGGGTGCAGCCGGCGCTCGCTTGTTCGGTCCCGGCGGGTTGCCTAGGTTGGACGGCAAGCAGAGTCCTTCGGGCCGCGGCTGCCGGCCCTTCGATCAGGAGCGATCCGATGTCCACCCGCCACCGCACCCAGGTTCTGATCATCGGCTCCGGCCCGGCCGGCTACACGGCGGCCATCTATGCCGCGCGGGCGGGGCTGGAGACGACGCTGGTGCAGGGGCTGCAGCCCGGCGGCCAGCTCACCATCACCACCGATGTGGAGAATTATCCCGGCTTCGCCGACGTGATCCAGGGCCCCTGGCTGATGGAACAGATGATGAAGCAGGCCGAGCATGTCGGCACCGAGATGGTGTTCGATCTGATCACCGAGGTCGATTTCGAGCGCCGCCCGTTCACCGCTACCGCGGATAGCGGCGACGTCTTCGAGGCCGATGCGGTGATCATCGCCACCGGGGCGCAGGCCCGCTGGCTGGGGCTGGAGAGCGAACAGGCTTTCAACGGCAAGGGCGTTTCGGCTTGTGCGACCTGCGACGGCTTCTTCTTCCGGGGCCGCCGCGTGGCGGTGATCGGGGGCGGCAACTCGGCTGCCGAGGAGGCCCTCTACCTCGCCAACATCGTCGACCACGTCACCCTGGTCCACCGCCGGGACAAGCTGCGGGCGGAGAAGATCCTGCAGGATCGGGTGTTCAAGCATCCCAAGATCTCGATCGTCTGGGATCATACGGTCGACGCGGTGCTGGGCGACGACAGCGGCGTAACCGGCCTGCGGCTGGTCGACACGAAGACCGGGGAGGCCCGGGACGTCGCGGTCGACGGCATGTTCGTGGCGATCGGCCACGATCCGGCGACGGCCCTTTTCAAGGGCAAGGTCGATATGGACGCCGCGGGCTACATCCTGACCGCACCGGACAGCACCGCCACCAGCGTCCCCGGGGTGTTCGCCGCCGGGGACGTCAAGGACAAGATCTATCGCCAGGCCGTCACCGCGGCCGGGATGGGCTGCATGGCCGCGCTGGAAGCCGAGAAGTTCGTTGCCGAGCGGGCAGCCCTGGATCACACCCCGCGGATCGCCGGGCGCGAAGCGGCGGCGTAGCGGGCCGGTCAGGCCTGGGGCCGGCGCTTGATGGCGAACAGCGCCAGGACCGTCATCACCAGGGCCAGGGCGGTGACGGCCAGGAACGCCATCCGCAGATCGGTATGGGTGGCGAGCCATCCGATCGCCGGCGGGCCGATGAGAAACCCGGTGTAGGCCAGTGCTGCGACCATGGCGACCCCGTCGGCCGACGGGGTGTCGGGCTGCCGGCCGGCCAGCGCGAACATGATCGGCACCACATTGGCCAGGCCGATGCCGATCACGAAGCTTGCCAGCATCAGCGCCGGCAGATTCGGGGCCAGGGTGAAGCCCAGGAACCCGGCCGTCGCCAGCGCGCTGCCCAGGACCAGCAGGCGCCGGCGGCCGACCCGATCCTGCAACCGATCGCCGATCAGCCGGGTAATCGCCATGGCCGCGGAGAACGCGGCATAGGCCAATCCGGCATCTGCCAGATCCGCCCCGATCGGACCCAGGCTGAACACCCCGCCCCAATCGACCACCGCCCCTTCGGTCAGGTAGGCCAGCGTGCCGATGATCCCGAGCAGCAGGATCATCCCGGTCGGTCGACGCCATCGGCGGGGCTTGGCCGTTTCAGCCCGCTCGGCGGCGGTCGGCGGTTCTTCGGCCCTGGCGTCGGTTCGGAACAGAAACCAGCCGGCCAGCACACCGACCGCGATGCAGGTGCTGACGCCCGCGGCCACGACCGCTTCCAGGCTCAGGCCGGACCTCAAGGCCGTCGCGATCGCCAGCGATCCGACCAGACCGCCGACGCTGTAGAACCCGTGCAACGACGACAGGATCGAGCGGTCGAAGTGTTTCTCCACCTCCACACCGTTGGCGTTCATCGCCACGTCCATCATGCCGATGCCCATCCCGGCGACCAACAACCACAGCAACAAGGCCGTGTAGCTCGGCATGAACACCGGCAGCATGAAGGCGATACCCATCAGCACGGTGCCCAGCAGCGTGATCGCGCGGGATCCGAACCGGGTGACCAGCCGGCCGGTGAGCGGCATCGCCGCCAGCGCGCCGATCGCGATCATCAGCAGCGCCAGACTCAGCCGGCCTTCATCCAGCCCCAGATTGGCCTTGATCATCGGGATCTGCGGAACCCAGGCCGCGACGTAGAGACCATGGACCAGGAACACGGTCGTCACGGCCAGGCGCGGACGCAACAGGGCCGGGCTCGGCGCGGCCCCGGTGGAGGTGGCGGACATGGGAAACGACCGGTCGGACGGGGCAGGAGGGCGATGCGCCCGACCCTGGAGCAAGATGAGAGTCAGAGCGGGCTTCAGACGTCATGGGCGATCGCCCGTGACGTCTGAAGCTCGCTCTAGGCGATGCCCGATGCTCTGGCTACGCGTGGCCGGCTTCGGCGGACAGCATGGCCGGGTTGATCCCCAGCTTGGAGATCGCCCGTTCCCACTTGGTCGACATGTCCGGATCGAACAGGATGGCCTGGTCGGCCGGGGCGAACAGCCAGCCATTGTCGGTGATCTCGGTATCCAACTGCCCCGGTCCCCAGCCGGCATAGCCCAGGGCCAGGATATGGCGGTCGGGACCCTTCCCGCTGGCGATCGCCCGGAGGATGTCGAGGGTAGCGGTCAGACCGACCTCCTGATCCACCAGCATGGTGCCTTCGTCGACGAAGTCGGTGGAGTGCAGCACGAAGCCTCGGCCGGATTCAACCGGGCCACCGAAATGGACCTTCAGATCCGCCACCGCCGCGCCTTCGTGCTCCACATCGAGCTGTTCCAGCAGTTCCGCGAAGTCGATCGACGGCATCGGCTTGTTCACGACCAGCCCCATGGCTCCCTGGTCGCTGTGCGCGCAGACGTAGATCACGGCCTTCTGGAACCTCGGATCGCCCATGCCCGGCATCGCGATCAGCAGCTGGCCGGTGAGGTACCCGTCGCTCGAGTTCTCCAAGAGGGTGCTGCTGTTGGGATCCATCGGTTCGTCCATGCGGAGCTGGGTTCGGTGCCTGACGGTGGGGACAGTTGCGGTGGAGTGTCGCCGGAGTGCCGGTCTCCGGCTCCGGTCTTGCCCGGCCTCCGTTCTCGGGTGCAGGCCTCGGCTGCCCAGCAGCCGCGGGAAGATGCGTGATCTTGACGCGAATGTGAGCCGGTCGCTAGCCCCTGGGTCGCTTATATTGGAGTGGTCGACGTCTGACGGAAGCACCCTGTGACCTTTCCCCTGTCCTTGTCCATGATGATCCCCCTCCGTCTGGCGTTCGCGCTGGTGGCGGCTTGTCTGGCCGGGCTTGCCGGCTCCGACAGCGGCCGCGCGCAGGGCCTCGGGGAGTGGGTGTCGGCACCGATCGTGCCCGGCACGGCGATGGAAGCGCGGCTGATTGCCGCCGTCGACCGGGTCGGCGACCTCGAAGACATCCCCGCGGGCTTGCATCTGCGCTTGCCGGACGGCTGGAAGACCTATTGGCGCTCCCCCGGCGATGCGGGGCTGCCGCCGCGCATAGACTTCGCGGCCTCGATCAACCTCGCCGACAGCCACTTCGCCTGGCCGGCGCCGCACCGGTTCCAGCTTTTCGGGCTGGAGACCTATGGCTACGAAACCGAGGTGGTCTTTCCCATCACGCTGACGCCGGCGACCCCCGGTCGGACGCTGGCGCTGCGCGGCACGGCCGACGTGCTGGTCTGCGCCGATATCTGCGTGCCGGTGCTGATGGACCTCGCCCTGGATCTGCCATCCGGGACGGCGATGCCGAACGCCGAAGGTGCCTTCCTGATCGACCGGTTCGAAAACCGGGTCCCGGGGGAGGGGGAGGCGGCCGGCATCACGCTGACCGACCTCGTCTGGGCGGAAACGGGCGACGCGCTGCTGGTCCGTGGCGAGGCCCGGGAACCGTTCGCCGAGCCGGACGTGTTCGTGGAGGCGGGGGATGGCTGGGCCTTCGCGGCACCGCAGACGCGCTACACGCCCGACGGCCGGTCCATGGTCGCGCGTCTGCCGATGGTCCAGAACCCCCTCGGCGAGACCGGGCCGACGCTCGCCGGCGTCGATGTGACGCTGACCCTGGTCGACGGCCCGCGCACCGTCGAGACCCGGTTGGCGGTTGGCCCGGATCCGGGCGGGCTTTGGGACGGCGTGTCGGCGGGAGCGGCAGCGGCCCCGAACCCGTCCGCCGAGACGGTGCCGATGACCGCGGCCGCCCTGGTTTCCGTTTTCGGCATCGCGTTTCTGGGCGGGTTGATCCTGAACCTGATGCCGTGCGTGCTGCCGGTCCTGTCGATCAAGGCGGTGTCGGTGGTCGAGGCCGGCGGCAAGAGCCGGCAGGCGATCCGGTTCGGCTTCCTGGCGACGGCGATCGGGGTGATCGCGAGCTTCCTGGTGCTGGCTGCCGGGGCGATCGCCGTCCGCGCGGCGGGCGGGGCGGTCGGCTGGGGGATGCAGTTCCAGCAGCCGCTGTTCCTGGTGTTCATGGTGCTGGTGCTGACGGTGTTCGCCTGCAACCTGCTGGGGTGGTTCGAGATCCAGCTACCGACGCGGCTGAATGCGGTCATGGCGGGTGTTGCCGGGGGGGAGCGGGAGAGCTTCTGGAGCCATTTCGGCACCGGTGCGTTTGCTACCTTGCTTGCGACCCCCTGCAGTGCGCCGTTCCTGGGCACCGCGGTGGCTTTCGCCCTGTCGGCCCCGTCCCCGGTGATCCTGGCGGTGTTCGCGATGCTGGGCATCGGCATGGCGACCCCCTATCTGCTGATCGCCGCCGTCCCCGGCCTGGCCCGGCGGCTGCCCAGGCCCGGACCGTGGATGGTTTGGCTGAAGCGGTTGATGAGTGCGGCCCTGGTCGGAACGGCCGTGTGGCTGCTGTCGGTGATGGCCGCGCAGACCTCCGCTCCCGTAGCGGGGATCGTCGCGCTGACGATGGTCGCTTTGGCCGCGGTCTTGTGGGGCCGGACCCTGCTGCCGCGGCCGGCCAGGCTGACCAGCTCCGCGGTGGCCGGCGTCTTGGTGATCGCCGCATTTGCCGTCCCGGCGATGGTGTCGACCCGACAGGACCCCAATGCCTTCTGGGCCCCGGCGGCCGGAACCGCTGCCGCCCGTTGGCAGCCGTTCGATGAAGCCGCGATCCCGGCGGCCGTCGCGGCCGGCCGGACCGTGTTCGTCGATGTGACCGCGGATTGGTGCATCACCTGCACGATCAACAAGACCCTGGTGCTGGACCGGCTTCCGGTGCTGGACCGGCTGGCCGAGCCCGACCTCACGGCGATGCAGGCCGATTGGACCTCCCCCGACCCGGTGATTGCCGATTATCTGCAGCGCCACGGCCGCTACGGCATTCCGTTCAACATCGTCTACGGCCCCGGTGCGCCCGAGGGCATTGCGCTTCCCGAACTGCTGACCGCACCGATCGTGCTCGACGCGATCGCCCGGGCCGGCGGGGCGCCGGGGGCCTGACGCGGGCGTTCTGCCGGTCTATATGGCAGGTGACGGCCCGTTGAGCGGGCGGTCCGATCGACTATCGACAAGCGGAGTGTGGAGGCCATGGCCATCCAAGTGGGCGACAAGATCCCCGACGTGACCCTCAAGCGCCTGGGCGACGGCGGCATGGAAGACGTCAGCACCGGCACGCTGTTCGCCGGCAAGACGGTGGCGCTGTTCGCGGTGCCGGGGGCGTTCACCCCGACCTGTTCGGATCATCACCTGCCCAGTTTCGTCCAGCACGCCGCCGCCCTCAAGGCCAAGGGGGTGGAGGAGATCGTCTGTATGGCGGTCAACGATCCGTTCGTCATGAAGGCCTGGGGGGAGCAGCTGGGAGCGGCCGACTACATGACCCTGCTGCCGGACGGCAACGGGGAGTTCACCAAGGCCCTCGATCTCGGCATGGACGCCAGCGGCGTGGGCCTGGGCTACCGGTCCCAGCGCTTCGCCATCGTGGCCAAGGACGGGGTCGCCACCCATGTGGCGGTGGAGCCGGAACGGGGTGTCACCGTCAGTTCGGCCGAAAGCGTCCTCGCGGCGCTGTAGAGCGTTTCAGGGACTGCCGGGTGAGGATGATCCGCCCCGGCCCTTTCGGGTTGGCGTGTGCTGGCCGCCTGCACCGTTGTGCCGGCGGCCCCTTCTTTACACCGGTGCCGGAGGGCCGTCCGGACCGGTGCGGATACGCATCGTGGGGCCGGGGCCGGACGGTCGCGGTCCGCTGCCGGATGATCGCGGAAAGGGCATCGCCCGAGCACCGGGATCGGGTGGTATGGTTGCCACCCACCCGATCGGTCCGGGGAGACCGGCTGGTCAGCTAAAGATGAAGTCGCTGTCGGTCAGGGTGGTGAAACTGCCCTGGATGATCAGCGTGTCGCCGTTGCCGAAGTCGATGGTCACATCACCCGGGGCGATGGTTACCGTGTACTTGTCGATCAGGTCGCTGTATTCATCGATCTGGGTCCAGCCGAAGCCGGTCAGATCGATCCGGTCGTTTTCCCAATCGTTGTTGAAGTCCTTGATGGTGGTTTCCGTGATCGGGGCGCCGCCGCGCTTGAAGACGAACGTGTCGTCGCCCTGGTCCCCATACAGGGTGTTCCAGCCGGTTCCACCATCCAGGGTGTCGTTGCCGAGATTGCCGTGCAGGACATCGCTGCCGGTCCAGCCGATCAGGATGTCCTCGCCGTCGCCCCCGTACAGGGTGTCGTTGCCGGACCCGCCGCGCAGCTCGTCATTGCCCTGGTCGCCGTACAACTCGTCCCGGCCGGCGCCGCCGATCAGCAGGTCGTTGCCGTCTCCGCCGTAGAGCTTGTCGTTCTGGGCGCCGCCGTCGAGCGTGTCGTTGCCTTGATCGCCGTACAGCTCGTCCTCGCCGCTGCCGCCGCGCAGGTCATCGGTGCCCGATCCGCCATAGAGCTTGTCGTCACCGCCCTGACCCATCAGCAAGTCGTCGTCGTTGTCGCCGGTGATGGTATCGTCGCCGGCCCCGCCGAACAGGCGGTCGTCCCCGTCGTTGCCGTGGATCTGATCGCGGCCCGATCCGCCGCCGATGCGGTCGTCGCCGCCGTCGCCGACCAGCAGGTCGTTCCCGCCATTGCCGAGCAGCCGGTCATTGCCGGCGCCCCCGAACGCCATATCGTTGCCGGCGCCGCCCTTGAGGTAGTCGATGCCGCCATTGCCCACGAGCTGATCGATACCGTCGCCGCCCAGTAGCGTGTCCGAGCCGTTGCCGCCGATCAGATTGTCGTTGCCGGCCAACCCTTGGGCCAGGGCCGGCGGGGTGGTGGCGACGAAGTTGTCGGCATCTGCGGTGCCGGTGAAGCTCTCGTTGAACCCGCCGGGCGTCAGCGTGTAGGAGACCGGCACCGTCGTCGTGCCGTCCGACAGGGTCAGCTGGATATCTTCGTCCGATTCGGGCGCGCCGTTGTGCTCGAACGTCACCCGGCTGTTGGCGACATCGTCTTGCGTGAACGTATCGCCCAGGTTCAGCAACGTGCCGTTGAGGAACAGATGTCCCGTCAGCGGCATCGCCTGCAGCGTGTATTCGAGGTTGATGTCCAGCGTGTCCGGGTCGACCACGGTCAAGCCGCCGAGAGTCGTGATGTCGCCGCGGGCGATCGAGTAGGCGCTGGTGGTGACGACGGGGGCGACCATGACACCCTCCTCTTGGCTAAAAAAGGCATATTACGCAAGCGTGCTCAAAATTGCGGCAAAGTTAGCGGAAAACTTCGGCGACAACAAGCCGAAAACCCATTGAGTCCTTGCGTGTATCCGTTTGGATAGGGGCTAAAGTACAGAGCCGACAGCAGACTGCGGACAGTTTCGCCAAACCGGTGCTGTGCTGGCGATCCGCTCAGTCCGCGGCCGGCGGATACCCGCTGATCAGCCGGTGAGCCAGTTCCGGACGCGGGTAGGCATAGCAGTCCGGGTCGGCCAGCGTGCGGTAGCAGTAGATGGGGGATCGCCCCTGCACGTGGGTCTCCAAGGTCGTTCCGCTCAAGCCCAGACGGGGGAAAGGGCTTTGTGCGCCGCCCGCGCAGCCCGACAGGACCAGGGCGGCGGCGAAGCCGATGATCGGCAGGGGGAGGATCCAGTCGCGCATGGTGACGGTCTTGGCAGCGATCTCCTAACGATTGGCAAACGGCCGCCACGGCTCGTCTGCCCGTCGCACCGGTTCGGGCCGCCGCGATGCCTCTGCTTTGGGGGGTGGTCAGGGCCGGCCGGGCAGGTGCACTCTTGCGTCCGGCGATTCGGAGACAGATGGGCCAACGGGTGTCGTGACGCTCGACAACCACAAATTCGCTGTGCTGGGCCGGCCGCGGACGATCTGGGCGATCGGGGCGATCCACGGCGACGTCGACCATCTGATCCCGGTGCATGATCATATCGCCAGCAGTTTCGATCCCGGCGACCGCCTCGTCTATCTTGGCAACTTCATCGGGCACGGCCCCCGCATCCTCGAGACGGTGTCGGAGATCCTGTCCTTTCGCCGGCACATCCTGTCGATCCCGGGCATGCTGGCGAGCGATGTCGTCTATCTCCGCGGCGCCCAGGAGGAGATGTGGCAGAAACTGCTGCAACTACAGTTCGCCCCCAACCCGCGGGAGGTCCTGGGCTGGATGCTGGCCCAAGGGGTCGATGCCACCCTCCAGGCCTATGGCGGGGATCCGCAGGAAGGGCTGGTGTCGGCACGGGACGGGGCGGTGCAGCTGACCCGCTGGACCAACCGCCTGCGCGACGCCATCCGCCGTGCGGAGAGCCACAACCATCTGTTCAGTGCGCTCCGCCGGGCCGCGTTCTCCGAGCCGGCCGCTGACCCGCAGGGCGGGGCGGGCGCCGTCCTGTGCGTCAGCGCGGGGCTGGAGCCGGACCGGCCGCTGGCAACGCAAGGAGACAGCTTCTGGTGGGCGGGTGGCGGCTTTGCCCGGATCGATGGCCCTTACGAAGGCTATACCCGAATCGTCCGCGGGTTGGACCCGGATGGCGGGGGTCTTCAGACCAACCGGATCACGGTGACCCTGGACGCCGGCGCCGGTCGTGGGGGACAGATCGCCGCAGGCCGGTTCGCGCCTGGAGGGGAGATCCTGGACCTGATCACGGCCTAGAGCGTTTTCAGGGAATACCGGATCGATCTGTTGGCGCGTGCCGGATCGATCCGTGGAGGCGGGTCGCGCCGCGCCATCGGGCCAGCGGCGCAACGCAGCGGGCGGCCGGCACACGCCAACCCGAAGGGCCGGGCGGATGGGCCCTGCTGCGGCGTCGCTCGTCGTCGACTATGCCCCGGCATGTCCTTCCCCCTCCCTCCTGGCATCAGGGCCCATCCCCCTCGGCAGATCGGCCCGGTATTCCCTGAAAACGCTCTAGATCTTTCCGTGTTTCGCGCAAATCCGTCGCAACACGGAAAGGTGATCGATTCCAACAAGCGAGAGCGTCGTATCGGCGCCGTTTCCGGCGCAGGTTGCCTTGGTGATCAGCGGGGCGCGCAGCCGGGTGCCGGGCGTTCGGCTGCGTGTGGACGACCGTCGACAGTGGTGACCCCGGCCATCGCCGGCAACCCCGCTTCCATGCGGCAGATCAAAGACAGAGTCCGAAAAAGCACATGCCCTAGTGATCCGTAGGGGCATTGGCGCCGTAAGCCGCTTTATCCCACCACCCTGCGGGCCGCCCCCCCTCGGTTCGCCGATGACGGAGTGATTCATGCCGCACATCGACGACCCTCAAACCCAGCGCGCGAACCTGAACTTCATCAAGGCATCCATGAAGGAGCCGTTGCTGACCCGGGACCATGAGTTCGATCTGGCCCGGCGTTGGCGGGAGCATGAGGACGAGGCCGCACTTCACGAGCTGGTGCGGGCCTACACCCGTTTGGTGATCAGCACCGCCTCCCGCTTCCGCAACTACGGCTTGCCGATGGGCGACCTCGTGCAGGAAGGCAATGTCGGTCTGATGCAGGCCGCCGCGCGGTTCGAGCCGGAGCGGGATGTTCGCTTCTCGACCTATGCCGCCTGGTGGATCCGCTCGGCGATGCAGGACTTCATCCTGCGCAACTGGTCGATCGTCCGCACCGGTACGACCGCGGCGCAGAAGGCCCTGTTCTTCAATCTCCGCCGGCTACGCGCCAAGATACAGGATGCATCGGCCAGCCAGATGTCGGTCGAGGGTCGGCAATGGGTCGCTGACCAGTTGCGGGTCAACACCACCGATGTCGAAGCCATGGAAATGCGGATGGCGGCCAGCGATCAATCGCTGAACGCTCCGATCACCGAGGCGAGCGAGGACAACTGGCAGGACTTCCTGGCCGATGAGCGGCCCTCGCCGGAAGACGTCGTCACCGGTATGCGGGACGGTGCGAGCCGGTCCCGCTGGTTGGCCGAGGCGATCGGGGAGCTCAGCCCGCGCGAACAGACCATCATCCGACAGCGCCGACTGACCGATGAAGGTGCGACCTTGGAAGAGTTGGGGCAGCAGCTCGGCGTCTCCAAGGAACGGGTGCGGCAGCTTGAACACCGCGCGCTTCAGAAGCTGCGGGCCTCGATCTCCAAACGGGTCGACAGCCCGCGGGAACTCCTCCTGGAAGCGTGATCCGGCTCGTGTCCGGTCGCGTATGAGACGCAATCGGGTCCGGTGCGGCATCGCGCCCTTTTTGCCGGCCGGGCCGGCCGGTTCGCTCACCCTGGCTCATACCCCGAGCGAGCCGATCCATAGCGGCGCCTCTCCCCCGGAGGCGCCGCTTCTTCTTTGCCGGCCGGTGTCGGATGGGGTGGACTTCGGACCGGGGATGGCGTGGTCACGGCGCTGGACGGATGATTACGCCTGTGCAAACGGCACGGCGATGAACTGCCGGCGTCCCTCGCGCTCGACGAGTACCAGGATCGCCGGCCGCTCGGCCTGTTCGGCCGCCTGAACGCTGGCCGCAAGATCGGCCGGGGTGGTGATCGGCTCCTGCCCGGCCTGGGTGATGCGGTCGCCGACCCGCAGTCCGGCTTGGGCGGCGGGACCGGCCGGGTCGACCGCCGCGACGATGATCCCGTTGCCGTCCGGGGCGGGCCGGAGCTCGAGGCCGAGGACCGGCGGTGCGGGGTCGGCCGGCTCGCTCTCGGTCTGGGCGGATGCGACATCCGGACCGCGTGGCTGGGTGCCCACGGTCAGGTCGACGGTCTGCTGCCGTCCGTTGCGCAGCAGGTCGACCTCCGCCCGATCACCGTCGCCGAACCCGGCGACGATCCGGGGCAGATCGCGCATCTCCGTCACCGCTTGCCCGCCGAAACGAAGGATGATGTCGCCGACCGCAAGGCCTGCGGCCTCGGCCGGCCCGCCGGCGACGACATCGGCCACCAGCGCACCCTCGGCCTGTTCGAGCCCCAGACTCTGCGCGATGGTCGGCGTGATCGTCTGGATCTGGACGCCGATCCAGCCGCGGGTCACGGTGCCGTCGGTGCGCAACTGGCTGATGACCGGCTCGGCGATCTCCGACGGAATCGCAAAGCCGATGCCGACGCTGCCGCCATTGGGCGAGTAGATGGCCGAGTTCACGCCGATGACCTCTCCATCGGCGTTGAAGGTCGGACCGCCGGAGTTGCCGCGGTTGATCGGTGCGTCGATCTGCAGGAAGTCGTCGAACGGCCCGGCGTTGAGGTCGCGCCCGCGGGCCGACAGAATGCCCGCCGTCACGGTACCGCCGAGTCCGAACGGGTTGCCGACCGCGATGACCCAGTCGCCGATCCGCGTATCCTCGGACGAGCCGAAGGCGACGAACGGCAGCGCCGCATCCGCCTCGACCCGGATCAGGGCAAGGTCGGTGCGCGGATCGGTGCCGACCAGCCGCGCATCCAGGACCCGGCCGTCCTGCAAGGTCACGGTGATCGAGTCGGCACCGGCAATGACGTGATGGTTGGTCACGATGTAGCCGTCCGGATCGACGACGAACCCAGACCCGGCCCCCTGCCGCTCCTGCGGGGCGCGCCGGGGCGGCATCGCTTCGGGGCCGAAATGGCGCCGGAAGAACTCCTGGAACGGCCCGTTGCGGAACTGCGGCGGGATGGCCTCGGAGCCATCGGGTGCGCCGATTTCCCGCGTGCGGGTGACGGCGATGTTGACCACTGCCGGGGAGACGGCCTGAACCACGTCGGCGAAGCTCTGCGGGCCGGCGGTGCCTTGGATCGCCGCGTTGGCGGGGGCGGGCGATTGGGCATCGACCAGGGCCGTGGCGCCGGTCAGGGCCGTGGCGCCGACCAGGGCGGAGCCGGCCAACAGCACGACCGCCAGGGCCCGACGGGTCCGGCGGCGGGGCAGAAGGGTGGACACGATGGGTGAGCTCCGCATGGCTGAGATCTCCAAGAACGATCCTGGGTTCGATATGGCGTCGCTGTAGCCGACCGTCCCTGTCACCACGCCGTCCATATCCTTACATCTGTGCAAGGTTTGGTCGGTTCCGCTTGCGCCACGGCGGGCAGGCGCGCAAAGCCCGGTCGCGTCCTCTGGAGCCTTTACCCCGCCGATCCGCTGCTACCCCGATGCGCCTGTTGATCATCGAAGACGACGCCGAAGCGGCTGCCTATCTGGCCCGCGGCCTGCGGGAGTCCGGCCACACCGCCGACCATGCGGCCCGCGGCGTCGACGGGTTGCACCTGGCGACGTCCGAATCCTACGACGCGGCGATCGTCGACCGCATGCTGCCCGATCTCGACGGGCTGGCGGTCGTCGCGGCCTTGCGAGAGGCGGGCAACCGGCTGCCGGTGCTGATCCTCAGCGCGTTGGGGACGGTCGACGATCGGGTCAAGGGCCTGCGCGCCGGCGGGGACGACTATCTGGTCAAACCCTTCGCGTTCGCCGAGTTGCTGGCCCGGCTGGAAAGCCTCGCCCGGCGCGGCGGTGCGCAGCCGCAGGAGCCGGTTCTCACCGTGGCCGACCTCAAGCTCGACCGGATGGCGCGGAGCGTCACCCGGGCCGGTCGGACGATCGACCTGAAACCGCGGGAGTTCCAGATCCTGGAGTTGCTGCTGCGCCATGCCGGTCAGGTGGTCACCCGGACGATGCTGCTGGAGCAGGTGTGGGGCTACCATTTCGATCCGCAGACGGCCGTGATCGACGTGCAGATCAGCCGGCTGCGGCAGAAGATCGACAAAGGGTTCGATCCGCCCTTGCTCCACACCGTGCGCGGTGCCGGCTATCGTCTGGGAACGGCCCATGGCCTGGACCGGTGACCTGCGCCGCAGCATCGTGCTGCGCTATGCCTTGGGCTATATGGTGGTGTTCTGCGCGTCGGTGGCGGCGGTGCTGGTGGTGTTGGCTTTCACCACGGCCGATCTGATCGGGGAACAGACCGAAGACGCCATCGAGGCCGAGGTCCAGGGGCTGGCCGAGCAGTACCGGCAACGCGGGCTGCCCGGACTCCTGGCGGTCATCGAGCGGCGCTCGAACGATGGTGCGGTGCGGGAAAGCGTCTATCTGCTCGCCGGCCGCGACCTGCGCCCGCTGGCAGGCAATCTGACCAACTGGCCCCGTCCGGCCGATGGGGTCGACGGATGGGTCGATTTCACCGCCGCGACGCTCGAGGCCCCCGACAAAGGCGCGCGGCCGTTCCGGGCCCGGGTGTTCACCTTGCCCGGCGGATTGCATCTGCTGGTCGGCCGCGACAACAGCGCGATCACCCGGTTCCAGCACAGCGTCACCGACGCGCTGGCGGTGACGCTGGTCATGACGATCGTGCTGGGCGCGGCCGGCGGGCTGGTGTTGAGCCGCCGCATCTCCGCCCGGCTTGAAGCGGTCAACCGGTCCGCCCGGGCGATCCTGGACGGCGATATGAGCCGGCGAGTCCCGGTCGGGGCCCGGGGCGACGAGTTCGACCGGATGGCCGCCAACCTCAACGCCGCGCTCGACCGTATCGACCGGCTGGTCGCGGGGATGCGGCAGGTCACCGGTACGGTCGCCCATGAGTTGCGCAGCCCGCTCAACCGCCTCAGGACACGTCTGGAAGTGACGCTGCTGAAGGACCGGTCGCCCGACGGCTATCGGGAAGCGATCGCCGGTGCGACGGCGGAGACCGACAAGCTGCTCGCGACGTTCGAGGCGCTGCTGGCGATCGCCCTGGCCGAGAGCGGGGCCGCGCGCGAGACGTTCGCCCCTGTCGACCTGACCGATCTGGTGAATGACCTCGGGGAGCTGTACGGGGCGGCGGCGGAAGAGGCAGGGCTGACGCTGTCGGTCGAACCGGCCGCCGGCGGCCCCGCGATGGTCGACGGCAACGCCGCTATGGTGACCCAGGCGGTCGGCAACCTGCTGGACAACGCCATCAAGTTCACCCCGCCCGGCGGGGGCGTCCGTTTGCGGCTGCACCGGACGGGGTCGCGGGTGCGGCTGACCGTGGCGGACAGCGGTCCGGGCATTCCCGCCGATCAGCGTGCCCGGGTGCTGGAACGGTTCGTACGGCTCGTGTCCGCGGATGCGGCGCCGGGGGCCGGGCTCGGCCTCAGCCTGGTGGCGGCGGTGGCGGGCCTGCACGATGCGACCCTGACCCTGGACGATGCCGCACCGGGCCTTATCGTTACGCTGGACTTCCCGGCCCGCACGCCGGCCGACCACCCTCGCCCGAAGGACGATCGTCATGAGCTGGCTGCCGACCGAAGACCCGCGCTGTGACGGCCGTGAGGAGCACAGTCCCATCGATCTGTTGATCGTCCCGCGCGCGCGGGACATCGGCGGGTTCGAAGTGCGCCGAGCGTTGCCGTCGCCCCGGCGCAAGCTGGTCGGCCCGTTCATCTTCTTCGATCAGATGGGCCCGGCGGAGTTCATCACCGGGGAGGGGATCGATGTCCGCCCGCACCCGCATATCGGGTTGTCGACCGTCACCTATCTGTTCGAAGGCTCGATCCTGCACCGGGACAGCCTCGGATCGGTCCAGCCGATCGAGCCGGGGGCGGTCAACTGGATGACCGCCGGCAAGGGGATCGCCCATTCCGAGCGGACCGGACCGGAGGCGCGGGCGACCGGCCAGCGGCTGTTCGGCATCCAGGCCTGGGTGGCGCTGCCCAAGGCGGTGGAGGAAACCGATCCCGCCTTCTTCCACCATCCGGCCGACACGCTGCCTGTCGTTGCGGGGGAGGGCAAGACGGTCCGGGTGATCACGGGCAGCGCGTTCGGTGCGACGTCGCCGGTCGCGACGGCGTCGGACTGCGTGTACGCCGACATCCGCTTGGCGGCCGGCACCAGACTGCCGGTCGACCCCGAATTCGAGGAGCGGGCGCTCTACATCGTCGCGGGCGCTGTGGAGATCGCCGGCACCGAGCACCCGGCCGGGGAGCTGCTGGTGCTGCATCCGGGGGATCCGATCACCGTCACCGCGCTTGCGGACAGCCATGTGATGCTGTTCGGCGGGGAACCGATGGACGGCCCGCGCTACATCTGGTGGAACTTCGTCTCCTCGTCGCAAGCGCGGATCGAGGATGCCAAGGCCGACTGGCAGGCCGGCCGCTTCACCGCCGTCCCCGGCGAAACCGAGTTCATCCCCCTGCCGGAGCGATGATCCGGCCGGATCCGCTTGTTATCGCAACGCCCTCACATGATCGCGAGCACGCGTCCAAAAGGAACGATCGAGGCGAGAAGTGCATCGCTGATCGCAGCGACAAGACCGGCAATCATGGCCAGACCGACGAGGACCGCCAGCGCCAGACCGTGGCCGATGATCTTGGCCGTGGTCTTTCGAAATTGCGGGTCCGACGGCGAATGGGTCCTGAGCCGGTAGGCCAGCCAGCGCCTGGCTTGATCCCGAACCGGCCTTGCTGAGAAGCACCAACACAGCGCCAAGCAGACGCAAGGCAGAAAAGCCAAGACAATCATCGGCCCGACAATGCTCGTCGCCAATGCATGGTGTCCCGGCGTCAGGCTCCTCATAACCGTCAACTCCAGCAGATGGACGCCGTCCTGTGCCCGGGTCAGACCAACGAACGCCAGCCACAGCAAAGCGATCGACAAGGTTCCGGCAAGGCTGAGCCATACAGCGGTGATCACCGCAATCAATGGCTGCGACCTCCGGATCATCGGCAGGACAATCGTACGGTACGCCTTATAGATGAGTGGGCAAACCAGGCATGCGATGAGAGGAAGCGCGATCAAGAAGTACAAATTGCTTACCGGTGCCGAATTCACCATCGCCGTACCGTCTGGGATGAGTACGAACGTCAAACCGATCATTGCCAGCATTAGCCCTGTAAGACCGAACGTTATCATATCGTAGGGAACAACAGGCTTGGATTTGTATTCAAGCAGGATGTATGCAAGACCGCTCGCCGCGAATGCCAGCAAGATCGGGTATGTTGAATAGTGAATAGACTCTCCTATTGCTGTATCGATCTCTGCGATGAGCATGATGATGCAAAATGATAGTGCAGCAAGAGTATGTCTTGATATTGCCATCAAGAAAGTAATATATATTATAGTAATGGCAGAGTCAATCGCAGTAGAATAGAGAATAAGAGAGTATAAAACAGTAAATACAATGGTAAATTTTGCATCAAAAATTTTGAGAACAAGCATCGTCCACATGACTATGATTCCAGAATAGTACAGAATGGCAAAGGCTGAGTCGCTCCTTTGGCTTGACTCTCGCAAGCCCAATGTATTGGGTGCCAGGAGGCCTGCCTGCTCAAAGTTGGCGAAGACGGTGTATGCCATTATCACAAGAATGCTCAGAGCCAGTTGGCCCGGAATGATCTGTCCGATCGTCGTGGATCTGAAGCTGCCATGCGTTTGGGATCGCGGGGAACCCGCTGCCGCCCGTTGCGCAACGAGTCCAAGCGCCGTCACGGTTGCGGCGAAGCGCGCGCCGTCATCGCGAACGGACAACACTCTACGCTGGAAAGCCCGCATTCGCCGGTCCGTGAGCCGGCGTTCGACCAGCGCCCAGGCCAACGACCATAAACCGACATAGATTATGGCAACCGGGACGATACCGGTGATCAACAGCCGCCAAAGGTAGAGGACTATGTCCATGCGAGCATGCCGGGCAGCGTCGGGAGCATACCCCGCGCGGGTAGGGCGACGGCCATGCCCTGTCAACCAATCCGCGTCGGAGACCCCGCAGCGCCTCTCGGTGTCCGTCGCTTGCGATGACCGTCCAATCGCGGGACGATAGGGTTTCTCGTTGCGCTGTCGGTAGGAAGGACGACGGACGAATGCCTCAGCCCGATCATGTGATGGTCTTGCCGGTCCCCGAGCCGGATACGTTGCCCGAAGACCTGCAGAAGTATCGCCGGGTCTGTCAGGAAAAGCTCGGCCTGGTGCCCAACGTCATCACCGCCTACGGCATGCGGCCGAACAAGCTGCGCAACTTCATCTCGCTCTATAACGACCTGATGCTGGCCGACAGCGGACTGTCGAAGCTGGAGCGGGAGATGGTGGCCGTCACCGTTTCGGCGGCCAATCGCTGCTACTATTGCCTGGTCGCGCACGGTCAGGCGGTGCGCCAGCTCTCCGGCGACCCACAGCTTGGGGAGATGCTGGTGATGAACTATCGGGTCGCCCCGCTGAGCGACCGGCACCGGGCGATGCTCGACTTCGCCTGGAAGCTGACCACCAAGCCGGCCGAAGTCGCCGATGCCGACCGGGACGCGCTGCGGTCGGTGGGCTTGGGGGAGGAGGAGATCTTCGACCTCTGTGACGTCATCGGTTTCTTCAACATGTCCAACCGGGTGGCCAGCGGCGTCGATATGATGCCGAACCCGGAGTATCATGGCATGGACCGCTGAGGGTGCGCCGGGCCGTTGGGGGCGTGCGCCCGTTCTCCCAAGCCGTGGCGGTTGCTACCGCCGGTACTACGTCGTGTCGGCGTGGGGGGCTGGAGAGGCCTGCCGAGCCGCTCGGAGCAACCAAGATGGCGGGCCGGAGCCATGCATGGCCTTCGGCCCCGAGAGGGGAGCGACAGCGCTGATATGCTGGGCCGCTTGCCAATAGGTGCTCATACACCTATCTCTCCGCCATGAACGATCACCTGCCCACACCCGAGGACTACGAGGCGCGGTGCGTGTGCCATGCGATGCGGCGCGCGGCTCGGGCGGTGACGCGCCGATATGAGCAGAGGCTCAGGCCGCTGGGGCTGAGTGCCGGCCAGTTCACGATCCTGGCGGCTCTCAACGATGGCCGGGCGGTCCCGCTGGGGGTGCTGGCCACCGCCTTGGGCATGGATCGAACGACCCTGACACGGGATTTGAAGCCCCTCGAGCGGAAGGGGCTGGTCGCGTCCTCGAAGCATTCGGAGGATCGCAGGATGCGGGTTCTGGAGATCACACGGCGGGGGCGCGACCTGCTGGTCGAAGGGTTGCCGTTGTGGGAGGCCGCCCAGCAGGACAGCCTTGGCCGGCTGGGGCCGCCGGACTGGGGGCATCTTCGAGACCGGCTCCAACGGCTTTCCGGCTGAGGAACGGCCTGCCGCCGCGATCGGCCTTGATCCAGATAAGTGTATTTACACGTATATGGTCCTTGAGCGGCGATCGCGGATAGTCGGTTCACGAGCGGGGAGAGACGGGCGGTGCGTCGAAGGGGGAGCCTGGTGGGGCGAGCGATGGTTCTGGGGCTGTTCGCGGCAGTGGTGATCGGCGGCTCATCGATCCTGCGGGTCGGCGGCGGGGGCGGCGATCTCGGTGCGCAGCAGACGGACGACCCCTTGCCCGTCAGCGTCCGCATCGTGACCTGGGACGACCACTATACGGTCACCGACCGGTTCGTCGGCCGGCTCGAGCCCGCCCGGCAGGCGACCCTCGGTTTCGAGCGTGGCGGACTCGTCACCGATGTGATGGTGGAGGAGGGGGACCGGATCGACGCCGGCACGGTCCTGGCCCTGCTGGACGGTGCCCTTCTCCGGGCCGAGCGGGACAGGCTGGTCGCGCAGCGGGCCCGGGCCGCGGCCGCGCTCGAACTGGCGCGGCTGACCGCCGATCGCCAGCGCACCCTTGCCGGCCAGGGCCATACTTCCACCCAGCGCTTCGATGAGGCCCGGTTGAGCGCCGACGTGGCGGCGGCGGAGCTGGCCGGGATCGACGCCGCCCTGCGGCGGATCGACCTCGACCTCGAGAAATCGGCCCTGTTGGCGCCGTTCGCCGGCACCGTCGGCGCCCGGCTGGTGGATCCCGGGATGGTCGTGTCGGCCGGTACCGGCGTGCTGGACGTGCTGGAGACCGACCGGCCGCAGGCCCGCATCGGCATCGCGCCGGAGGCCTCGTTGAGCCTGTCGGCCGGTCAGGCCGTGACCGTCCACGCGGCCGCCGGGCAGACGGTTGACGGAACCATCGCCGCCGTCCGACCCGATCTCAGCACCGCCACGCGGACCACGACCGTGCTGATCGACCTGGCCGGACCGCCGCCGGCCGCGTTCGGCGACACGGTGGCGCTGGAACTCACCCGCCGCATCGACCAGCGCGGCGCGTGGGTGCCGGTCGAAAGCCTGTCCGAGGGGGATCGCGGTCTGTGGACGGTTCTGCTGGCCGGTCCGGCGGACGACGGGGGCGCGGCGGTCGACCGGGCGGTGGTCGAGATCCTGCACGTCCAAGGGGATCGGGTGTTTGTCCGCGGGACCCTGCGGGACGGGGATCGGCTGATCGACGCCGGCCCGCACCGGGTCGTACCGGGCCAGCGTGTGGCGGTTTCGAGCGCCGCCGAGCGGCGGGAGCCGGGCTGATGGGCACGCTGCTCTACCGCAGCCCGCGGCTGCTGTTCCTGGTCCTGGGGGTGATCCTGGCCTTGGCGGCGACGGCCGGCACCGGTATCGGCCGGCAGGAAGACCCCACCATCACCAACCTGTTCGCCACCATCGTCACCCCGTTCCCCGGGGCGGAGCCGGCCCGGGTCGAGGCGCTGGTGACCGAGCCGATCGAACAGGAGTTGCGCGAGATCACCGAGATCGACGAGATCGGTTCGGTGTCACGCAGTGGCGTTTCCGTGATCTCCCTGGAGCTGGTCTTGGATATCGATCCCGATCGGATCGAACAGGTCTGGACGGAGGTGCGGGACGCCCTGGCCGATGCGCGCCGGTCCTTGCCGTCCGGCGTGCCCGACCCCGAACTCGACACCGATCTGACCGGCGCGTTCACGCTGATCAGTGCGGTCACGCTCGCCGACGGTGTCCCGGACAGCCCCGCTATCCAGCGCCGCTTTGCCGAGCGGCTGCAGGACCGGCTGCGTCGGCTTCCGAACACGGATATCGTTCGTCTCTACGGCGCGCAGACCGAGGAAGTGCGCGTCACCATCGACCCGGACCGGCTGGCGGCCCTGGGGCTTCGCTTCGACCAAGTGGCGGCTGCCGTCGCCCGGGCCGACGTGAAGGTCCCGGCGGGGGCCGTTCGAGGCAGCACCCTCGACATCCTGGTCGAACTCTCCGGTGAGATCCAAACCGTCCAACGGATCCGTATGATCCCGATCGGCGCCGGTGGGACGGGTCAAACGGTGCGGCTCGGCGATGTCGCCAGGGTTGAACGGACGGTAAGCGACCCGCCGGCCGCCTTGGCCTACGTCGATGGGCGGCCGGCGGTCCTGGTCGCCGCCCGGATGGAGAACGACCGCCAGGTCGATACCTGGACCGGTGCCGCCCGTGCCGCCTTGGCCCATTTCGAGGCCGAGCTGCCGGTCGGGGTCCAGCATCGGTTGCTGTTCGACCAGAGCGTCTATGTGGAGCGCCGTTTCCGGTCCCTGGGCCTGAACCTGGCGATCGGGGTGGCCCTGGTGATCGGCGTGCTGTTCGTCACCTTGGGCTGGAGGGCGGCGACGGTGGTGGCTGCCGTCCTGCCGCTCGCCACGCTGTCGGCGATCACGGTGATGCAGGCGATCGGCCTGCCGATCCAGCAGATGTCGGTGACCGGGCTGATCGTCGCCCTGGGCCTGCTGGTCGACGCGGCGATCGTGATGTCCGACGACGTCAAGCGGCGGCTGGCCGCGGGCACGGCGGCACCGGCCGCCGTGGCGGCCTCGGTATCGCGGCTGGCGGTGCCGCTGTCGGCGTCGACCGTAACGACGGTCCTGGCCTTCCTGCCGATGGCCCTGCTGCCCGGGCCTGCGGGCGATTTCGTCGGGTCGATCGCGCTGTCGGTGATCATCATGCTCACCGTGTCCCTGATCCTGGCGTTGACCGTCACCCCGGCTCTGGCCGGCCGGCTGTTGCAGGCGGGTCCGCCCGGCCGGGCGGGCTGGCGCGACGGGGTGACGATCCCGCCGCTGGCCCGGGCGTTCGATCGTTCCCTCGACCTCGCGCTCCGGCACAAGGGGCTGGCGATCGTCGGCGCGCTGGTGCTGCCGGTGACGGGCTTCGCCGCCCTGCCGACCTTGACGGCACAGTTCTTTCCCGGTGTCGACCGGGACCAGTTCTACCTCCAGTTGATGGTCCCCGGCGGCACGTCGATCCGGCAGACCGAGGCGATCGCCCTGTCGATCGGGGCGCGGGTGCGGGCCGAACCGGAAGTCGCGAGCCTGCACTGGGTCATCGGGGAGAGCGCCCCCGCCTTCTACTACAACATGGTCGGCGGCCGGGACGGGGTGCCCGGGTTTGCCGAAGCGTTGGTCACCAGCACGTCGCCGGCGGCCACCGAGCGGCTGATCCCACGGCTGCAGGCCGACCTCGATGCCGCGTTCCCGCAAACCCAGGTGCTGGTGCGGGGGCTCAAGCAGGGTCCGCCGGTCGATGCCCCGGTGGAGCTTCGGCTGGTCGGTCCCGACATCGCCGTGCTGCGCGACCTCGGTGATCGGGCCCGCCGGCTCCTGACCCGGGTGCCGGAGGTGACGCATGCCACCGCCGACCTCGTCGGCGGCGCGCCCAAGCTGGTCTTCACGCTCGATGAGGACAAGGTGCGCCTCGCCGGCCTGGCGCTGGCCGATGTCGCCCGGCAGATGGAGGCCGCCCTCAATGGCGCGGTCGGCGGCTCCTTGATCGAGGGGACGGAGGAGTTGCCGGTCCGCGTCCGGCTCGGCACGGCCGGGCGGGACAGCGTGGCAGCGATCCGCGGGCTGATGATCATGCCGCCCGATGCCGCGGAGATCGCCGCCCATGGCGGCTTTCCCGGCATTCCGCTGACCGCGTTGGGCGACGTCGCGCTGGTGCCGGCGGACAGCCCGATCGCCCGCCGCAACGGCGAGCGGGTCAACACGGTCCAGGGCTTCATCGATCGGGGCGTGCTGCCGGAGGAGGCGTTGCGCCAGGTCGAGATGCTGCTGGCCGGCGAGCCGCTGCCCCTGCCGCCCGGCTACCGGTTGGAGATCGGCGGCGACGCCGACGCAAGGGCGGAAACCACCGGCAATCTGGTCGGCACGGCCGGGTTCGTGGTGACGCTGACGGTGGTGACGATCTTCCTGACCTTCGGGTCGTATCGGCTGTCGCTGATCACGACGCTGGTCGCGGGTCTGGCCTTCGGGCTGAGCCTGTTGGCCTTGGCGGTGTTCGGCTATCCGTTCGGGATCCAGGCCCTGATCGGAGCGATCGGTTCGATCGGCGTATCGATCAATGCCGCCATCATCATCCTGACCGCCCTGCAAGCCGACGATCGCGCGATGGCCGGCGATCTCGACGCGATGCGCCGGGTGGTCAGCCGATCGGCCCGGCACATCGTCTCCACCACGCTGACCACCGCCGGCGGTTTCATCCCGCTCATTCTGGGCGGGGGCGGCTTCTGGCCGCCCTTCGCGATGGCGATCGCCGGCGGGGTGCTCCTGTCGACGGTGGTGTCGTTCTACTTCACCCCGCCGATGTTCGCCCTGTTGATGCGGCCCGGACCGTCCCGCCGCACACGCCGGGCCGATCGGGCCGCCAACGATCCGGCGGCGGTCGGCGGCCCGACGGCGCGTCTGGCGACCACGCCGTGAACCCTGAACCAGCGTGCGATGCGCAAGGCTCACCGCGACGGGGCAAGCGCGCCCGCGCGATTGCGAGGAAAGCCTCGCAATCGCGCTCGAATGCGAGGACGGTTTGATGAGGAACCGACCTCGGCGCAAACCGGGATCAGCCGATATCGGCGTCGAGCGCTTCGGCGATGGTGAAGATGTCCTTGTCGCCGCGGCCGCAGACATTGACCACCAGGAGATGGTCTTCGGGGTAGCGCGCCGCGATCTTGCCGACATGGGACAGCGCGTGGGAGGGCTCGAGCGCCGGCAGGATGCCTTCGAGCTTGGAGCAGAGCTGGAACGCCGCCAGCGCTTCCTTGTCGGTGGCGCTGACATACTGCACCCGCCCCGTGTCGTGCAGCCAGGCGTGCTCGGGCCCGATGCCGGGGTAGTCGAGCCCGGCGGAGATCGAATGCGCCTCGGTGATCTGGCCGTCACCGTCCTGCAGGAGATAGGTGCGGTTGCCGTGCAGCACGCCGGGTCGGCCCCCGGTCAGGCTGGCGGCGTGGCGCTCGGTCTCCACCCCGTCGCCGCCGGCTTCGACGCCGATGATCTCCACGTCGGGGTCGTCCAGGAAGGGGTGGAACAGGCCCATGGCGTTCGAGCCGCCGCCGATGCAGGCGACCAGCGTGTCCGGCAGCCGCGCCTCGGCCGCCATCATCTGGTCCCGTACCTCATGGCCGATCACCGACTGGAAGTCGCGCACCATCTCCGGATAAGGGTGCGGGCCGGCGACCGTGCCGATGATGTAGAACGTGTCCTGGACATTGGTGACCCAGTCCCGCAGCGCTTCGTTCATCGCGTCCTTGAGGGTGCGGCTGCCCGAGGTGACCGGCACCACATCGGCGCCCAGCAGGCGCATGCGGAAGACGTTGGGCTTCTGCCGTTCCATGTCGGTCTCGCCCATGTAGACGGTGCAGGGCAGCCCGAACAGCGCGCACACCGTGGCGGTCGCCACGCCGTGCTGCCCGGCCCCGGTCTCGGCGATGATGCGGGTCTTGCCCATCTGCTTGGCCAAGAGGATCTGGCCCATGCAGTTGTTGATCTTGTGCGCCCCGGTGTGGTTGAGCTCATCCCGCTTGAAGTATATTTTCGGCCCGAAACCGGCGGGGGCGTGCGTGCGGAAATGTTGGGTCATCCGCTCGGCAAAGTATAGAGGACTGGGTCTGCCGATATAGTGGGTCAGATAGTAGCGCAGTTCGGCCTCGAAGGCCGGGTTTTTCTTGGCCGCGACATAGGCCTTTTCCACCTCCAGGATCAGCGGCATCAGGGTCTCGGCCACGTAGCGGCCGCCGAACATGCCGAAATGGCCGTTCTCGTCCGGGCCGGTGCGGTAGCTGTTGGGGCGCGGATCGGTCTGGAGTGCGGCGGTCATGGGCGAAGTCCTCGAGGCCGGGGGGAAGGGCGAACGCAGTCAACCGGTGCGTGACCGTAGCCAGCGGCACGGCCGGCCACAACGCCGGCACGGGCATGGGCGGGATACGATGCGCGTCGCTGCGCTGCCATGCCGCGGTAATATGATTGCGCAGGCCGTCGACCGTGGTATCCGGAAGCCCGGTTCGGTTCCGCTAGATCAACCTGCGTTCAAAGGGACTCGTCTGAACGCAGGTAAGGTGATCGACTTCAAAGAGTTAGAGCATCCTGCGTTCGTTCGGACCCAGGATGCTCTAGCTGGCCGCACGGGACCGTCGATCGTTTGCGACGGGAAGGGAGGCCCGTAAGACCATGATCCCCAACGCGTTGCCCTCGATGGGCTTTGATCTCGGCGAGACCGCCGATCTGCTGCGCGACCAGGTGATGAGCTTCGCTGCCGACGAGATCGCCCCCCGGGCCGAGGCGATCGACCGGACCGATCAGTTCCCGATGGACCTGTGGGGCAAGATGGGGGAGCTGGGTCTTCTGGGCATTACGGTGCCGGAAACCTATGGCGGCGCGGCGATGGGCTATCTCGAGCACATGGTTGCGGTCGAAGAGATTTCCCGCGCCTCGGCCTCGGTCGGACTGTCCTATGGGGCGCACTCCAACCTGTGCGTCAATCAGATCAACCTCAACGGCGATGCCGGGCAGAAGCAGCGCTATCTGCCAAAGCTGATCTCCGGTGCGTATGTCGGCGCGCTGGCGATGTCCGAACCCGGCGCCGGCTCCGACGTGGTGTCGATGAAGCTGCGGGCCGACAGGAAAGGCGACCGCTTCGTCCTCAACGGTGCGAAGATGTGGATCACCAACGGCCCGGACGCCGATGTGCTGGTGGTGTACGCCAAGACCGACCCGGCCGCCGGCCCTCGCGGCATCACCGCCTTCCTGATCGAGAAGGGCATGCCCGGCTTCTCGGTCGCCCAGAAGCTCGACAAGCTGGGCATGCGCGGCTCCCACACCGGTGAGCTGGTCTTCCAGGACTGCGAGGTGCCCGAAGAGAACATCCTCGGCCAGCTCAACGGCGGCGTCCGCGTGCTGATGAGCGGGCTCGACTACGAGCGCGCCGTCCTGGCCGCCGGGCCCTTGGGCATCATGCAGGCCTGTATGGACGTGGTGATGCCGTACGTGCATCAACGGGAGCAGTTCGGCCAGGCGATCGGCGAGTTCCAGCTCATGCAGGGCAAGCTCGCGGACATGTACGTCACCATGAACGCCTGCAAGGCGTATGTGTATGCGGTCGGCAAGGCCTGCGATCGGGGGGAGGTGACCCGCAAGGACGCCGCCGGGGCGATCCTGTACGCGGCCGAGAAGGCGACCTGGATGGCGCTGGAGGCAATCCAGTGCCTCGGCGGCAACGGTTACATCAACGAGTACCCGACGGGCCGATTGCTGCGGGATGCCAAGCTCTATGAGATCGGTGCGGGCACCTCGGAGATCCGCCGGATGCTGATCGGCCGCGAGCTGTTCAGGGAAACCGCGTGACCGGCCGGCGCGGCGCAGGAGATCGGGGGGCCGTTGGTCGGATTGTCCACACCGGCGCTGCTCTGCTTCCTTGAAGTCGATCAGCTTACCTGCGTTCAGACGATTCCCTCTGGACGCAGGGTGATCTAGGGTGATGCCGACGGACCGATCGGCTCCGGCACCAGCAAGGGGGGGAGTGCCATGAGCGAGTTCACGCCCAAGACCAATGCCGAATGGACCGCGCTGGTCGAAAAGGAGTTGCGCGGTCGCACGGCCGAGGACCTGACCTGGCACACGGCCGAGGGGATCGCCGTCAAGCCTCTCTATCTGGCCGCGGACCTGCCGGCCGGCGCCGTGCAGGCGCTGCCCGGCTTCGCCCCGTTCACCCGCGGGGTGCGCGGCAGCATGTACGCCAACCGCCCCTGGACCATTCGGCAGTATGCCGGCTTCTCCACGGCCGAGGAATCGAACGCCTTCTACCGGGCCAACCTGGCCGCCGGGCAGATGGGTCTGTCGGTCGCCTTCGATCTCGCCACCCATCGCGGCTATGACAGCGACCACCCGCGAGTGGTCGGCGATGTCGGCAAGGCCGGCGTGGCGATCGACAGCGTCGAGGATATGAAGATCCTGTTCGACGGCATTCCGCTCGGCAGGATGTCGGTGTCGATGACCATGAACGGTGCCGTCCTGCCGGTGCTGGCCATGTACATCGTCGCCGCCGAAGAGCAGGGGGTAGGCCAGGACCGGCTCTCCGGCACGATTCAGAACGACATCCTCAAGGAGTTCATGGTCCGCAACACCTATATCTATCCCCCGGAACCGTCGATGCGGATCGTCGCCGACATCATCGAGCACACCGCCAAGCACATGCCGCGGTACAACTCGATTTCGATTTCCGGCTATCACATGCAGGAAGCCGGGGCGACGGCGGTGCAGGAACTCGCCTTCACCCTGGCCGACGGCCTGGAATACGTCCGCGCGGCCGTGTCCAAGGGGCTCGATGTCGACGCCTTCGCGCCGCGGCTGAGCTTCTTCTTCGCCATCGGCATGAACTTCTTCATGGAGGTCGCCAAGCTGCGCGCCGCCCGCACGCTGTGGGCCGAACTGATGGCCGAGGAGTTCGCACCCCGGGATCCCAAGTCGTTGATGCTGCGCACCCATTGCCAGACGTCGGGCGTGTCGCTGACCGAGCAGGATCCGTACAACAACGTCGTCCGCACCACGGTCGAGGCGATGGCCGCCGTCTTGGGCGGAACCCAAAGCCTGCACACCAACGCCTTTGACGAGGCGCTGGGCCTGCCGACCCCGTTCTCCGCCCGGATCGCCCGCAACACCCAGCTGATCATCGCCGAGGAGACCGGGATCCCGAAGGTGGTCGATCCGCTGGGCGGGTCCTATTACGTCGAGGCGCTGACCCAGGAACTGGTCGACGCGGCCCGCACCTTGATCGTCGAGGTCGAGGCTCTCGGCGGCATGACCAAGGCGGTGAACCAGGGGCTGCCGAAGCTGCGGATCGAGGAGTCGGCCACCCGGCGCCAGGCCCGGATCGACCGCGGCGACGAGGTCATCGTCGGGGTCAACAAGTACCGCCCGGACGCCCCGGAGACCGTCGACGTGCTCGATATCGACAACACCGCCGTTCGGGAGCGGCAGGTTGCCCGGCTGAAAGCGGTGCGGGAGTCCCGGGACGATCGGGCGGTCACCAAAGCGCTTCAGGCGATGACCCAGGCCGCTCGGGGCGGCACCGGCAACCTGCTGACGCTGGCGGTGGAGGCCGCGCGGGCGCGGGCGACCGTGGGAGAGATCTCCGACGCGCTGGAGGCGGTCTACACCCGCCATCGCGCGGTGATCCGCTCGGTCAGCGGGGTCTACGGCGCGGCCTATACGGGCGATGAAGGCTTCCGGCGCATCCAGGCCAATGTGGACGCCTTTGCCGAGTCCGAAGGCCGCCGGCCGCGCATGCTGGTGGTCAAGATGGGCCAGGACGGCCACGACCGCGGCGCCAAGGTGATCGCCACCGCCTTCGCCGATATCGGCTTCGATGTCGATATCGGCCCGCTGTTCCAGACGCCGGAGGAGGCGGCCCGGCAGGCGATCGAGAACGATGTCCATGTGGTCGGTGTGTCGAGCCAAGCTGCCGGCCACCGCACCCTCGTGCCGGCCCTGGTCGAAGCGCTGCGGGCGGAAGGGGCGGAGGACGTGCTGGTGGTGTGCGGCGGTGTCATCCCGCCGCAAGACTACGAGGTGCTGCTGCACGCCGGCGCATCTGCCATCTACGGCCCCGGCACCAACATCCCCAAGGCTGCAGCGGAAATCCTGGACCTGATCGCGCAAGCCCGTGCGCGGCAGGCGGCCGCATAGGCCGTTGCGGCAGCGCAAGGCCCCGGAGCGCAAGCGAACCCCAGCCCCTATCCGGCGGAGCCGATCAGACGTAGCTGGGTTTCGCTTACGCTCCACCCAAGCCTACCGTTGATCGCGCAAGTCCGTTCGCGCCAGGCAGTTGGCCAGCCTTGCGCTGCAGGCTTCGTAGCCTGTGCGCCACGAACTGCTGCCGCGATAGACGACCGCGAGGACACGGCCGTCGCGCACCGTCACCTCCGCCTGACAATAGCCGGAGCGGTAGGAATCGCGGGCCAGATCGCCACCCAGGCTCTGTTGCCGGACCCCCAGGCGCGCCTCTTCAGGATAGGCCCTCGGCGTGGTGCTCTCATAGATGAGGGTGCGGGCGCCGGCGGTGTCCTGCACGCGGTCGGGTTGGCCGGCACAGGCGGTCAACTGGCTTTCGCTCAGCCCCGTCACCCCTTGCGCCACGGTATGGGAGGGCGGTCCCGATGCGGCCCCGAACTGGCATGCCGACAGAACGAGCGCGATGGGCAGGGTCAGCGATGCTCGAAGGGCCATGAACGGTCCGGACAGTCTGTTGGAGAGGGCGGCGCCGGCCCGTCGTGCTCGGGACGGCATGCCGGTTTGGTGTTACGTGTCGGTGCGGAAGCGGGACGGTGCCAAGGCGGGGATCCAAGGATCGAGCACCGGCTCGACCGCCTGGTCCAGGACCATGGCGGCGGCGACGCGGGCCATGGCGGGTGCCGTCTGGATGCCGTAGCCACCTTGGCCGACGAGCCAGTAGAAGCCTTCGATCTCGGGATCGGGGCCGACGGCCGGTGCCTTGTCGGGCAGGAAAGTGCGCAAGCCGGCCCATTTCTGGATGATCCGGTGGGCTTTGACGGTGGTCAGCGCCTCCAGCCGGTCGATCGCGATGGCTATATCCAACTCCTCCGGCTGCGCGTCACAGGGCGGCGAGGGCGTTTCGTCGGCCGGAGAGACCAGCAGGCGGCCCGCCTCGGGCTTGAAGTAGATCCGTTCTTCGGCATCCACCACCATGGGCCAGGCCGGGTCGACCGGCCGGTCGGGCAGGTCGAGGGTCAGCGCCGTCCGCCGCTTGGGGACCAGCCCCAGCGGGGTCGCCCCGGCCAGCTCGGCGATCCTGTCGCCCCACGCACCGGCTGCGTTGACGATATGGGCCGCCTGTACCACGCCGGCTGCCGTGTCCACGGTCCAGCCACCCTCGCGGCCGGACAGGGCGGTCACCCGGGCACCGGTCAGAATGCGGCCCCCCCGTGCGAGGAGCCGGCGACGGTACCCCTCCAGAACCGCATGGACGTCGAGATCGCCGCCGGCTTCAAAGGCCCCGCCGATCACCGCGTTGCGGCGCAGCAAGGGTTGCAGATCGACCATTTCCTGAGCGGATAGTGGTCTCAGGGAGTCGCCACCCATCGCCAGGATTTCGGCCAGTGCCGTCTCTTGCCCGGGTCCGGCGGCGAAGATCTCACCGCCGGGCAGCAGCAGAGGGACGTCGGTGAACCCCGCCGGCGGGTGTTCGAAGTGTGACCGGCTGGCAGCCGAAAGCGCCCGGATCACCGGCGGGCCGTAGTTCTGCGCAAAGCGGGCGGCCGACCGGCCGGTGGCGTGGTACCCGGGCTGGTCTTCGGCCTCGCACACCACCACGGTGACCGTTGCAGCCATTTCGGCCGCTGCGGAGATCCCGGCAATCCCGCCGCCGATGACGCAGATATCACAGTTATGCATAGGGTTTTTCGATGGAGCAGGCTTCGGTGATACACGCTTGGGTATGTTCGGATATCAACCTGTGCCGCGGGCGTCCAGTTGCGATCGGATGAAGGCGGCCAGTTGATCCGGCGTCGTCCCCGGCGGGATCAAGGCCGCGTTCTCACCGTTCGGGTCCATCACGTAGATGAACGAGCTATGATCCATTAGATAATACTGAAAGTCGTCATCCTCTACCTTCTGGTAGTATACTCGAAAAGCATTCGCCATCTCGGATATTTGCTCCATACTGCCGGTCAGACCGATCATGCGCGGATGGAACAGGTCGACATAATCCGCCATCATGTCCGGGGTGTCACGTTCGGGATCGATGGTAACGAACACCGGCTGCACCTGCGCCCCGGCATCTCCCAGCAGATCGACGGCCGACGCGATCACCGACAGTTCGGTCGGGCAAACATCGGGACAGAAGGTAAAACCGAAGTAGTAGACCGTGAACTGTCCCATGAAATCCTCATGGGTCACCGTCCTGCCGCCATGGTCCACGACCTCGAAGGGACCTCCGACGTCCGCCTTGGCGAAGGCGGGCACGCCCGGCGGCGCGGGTCGCGCCGTCTGACTGCTTTGCGAATAGCTGGTCCAGGCGACATAGCCGGCCACGGCAATCACCCCCAGGGCCGCCCCGAGCAGGACGTTCAGCATACGGCGGTTCATCGTTGGTTACCCGTCTGTCGAGGCAGGTTGACATCGACCCCTTGATGGGGCGATGGCACCTCCCAACGCAAGCGCCGCATCGTCGCGCCGGCGTCGCCGTTCAGGCATTGCACCACCTGGCCTGTCTGACGCTCTGATACTCGCCTTTGAGAGCAAGATTCAGACAGGCGGGTGGTGGAGGCACCCTCATGTGATCTTTCTCCAAGGCGCGGCTGCGGGGCTTGGACGGCGGTCGCGGTCAGCTTTCCGGCACCGTTGCCGAGACTTCGATCGAGGAGTACCAGCGGATGACGGCCTCGATCGTCGACTCCGAAAGGCCGCGGGCGATCAATGTCATCTGCGCGTGGTGGCGGCTGCCCCGTCGGAAAGCCTCCATCTGCGCGCGCAGGTAGATCGGGCTCTCGCCGGCGATATGCGGGACGTCGGGACGACGGGCGATGCCGTCGATACCGTGACAGCCCGCACATTGGCGGGCGGTCGACCGGTCCGCCGCCGGATCCTGGGCAAGGACCGGTGCGGGGCCGGCCAGGGCCAGACCCACCGCAATCAATGCAATCGCACGCAAGGCCCCGTTTCTCCCTTGCCGGGGTGGCCGCCGGAAGACCGTATCGGAAGCGAGCCCGGGGCCCGGTCCTTCCCGGCGCCGCGGACGCCGCACCGGGAGGGCCGGGGCGGCGCCGGCGTGCCGTGCCGGATACGTCGCCCCGGGCACTGGATCAGCCTTCGTACCAGATACGGTAGATCGCACCGGCGAAATCGTCCGAGACCAGAAGCGACCCGTCGCGCAACTGGACGACGTCCACCGGTCGGCCCCAGTACTCGCCGGTCTCGTCGTCCAGCCAGCCTTCGGCAAAGACCATGGTTTCGCCGGCCGACCCATCGTCGAGCACCTCGGTGAACATCACCCGGGCGCCGATCGGCGTGGTCCGGTTCCAGGACCCGTGCTGCGCGTTGAAGATCCCGCCACGATAGTACTCCGGCAGCATGGTGCCGGTGTAGAAGTGCATGCCGAGATCCGCGGCATGGGCGTCCATATCGACTTCCGGGAAGATCACCCCTTCCGGCGGTTCGGAATCGAGGTACTCGTTCGTGCGGGTGTCGCCGCCCCCGTACCACGGAAAGCCGAAATGCTGTCCCATCGCGGTTTGCCGGTTCAGCTCGCCCGGCGGGATCAGATCCCCCATCCCGTCGACCTGGTTGTCCGTGAACCACAACTCATCATTGGCGGGGTTGAAGTCGTGCCCGACGGAGTTGCGGATGCCGTAGGTGTAGACTTCCCGTTCGGTGCCGTCGGTGTTCAGGCGGATCATCCCGCCGATGCCGACCTCGTCGTAAAGCGCGACCTTCTCGGGCGGATGGACGTTGTAGGGCTGGCCGAGGGAGATGTAGAGCTTGCCGTCGGGGCCGATGTCGCACACCCGGGCGGTGTGGTTGAACGACTCCTCCTCGACCGGGATCAGCTCCCCTTGCGGGATGACGTTGAACGCCGCGACGTCGGGGCCTTCGAAAAAGAACTCGGCCGCCGGGAAGACCAGGACCCGGTTGCGTTCGGCGATGAACAGGAATCCGTCGTTGGAGAAACACGGACCGTTCGGTACGTCGAAGCTGATGGCCGGAGCGAACTCCATCACCTGATCAGCGATCCGGTCCCGGTCCCGGTCGACGACCGACCAGACCTCGGTCTTCCGGGTGCCGACGAAGGTCACCGTGCCCTGCGGGGCGACCGCCATGTGGCGGGCATCCGGCACCAGGGCGTAGAGATCGATGTGAAACCCGTCGGGCATCCGGATCAGGTCGAGATTGGCCCGCAGGCTATCGGCCCGGCTGCCGGTCTGGTCGACCTCCCGCATCTCGGTCACGCCGGTGGTCTGGAATTGCGACAGGCGCTCCAGCCCGTCCATCTGCGCCTGCCCCACGGCCGGTCCGGCCATGACCAAAGCCAGTGCGGTCAGCGGTCCCCGCATCTTCATCCTATTCCTCCCCGTATCGCGTGTTGGCTGCGGCTATGCTGGTTATTGTTGCGCAGCGGCCTCTCGATCACTTTCGTTGTCGTGAAGCAGAAGAAACACTAAGGGGCATAACCAATTAGAGTCAAGGAATGTGCAAGACACGGCATTGAGCGAATATTGCGCTGCGGGGCAATCGGTTCGATGTATTTTTGAATCAGTCAAGTAGCCGTGTTGCACTGCCGTCTTTGCGGAAACGGGCAACGACTTCCGCCTGGCCGATCCGGCCGGCGGTCGGTTGCATCCGCCGGAGGACCCATGGCCGGATTGCAGGCCGGTCCGCCATTGCTCTATCCTACCTTGGCTGCAGACGAGGCGGTGAAGGACAGTGCGTCATGAAATCGGGCCCCTCGAACCCGTTCTTCGAGACCGGCAAGAAACGACCGTTCACGACCCCGGCTGCATCCTCGGGCCTGGCCGACAGCGAGTCCGGGGATGAGGGGGCCGACGCGGACCGGGACCGGTTCGCCCTCAAGGTCATGCGCGACCGCGGTCTGATCACCGAAACCGAGTACCGGGCACGCCTGCGGGAACTGGATGCCGGATGAGCCGCCCGCCTGCCGGTGAGCGGCTCGGGCGCGTGCCGGTCAATGGCTCATCAGCACCGGCAGGGTCATGTGGCGCAGGATGTCCCGGGTGACCCCGCCGAGCACCATCTCCCGCAGGCGCGGGGTGCCGTAGCCGCCCATCACCATTACGTCGCAGCCGAGATCGACGGCCCGGTTCAGCAGCACATCCGACGGATCGAGTTCGTGGTCCAGGATGTGGGCGGCTTCCGCCTTCACCCCATGGCGGGACAGGTGCAGGGCGATGTCGGCCCCGGGGTCCCGATCGACGAGGCCCGGCGGGTTGACCGACAGGATGCTGACCTTGGTCGCTCCGACCAGCAGCGGCATCGCATCCGACACCGCGCGCGCGGCTTCGCGGCTGCCGTTCCAGGCCAACAGGACGTGACGACCGACGGGCCCATCGGGCCGGTAGGAATGGGGCACCATCAGCACCGGCCGGCCGCCGCCGACGATCAACTCGTCGGGTTCCGGCTGATCGAGGGGGTTGGATCGATCGGGGGCGGTCTGACCGATCACCAGCAGATCGGCGTAGCGGCCGTGTTCGGCCACCGCCCGGGTCGGATCGCTCTTGACCGATCGCCACTCGGTTCGGTCGCTGGGGAAGCCGGATCGGGCGATCGCCGAGTCGAAGGCCGACTTCGCAGCGGCGACGGTGCTGCGATCGGCGGCGTCGCGGACCTGCTGCGCGGAGTCCGGGATCTGGGCGGCGATGTAGCCGGGCACCGCGATGGGGCGCAGCGCGTGCAGGCCGGTCACATGGGCATCGTGCCGCTGCGCCAGCGCCAGGGCGACGTCGAGGCGGGTGGCGGTGGTCGGGCCCGTGTCGACGGCCACGAGAATGTCGGCGAACGAAGCCATGCCGGTCTGTCCTTCCGCAAATCGGTACCAGGCCCGTGCCGACGGCGATGTCGGTCCGCTTGAGACGATCGGGTACCGGACGCCGCGCGCCGGCCGGCGCCGCCGGGCAAGCCTGGAGCAAGAGTCGGAGCGGGGTTCGGACGCCACGCGCGATCGTAAACGCGATCGCGCCCAACGCCATCCCGCTCCGGGCGCCGACTATAGGCGTTACCCCGGGGAGGGGCATTTGCGGTGGATCAAGCGGCTTTGCGGTCACCTGAAGCCGGGCTTGCGAAAGCGGCCCCGCACGGTCACGCGGTGGCCACCGCCGGTGCGACCTGGCGCGGTTCGGCCGGCAGGCGCCCTTCTTCGACCGCGTGGCAGGCGACCATGGAGCCTTCGGGGCTCGGCTTGGCCGTCGGCAGTTCGGCCCGGCACCGATCTTCGGCATGCGGGCACCGGGGATGGAACGGACACCCCGATGGCGGGTTTATCGGGTTGGGCACCTCACCGGCCACCGGTTGGCGTTCCCGTCCCGTCATGTCGAGATCCGGGATCGTGTCCAACAGCATGCGGGTGTAGGGGTGCCGCGGATGGGTGAACAGGGTCTTCTTGTCGGACCACTCCACCAGCCGGCCGAGATACATGACACCGACCCTGTCGGAGACATGATAGACGACCTGGAGATTGTGGCTGATGAACAGATAGGTCAGACCGAACTGCGTCTGCAGGTCCTTCATCAGGTTCAGGATCTGGGCCTGGACCGAGACGTCCAGCGCCGATGTCGGCTCGTCGCAGACCAGGAAGTCCGGCTGCGAGGCCAGGGCCCGGGCGATCGAGATCCGTTGCCGCTGCCCGCCGGAGAACTCATGCGGGAACTTGGCCCCGTCCTTGGGCGACAGGTTGACCAGGCTCAGGAGTTCCCCGACCCTCCGGTCGATGGCGCCGGTGTCCGTGACGTTGTGGTGTGCGGTGAGCGGCTCGGCGATGATGTCCCGCACGCGCCAGCGCGGGTTGAGGCTGGCATAGGGGTCCTGGAAGATCATCTGGATCCGGTTGCGGTAGGGCAGCATCGCCCGCCGCGTGGTGAGCGCGCTGATCTCGGCCCCTTCGAACATCACCTTGCCGCGGCTCGGCGGGTAGAGCCCGACCACCGTCCGCGCGATCGTCGACTTCCCGCATCCGGACTCGCCGACCAGACTGAAGGTCTGGCCGCGCGGGATCTCGAAGCTGACCCCGTCCACGGCTTTCAGGATCTGCCGCTTGTCTCCTTCGAACAACCGGTTGAGGAACGGTTTGGAGACGTCGAAATAGCGCGCGAGACCGTCGACCTGGACCAGGGGACGGTCGGTGTCCGGCCTGGTCGCGGCGGTGGGCCGGGCGATCGGTTGGGCGGTCATGCGGTCATCGCCTCCGGCGTGCGTTCGGAACCGAGGCCGGCATCCGCCCGGTCGTACAACCAGCAGGCGGCGAGGTGGTCGCCCAGATCGATGGGGTCTGGCCGGTCCACGAAGCAGCGGTCGAACACCTTGGGGCAACGGGGGTTGTAGGCGCAGCCCGGGGGGATGTCGGTCAGCCGCGGCATGGAGCCTTGGATCTGGGCCAACCGCTCGAGATCGTGCCCGATCGACGGGATCGATCCCATGAGCCCGACCGTGTACGGATGCTTGGGATGCTTGATCACGTCGCGGACCGGGCCGAGTTCGGCGATCCGGCCCGCATACATGACCGCGACCCGGTGCGCGGTTTCGGCGATCACCCCCATGTCGTGGGTGACCAGCATCACGGCCGTGCCGTGTTCCCGGCACAGCTTCTTGATCAGGGCGAGGATCTGCGCCTGGATCGATACGTCCAGCGCGGTGGTCGGCTCGTCGGCGATGATCAGCTTGGGGTTGGCGCACAGGGCGAGCGCGATCACCACCCGTTGCCGCATCCCGCCGGAGAACTGGTGCGGATAGCTGTCGATCCGCCGGTCGGCCGCCGGGATGCCGACCTCGTGCAGCAGCTCGACCGCCCGTTCCCGCGCCTTGGTCGGCGTCATGTCGGTGTGGGTCTGGATCGTTTCCACCAACTGTCGGCCGACGGTGTAGAGCGGGTTCAGGCTGGTCAGCGGGTCCTGGAAGATGGCCCCGATCTTCTTGCCGCGGATCCGCCGCATCTTCTCGTAGGACAGGGTGTCGATCCGCTCGCCCTCCAAGCGGATCTCCCCGCCGGCGATGCGGCCGGGCGGCTCCAGCAGGCCGATGATCGACGTCCCGGTCAGGGACTTGCCCGCGCCGGACTCGCCGACCACGCCCAGCACTTCGCCCTGATGGATGTCGAAGGAGATGTCGTCGACCGCCACCAGGGTGCCGCGGCGGGTGGGAAACTCGATGCGCAGATTGCGCACGCTCAGCAAGGGATCGGCCATGGCGGTCACCGCAGCTTGGGGTTCAGGGCGTCGCGCAGCCAGTCGCCCAGGAGGTTGACCGACAGCGCCAGCATGACCAGGGCGATGCCCGGGAACAGGGTCATCCACCACTCCCCGGAGAACAGGAAGTCGTTGCCGATCCTGATCAGCGTTCCGAGCGACGGCTGGGTCGGCGGGACGCCCACGCCCAGGAAGCTCAGGGTCGCCTCGGAGATGATCGCCAGCGCCAGGGAGATCGTGGCGATCACCAGCACCGGGCCCATCACGTTCGGCAGCACGTGGCGGAACATGATCACCCAGGTCGGCAGGCCGATCAGCCGGGCCGCCTGGACGTACTCCTTGGACTTCTCGACCATGGTGGAGCCGCGTACGGTGCGGGCGTACTGCACCCAGAACGACAGGCCGATCGCCAGGATGAGGACGTAGATCGCCATGTCGTCCTGCATGTCCCGCGGCAGGACGGCCCGGGCGACGCCGAAGATCAGCAGGGCGACCAGGATTCCGGGGAAGCTCAGTTGAATGTCGGCGATGCGCATGATCAGGCTGTCGACCCAGCCGCCGACATAGCCGGCGACCAGCCCCAGGGTCACGCCGAGCACCATCGACAGCAGCACCGCCGAGAACGCGACCAGCAGCGAGATCCGGGAGCCGAACAGGATCGCCGAGAAGATGTCCCGGCCCTGCTGGTCGGTGCCGAGAAAGAAGTAGTTGCCGGTGAACATCGACTCCGACATCGGCGGCACCAGCCCGTCCATCAGGTTGAGGCTGGCCGGGTTGAACGGGTCGTAGGGGGCGATCCACGGCGCGAAGACGGCCCCGACGAAGAACGCCAGCGTGACGATGGAGGCGATGATCGTGATCGGGGAGCGGCGATAGCTGTAGAAGATGTCGCTGTCCAGCGCACGCTGCCACCAGCTCCTGCCGCCTTGGCGCACGGCGGAGGGGTCGACGGTCGGGTGGCTGTCGCCGATGTCGGGGGCAGTGTCCTGCACGGTCATGGTCGGGTCGCGGTCCTGGTAAGGCCCGAGCGTCGGGTCAGGAGGTCGATGATGCGAGAGCGGCGCTCTTCACGCATGCGCATGGTCAATGGCCTCCACCCCCGGCCCGCTCCACCCGCAGCCGGGGGTCGACGGCGTAGTAGAGCAGATCCACCACCAGGTTGATCACCACGAAGACGAACGCGATCATCATCAGATACGCCGACATCACCGGGATATCGACGAACTGCACGGCGATGATGAAGAGCAGCCCCACGCCTGGCCACTGGAACACCGTCTCGGTGATGATGGCAAAGGCGATGATCGAGCCCAGCTGCAGGCCGGTGATGGTGATCACCGGCACCAGCGTGTTCTTCAGCGCGTGGCCGAAATTGATCGCCCGGTTGGTCAGCCCGCGGGCCCGGGCGAACTTGATGTAGTCGGTCCGCAACACCTCCAGCATTTCCGAGCGGACCAGCCGCATGATCAGGGTGAGCTGGAAGAGCCCCAGAGTGATGCCGGGCAGGATCAGGGCCTGCAGGCCGGACGGGGTCAGGAACCCGGTCGTCCAGCCGCCGATCGACACCACCTCGCCCCGCCCGAAGGAGGGCAGCCAGCCGAGCTCCACCGCGAAGACGTAGATCAGCAGGATGCCGATCAGGAACGTCGGCAGGGAGACGCCGATCAGGGACAGCGACATGATCGTGCTGCCGACCCATTTGCCGCGGTACAGGAAGGTGACCGCGAGCATGACCGCCGCGACGATCGCGGCGCCGATCCAGGAGAACAGCGCGGCGGTGGCGACGAACGCCGCCGACAGCACCAGACGGCCGGCGACGCTCTCCCGCCCCAGGGCGGTGTAGATGCCTAGCCCGATCCCGACCACCAGGGCGAACACCGCCGAGACGAAGGCCAGCTCCAGGGTCGCGGGCAGGCGTTCGGCGATGATCTGCTCCACCGGGCGGGCCATGCGGTAGGAGATGCCGAACTCGCCCTGGATCGCGTTGCCGATGAACCGGGCGAACTGCACCGGGAACGGGTCGTTCAAGCCCAGGCGCTCGCGCAGTTCCTCCCGCTGCTCCATGGTGGTTTCCTGGCCCACCATGTTGTTGATCGGGTCACCGACATAGGTGAACAGGGAGAACGACACGAACGCGACGGCCAGCATCACGATGATGGACTGCACGAGGCGTCGGACGATGAAGGCCGCCATCGATCGGTTCCGTTGATCCGGTCAGAACGGTGAAAGGGTCGGGGACGGGGTGCTTGTGCCCGATCCCCGAAAGCACCGGGCGGCTCCGACAGCGGGTGCGGGAGCCGCCCGAAAAAACTGGGGCCGGGCGCGCCCGGGGGAAGCCCGGACGCGCCCGCAAAGCCTCACTCGAACGTGGCGTACTTGAACAGCACCTGGTCGTTCGCCCGGATCGGGATGACGAAGCCGTCCCGCATCGCCCAGGAGATGATCTGGTGGTGCAGCGGGATATAGGCGTATTCCGGGATCACCATCTCCCAGGTTGCCCGGATGATCGCATCTCGAGCCGCAAGGTCCACCTCCGAGCCCATGGCGACGATGTTGGCGTCCACATCGGGGTTCGAGAAGCCGGTGAAGTTCCACGAGCCGCGGTTGCCGTCCGGGGTGTGGTACAGGAAGTTGAACACATACTCGCTGTCGTAGGTCGGCACGCCCCAGCCGAGCATGTAGAAGTCCTGGATCCCCTGCTGCAGCTCGGCGAAGTGGATCGAGCGCGGCTGGCTGATCAGGTTCACGTCGATGCCGATCTGTCCCAGCATGCCGGCGGCGGCCGTGCAGATGGCCTCGTCGTTGACGTAGCGGTCGTTCGGGCAGTGCAGGGTGATCCCGAAACCGTCGGGATAGCCGGCTTCCGCCAACAAGGCGCGGGCACCGTCCTGGTCGAACGGCAGCCGCTCGTCGAGGTCGGTGGCGTAGCCGTTGACACCGGGGGAGGTGATCATGCCGGCCGGCACCGACAGGCCCCGCATCACCACCTGCTGGATCGCATCGATGTTGATCGCCCGATAGAGGGCCTCGCGCACGCGGATGTCCTGGAACGGGTTGGCGCCGTCGACGGTGTCGTTTTCCAGATCATCCGCCGCGACGTTCATGCCGAAGAAAATGGTCCGGATCTGGTTGACGTCGACCACGTCGATGCCCGGATCGGCGTCGAGCCGACCGAGATCCTGGGTCGGTGGATCGGAGATGAAGTCGACTTCGCCGGACAACAGCGCCGCGACGCGGGTCGCGGCCGAGGCAACGGGGGTGTAGATGATGGTATCGACTTCATTGGGGAACGCATCGGCGCCCCAGTAGGTCTCGTTGCGGACCAGGACGGTCTGCACGTCGGGCTGGCGGCTTTCCAGCCGGAACGGCCCGGTGCCGTTGGCGTTGCGGACGGCGAAGTTCTCCTCGCCCTCGGCGAAGTCCTGGGCGGTTTCGACGCCGTTCTCGATCGCCCATTCCTCATCCATGATGAAGATGCCGGTCAACCAGTCCGGCAGGATCGGGTTGGGGCCATCGGTGTGGATGTGAATGGTGTAGTCGTCGACCGCCTCGACACTCGTGACCGAAGAGAGGTAGTTCCGGAAGTCCGACGGTTCGGTCATCGCGCGGTTCAGCGAGAACACGGCATCGTTGGCCATGAACGGGGCGCCGTTGTGGAACGTCACGCCCTGGCGCAGTTCGAGTTCCCAGGTGTCCTCGTCGATGGCGACCCAGCTCGTCGCCAGCGCCGGCCGTTTCGCCAGTCCGATGTCCCGCTCGATCAGATAGTCGTACATCTGAATGAGCATCTGGCTGGTCGGCCCCTCGTTCTGAGAGTGCGGGTCCAGGGTCAGCGCATCGCTCGCGCTCGCCCAGCGGATCACGTCCTGGGCGTCGGCGGGGGCCGCCATGGTCAGGCCCGTCACGGCCATCGCCGTCCCGAGCAACACAGCCTTCAGTTTCATCGTCGAACTCCCGATCCCTGTTCGGAGGAGGTGCCGTTGTTGGTTTGCGGGTCCGGTCCGGCCGCACCTCGACCGATCGGACCTCGTCGGCGCGCAATCTGCCGCGCGGACCGCCGACGGTGCGATTGTTCTGCGACTTTCGAACAATCTGGTCAGCAAGCGCGATGCCATGCCGCAGGTACCGTCGCCAGTCAAGCTGGCTCGGCCGGAATTGCGCAACCCTTCGGCAGCCGGAAGCGTTCACGACCGCGCGATGGGCAACCTGCCCACGATTTGAGCCGCGATGCTGCGGGGCCTCACCTCGGCAGAGGATGGAGACGGACCCGGCCCGACAGATCGACCTCTGCAACATGGTCGACCATGACGCGCATGGGGTCGCCCAGCCGCTCGAGATGAATGATGACGGCCTGGAGGAGGGAAGCCGATTGCCACCGCCCCGCCGGTGGCAAGAGGATCAAGCCGGGATGAAGGTCGATGGCGCCTGCCAGGGCACGGGCACGAAAGTCCTGCGCGTTCTCGGTGACGAGGACGGAGGCTTCGCGAATGCAGCCGTTCAGCACGGCGTGGTCGGGTTCCCCCGGGACCGCCATGGTCACGAGGATGTGCTGCGACTGTACCCCGGATCGGTTGAACTCTTGTGCAAGAGCGGACGACAGGCACTCGCCAATCAGGCACTCGTCAATGAAGAGCCGCATGGCTCACCGAAGGCGACCGGCTTAGGCCGCGTCACGCCACGGCTTGCCTCGCGGGTGTTCGGTGAGATGCCACGGTGTATTCTCCTTCATCAGGCCGTACCACAGGGGCATTCTCCGACAACGACGGTCGGCGAGCGATCGTGCCGTCTTCGGCGAGTATGGCGATCTGACGGCGCTCCGGCGCCGTGGTGCGGGACCGGTGTTCCGAACCGGTCCCGCTCCTCGAGGCGGTGCTCAGCCGCCGATCCGGACGAGGGTCCAGTCGAAGACGTTGTCGGCGCGCTGGACGAGGCTCGCATCTTCGCTGACGCCCCAGGCCAGGCCCTGCTGGTGCAGCGGCAGATAGCCGTAGTCGTCGTACAGGATCTGCCAGGCTTCCGCGATCAGGGCGTTGCGGGTGGTCTCGTCGGTCTCTGCGAGGATCTGTGCGGTCAGCACGTCGATCCGCTCGTTCGAATAGCCGCCCACGTTGAAGGTGCCGCGGCCGGTTTCCGGGTCGCGGGTCGAGACCAGGTTGAACAGGGGATTGTAGCTGTCGAACGAACTCGGGGTCCAACCGAGCATGTAGAAGCTGGTATCGTAGCCGCCCTGGGCCAGGATGGTGCCGAAGAACACCGAGCGCGTATCCGCCTGCAGCGTGACGGTAACGCCGATCTGGCCGAGCATCGCGACCACCGCCTGACAGGTCGCTTCGTCGTTGACGTAGCGGTCGTTCGGGCAGTTGAGCCTGACCTCGAAACCGTCCGGATAGCCGGCTTCGGCCAGCAGCTCACGGGCGCGGTCCGGATCGTAGGCGTAAGGTTCCAGGAAGTCCGGGAAGCCGTTGATGCCCGGTGCCACCATCGATGCCGCCGGGGTCGAGGCCCCGCGCATCACCACCTGGCCGATGGCGTCGCGGTTGATCGCGTGGTTGAACGCCGCGCGCACGCGGATGTCGCGGAACGGGTTGGCGCCCTCGACCGAGGAGTAGAGCAACTCGTCCCGTGCCTGGTCGAAACCCAGGAAGATCGTCCGCAGTTCCGGCCCGGTCAGGGCCATGGTGCCCTCGTTGGCGTCGACCCGATCGATGTCCTGCAGCGGAATCGGATAGGCGAGGTGGACTTCGCCGGTCAGAAGGGCCGCGATCCGGGTCGGCGCCGAGGCGATGGGCGTGTAGATCACCTCGGTCAGGTTGTGCGGCACGTCCCGCCAGTAGTCCGGGTTCGGCACCGCGACCGTGCGCACGTCGGGCACGCGCTCGGTCACCATGAACGGGCCGGTGCCGTTGGCGTTGAGATTGGCGAAATTCGTCGAGTTGATATCGGCGATGTTGGTGACGGCGACGGCGTCGTTCGCCTCCGACCATTCCCGGTCCATGATGTACCAGGTGTCCCACTCCGCCGGCAGGATCAGGGTCGGGGCCGTGGTGACGAAGTCGACCGTGTAGTCGTCGACCCGGACGACCTCCTCGATCCCGGCGACCTTCGTCACCATGTCCGAGGCTTCCGAGATCGCGCGCTCGTAGCTGAAGAGAACGTCGTCGGCGTTGAACGGGTTGCCGTTGTGGAACGTCACGCCCTGGCGGAGGTGGAACCGCCAGCGGGTCGGCTCCAGGATCTCCCAGCTTTCGGCCAGGCCGGGCTGGATGGTGAGCGTCTGGTCCCGATCGATCAGCCCTTCGTAGATGTTGCCCTGAAAGCCCAGGGTGAAGGTTTCGTTCAGCGAATGCGGATCCAGGCTGTTGACGTCGGCCTGGAAGGCGAAACGCAAGGTCTCGGCGGAGCTGGCGCCGGCCGCCAGCGCGATCACGGCGGCCCCGGCCAGGATCGCTGTCGTCTTCGGCATGATGATGGTTCTCCCTATTCTGATGAGGCGTCGTCGGGCCGGGACGGTTCCTACCGTGTTATGGCGGCAATCCGGCGATGCTGCGGGTACCAAGGCGGACCCCCGGCCGGCTGTCAACGGTCGTGGTCGTGGTTAAGGAAATCTGGACGGTTTGGCGTCTATGGCCCTGCAATGCGACCGATCGGTGCGATGTGCCGGTCCGGGCTTGCGATTGCGTTCGGGTTGCGCCACCTCGTTGACGCTGATCAATGTCGCCCCAACGAGGGCTCTTACGGTTGATCGTGCCGGGCCTTGCGATCTGCGGTCCGGTCTCGACGGGCGCGTCCGTGTTTATCGGGTTTCCGAGCGTGCTCTCGCCAACGACGGTTCCCGCTGCTCTGAGAGATCCTGCCCATGCCTTTCGACGGTCAGAAGTCGCGCCCCGGCCCCCGTGCGGAGGCCATGGCGACGGATTACGAACGGTGTTTCCGGGACGCCATCCGGGGCCTGAAGGTCGAAGGCCGCTACCGCGTCTTCGCGGAACTCGAGCGTCGTCAGGGCGCGTTCCCTGACGCCCACCATCACGGCCTGGCGGGCGACAACGGCCCGCCGCCGGTGACGGTATGGTGCTCGAACGACTATCTCGGCATGGGCCAGCATCCGGCTGTCCTGGCCGCGATGAAGGAGGCGATCGACCGATGCGGTGCCGGTGCCGGTGGCACCCGTAACATCTCCGGCACCAACATCTATCATAGCGCTCTGGAAGCCTCGCTGGCCGATCTGCACGGCAAGGAGGCCGCTCTGCTCTTCACCTCCGGCTTCATTTCCAACGAAGCGTCGCTGTCGACCCTCGCCAAGGTGGTGCCGGACTGCATCGTGTTCTCCGATGCCTTGAACCACGCCTCGATGATCGCCGGCATCCGGCATTCCGGGGCGGAGAAGCGGGTGTTCCGGCACAACGATCTCGATCATCTCGAACAGCTTCTGGCCGAGCAGCCCTTCGACCGGCCCAAGCTGATCGCCTTCGAGTCCGTCTACTCGATGGATGGCGATATCGCGCCGATCGGGGCGATCTGCGATCTCGCCGACCGCTACAACGCCATGACCTATCTGGACGAAGTCCATGCCGTCGGCATGTACGGTCCGCGCGGCGCCGGTGTCGCCGAACGGGACGGGGTGATGCACCGGTTGACGGTGATCGAGGGCACCCTGGGCAAGGCCTTCGGCGTCATGGGTGGCTACATCACCGGCTCGGAGGCGCTGATCGACACGGTGCGCAGCTTTGCCGCCAGCTTCATCTTCACCACAGCGTTGCCGCCGGCGGTATGCGCCGGGGCGCTGGCCAGCGTCGAGCATCTCAAAGCCTCGCAAGCCGAGCGCGACCGCCACCAGGAGCGGGCGGCGACGCTCAAGCGTCGGCTCACCGAGGCCGGGGTGCCGGTGATGCCGTCGGAAAGCCATATCGTGCCGGTGCTGGTGGGCGAGCCGCGCCTGTGCAAGCAGGCTTCCGACAAGCTGCTCGCCGAGCACAATATCTATGTGCAGCCGATCAACTACCCGACCGTGCCGCGGGGGACGGAGCGGCTGCGCATCACGCCCACGCCCCTGCACGACGACGTCGCGATGGACCGCCTGGTCGCGGCGTTGCGGTCGGTGTTTGCCGAGCTTGCGATATCGGCCGATCCATCGGCGGTCTGATCTGGTATAGGCAAGGGGCGGGGGCGGCTCGGCCCGCCCGCCTTGCCGCCCCGACGACCGGATCCCGCCACGCCATGCCGTCTCGGCCCGCTTTTCTGCCCAATCAGGCTTTGCGTCTCTGCGCCCTGGGGACCCTGTGGATGGACGGTGCCCAGGCCTATGCCGACCTGTCTGCCCAGGTGCGCAGCTTTACCGCCCAGGCCTTGGGCCCGACCCCGCAGATGACCAGCTCCTCGCTGGAGTTGCTGCGGTTCGACGGGCTGGTCGAGGCCGTCGAGGGGGAGGCGATGGCCGACAATGCCGTGTTGGCGATCACCCAGGCGGGGCGCGACGAGTTGCGCTCGCTCATCCTGTCGACCGCCCGGGGGGCGACGGCCGACCTCAACCGGCTGCTGATGCTGCTGCGGCTCCGGTTCGTCCATCTGCTGCCGCCGGCGGATCGCCGCGCGCTTCTGGAACGGCTGATCGAACAGTTCGAGGGTGAAGGCTCCCGGCTGAAGACCTTGTTCCAGGGCCAGCGCGCCGCGCCGGGTCTGTTGCCCGAATGGCTCGACCTCTACCAGCAGCAGCAGGCGGCCCGGGTCGAGTGGCTCCGCCGCAAGGCTCGGGAGTGGGGCGAAGGCTGAAAAGCGTCCGGCACCGCGTGCCCGTGCTCGGACCGCAAGGTGCCGTGGCACCGGGCCGCAGGGATCCCCGGCCGCGCCCACCGTGATCGGCAATGCTCATGGCCCGACAGGCAACTGCCGGACCCGCCTCGCCATCCGGGCCCGGCACCGCCGACGGGGGCGATCGGGACGGCCGCACCGTGCAATGCGGCGGGGCGTCCGGCGGCCTTGCTCCGCTTTGGGTGCGGGTGCTTTATGGCCCGGTATCGCCGCGCCGCCGCAGCGTGTGGCGCAAGCAGGTAGATTGACGTTTACGTAAACGTCAATTAACCCTCCGGGGTGTCGTTCGTCCGGCCGGTTCGGCAGGGTCCTGACCGGCGCCGGGGGGGCACTCCTTTGTTGTCCGTTGCGTGTGGGGGAGGATCGCCACCATGAAGGTCCTGGTCGCCGTCAAGCGGGTCGTCGACTACAACGTGAAGGTCCGGGTCAAGGCTGACCAGACCGGCGTCGAACTCGCCAATGTCAAGATGTCGATGAACCCGTTCGACGAGATCGCGGTGGAGGAGGCGATCCGGCTCCGGGAAGCCGGGACGGCGACCGAGGTGGTCGCGGTCTCGCTCGGGGTGCAGCAATGCCAGGAGACCTTGCGCACGGCGCTGGCCATGGGGGCCGACCGGGCGATCCTGGTGAAGTCGGACGAAGAACTGCAGCCGCTGTCGGTCGCCAAGCTGCTCAAGGCCGTCATTGAAGCGGAGAGCCCGGATCTCGTCATCCTGGGCAAGCAGGCGATCGATGACGACAGCAACCAGACCGGCCAGATGCTGGCGGCCCTGTTGGGATGGCCGCAGGGGACCTTCGCCTCCAAGGTCGTGCCGGGCGACGGCACCGTCGACGTGACCCGGGAAGTCGATGGCGGCCTGCAGACCGTTCAACTCACCCTGCCGGCGATCGTGACCACGGATCTGCGGCTGAACGAGCCGCGATACGCTTCGCTGCCCAACATCATGAAAGCCAAGAAGAAGCCGCTGGACACCAGGACACCGGAAGAGCTGGGCGTGGCGGTGGAACGACGACTGACCACCCTCAAGGTCGAGGAACCGCCCAAACGCGCCGGCGGCATCAAGGTGCCGGATGTCGCGGCCCTGGTCGACAAGTTGAAGAACGAAGCCCGGGTGATCTGACGGCGTCCGTGCCCGCGGTCGTGTAGACGCCGCCGGCTTGTCCGTACCCCTTGTTGCGATTTCCGGAGTGATGGCCCCATGGCTACGCTGATCGTTGCCGAACACGACAACGCCACCCTCAGACCCGCCACCCTCAACACCGTCGCAGCGGCGGTGCAACTGGGCGGCGACATCCATATCCTGATCGCCGGTTCCGGCTGCCGGCCGGCGGCCGACGCCGCGGCCAGGATCGCCGGTGTCGAGAAGGTCCTGATGGCCGACGATGCCGGGCTCGACCATGGCTTGGCCGAGGCGGTGACCCCGCTGGTGGTCGATCTTGCGGCTGGCTACGATTATCTGCTCGCGTCCGCCGACTCGTTCGGCAAGAACCTGATGCCGCGGGTGGCGGCCCTGCTCGATGTCCAGCAGATCTCCGACATCATCGCGATCGTCGACGGCGAGACCTTCAAGCGGCCCATCTACGCCGGCAATGCCATCGCTACCGTCAAGTCCGCCGACGCCAGGAAGGTCGTCACCGTCCGTGCCACTGCGTTCGATGCCGTCGCCCCCGAAGGCAGATCGGCCGCGATCGAAGCGGTCGGCCCGGGGGCGGGCAGCGACAAGGCCCGTTTCGTGGGCGAGGAGCTGTCGGCGTCCGAGCGGCCCGAACTGACCTCCGCGCGGGTGGTGATCTCCGGCGGTCGCGGCATGCAGTCCGGCGACAATTTCGTCCTGCTCGACGGTATCGCCGATACGCTCGGGGCGGCGATCGGCGCCAGCCGGGCCGCGGTCGACGCCGGGTTCGTGCCGAACGACTATCAGGTGGGCCAGACGGGTAAGGTCGTCGCGCCGGAACTCTACATCGCCGTCGGGATTTCCGGGGCCATTCAGCACCTGGCGGGAATGAAGGACAGCAAGGTCATCGTCGCGATCAACAAGGACGAGGAAGCTCCGATCTTCCAGGTCGCCGACTACGGCCTGGTCGGGGACCTGTTCAAGCTCCTGCCCGAGCTCGAGTCCGAACTGAAGAGCGCGGTCTAGATCGGGATGAAGTTTGTTTGAATCGGTTTTGGGATTCCCAAATCGGTTGATTTGTGATTCAGGCTATTTGCCGGGCAAGGAGGCCGGCAGATAT
>JANQKE010000118.1 GCA_028281265.1 Alphaproteobacteria bacterium | reverse complement strand
ACACCTTCCTGGCGCTGCCTTCGGTGCAGGCGGTGCTGATGCGGCGCTGGGCCGATGGCGATTTCGTCGACGACTGGGAGCCGAACACCGAACCGCCGCGCAGCATCGACGACGTGCCCCTGCAGGAACAGCCCGCCATGTTGGACCAGGCGGCGTTGCATTTCTGCCTGGCCGACGCCTTCCACCCCGGATGCGAGATGACCTGGCCCATGCGTCACACCACGATGTACATGGCGCCCTATCGCTTCCGGCACCGGCCGGCCGATGTGCCGGAGCCGGATTACGGGCCGAACCTGACGCCCGAGATCGCCCTGCGGCCGGGCGGGCCGCTCTACGCCCAGGGACCCGGAGACATCAGCCGCTGGATGGCGCTGCCCTGGCAAGGCGACACCGCGTTCTGCCGGGCCGGCTACGATCCCGATTACGATCCCTATCTGCCGACCTTCTGGCCCGCCCGGGTGCCCAATCAGGTGCTGACGGCCGAAGACTATGCCGTCGTCATGGACACCGGCCGGCCGCGGGCGGAGCGGCTGGCCGCCTTCCATCGACGGGCCGACTGGCTGCGGGCGATCATGTATCAGCCCGCCCCGGAGGTGATGCTGGCCATGATCAAGGATTTCGGGGCCATGGGGGTCGTGCTCGCCCAGCCCGGCCCTGCGGGCGATCCCGATTTCCCGTCGACGATCTATGTCGAGAACGTCCGGGCCACCGAAGCGATGACCCGAGCGTTGCTGCACGCCCGGGACCTGGTCGCCGTCGATACCGGCACACCGGCCGAGCGCGCCGCCGATCTGCCGGTCGCCGGGACGGCCGGGGCCGATACCGATGCGGTGCGGCGGGGCCGCGTGCGCCAGGCCGGCTGGACCAGCGAGGCCCAGTTGGCGGAATGGCGCCGGATCCGCGCCCCGGCGATGCGGCGACGCTGATCCGGCCAGCCCGGTCCGGGACGCCGCTACGCGTCCTGGCCGCGGGTCAGCCCGATCATCGCGATGAACGCCAGTGGCACCAGGGCCAGCGCGGCGAAGAAGACCGCCTCGATGCCGATGAAGACGGTGGCGATCACCAGGCCGAGCCCGATGTTGAGGACAAGGAATCCGGCCGCGCTCGGCCGCCCTTCGGCCGCGTCCCGCAGCAGCCAGCCGACCACCGGGACCATGAACAGCGCGCGACGGCTGAGCCGGCCGGCCGCCCGGACGGCGTGCCGCAGCGTCGAGGCGGGCTGCCGCTGCCGGTCCGCCGGATGGCCTTCCCGGGCCCGCTTGACGGTCCGCTGGCAAGCCCAGGCGAAGGCGATCCCGACCAGCGGCGGCACCGTCCACGCCCACACCGACCCGTCGACCCAGCCGAGCATGGCCGTCACGGCGGTCGTCAGGATCACCGTCAGCGCCGGCGTGGCCAGCAGCAGCCAGCGCGCCGGCGCCCAGGCCGGCAGCCCGAACTCGTCGCGTCTGAGCATGCTGTTGCTGATGAAGCTGAGATTGACGATCAGGAAACTCAGCGCCATCGGCATCGAAACCGCCAGCATGCCGACGGTCAGATAGGCCTCGAACCCCGCCTTCTCGCCCGGGAAGGCGAACAGCCACATCAACGCCCACAGAACCAGCGGCGTCATCATGAAGGCGCCAATGGCGTAGGGCAGGGCAGGCATGGCGGCGTCTCCTTCGGTTGCATAAGTGACTGTTTCGCGATCTGGTGATGCTGCGCTGCAGCACAAGCGCGACCGATTGTCCTGCGCAATGATCCGCGCGGGGTATGGACCGGCGACCGATCTCCGACCCCCCGGGTATCCGGCCGCGGGTCTGCGGGGATCGCTTCGGCAGCCTTGCCCTTCCCAAAGATCGATGATACTAGAAATCTAGTTTTATAGATCTTTAGGAAGCGCGGATGATCAGTCTGGAAGAGGCGGCGGCCGGCTTCGCCGCGGTGGGCTCGGAGCCGCGGATGGAGGTGCTGCTCTGCCTCATCCGCGCCGGCGCCGGCGGCCTGCCGTTCGGGGAGATCCAGACCCGCACCGGCGTGCCGGCCTCGACCCTGGCGCATCATCTGAGGTTCCTGGCCGCGGCCGGGCTGGTGATCCAGACCCGGGAAGGGCGGCAGACCATCAGCCGGCCGGATTACGGCCGGCTGCGGTCGCTGTCGGATTTCCTGCTGGCCCAGTGCTGCATCGACGAGATCCCATCGATCCCGAGCGACCAGGAAGCCGCGTCATGACCGCGTTGCGCGCCCGGCTGTCGCAAGCCTCCCCCATGCGGTGGGACAAGGCCTGGCTGGCCAGCCTGCTGCTGGTGGCCGCCGTCGCCATGGCTGAGCCCGCGCAAGTCGCCGAGACGCTCGGGTTCGCCGCCCGCGCGCTGGCCGGCACCGCGCCGTTCATCCTGTTCGCGGTGCTGCTGATCGGGGCCCTGAAGGCGACCGGGGCGGAGAACACCCTCGCCCGTGCCTTCCAGGGGCGGGAGACGCGGATGATCGTGCTGGCCGCGCTGGTCGGCGGGTTGGCGCCGTTTTGCTCCTGCGAGGTGATCCCGTTCATCGCCGGGCTGCTGGCGGCCGGTGCGCCGCTGTCGGCGGTGATGGCGTTCTGGCTCGCCTCCCCGCTGATCGATCCGCCCAGCCTGGTGATCACCGCCGCCGCCCTGGGCTGGCCGTTCGCCATCGCCAAGGCGGTCGCGGCGGTCGGGATCGGCCTTCTGGGCGGGTTCGCGGTGCAGGCGGCTTTGCGCCTGGGCGCGTTCCCCGACCCCTTGCGGCCACGCAAGTCGGGCGGCGGCGGCTGCGGGCCGGCCTTGGGCTCCCGGAAGCCGGTCTGGCGGTTCTGGCAGGAAGGCGAGCGGCGGCGGGTGTTCGTCCGTGAGACCGGGAGCAACGCGGTGTTCCTGCTGAAATGGCTGACCCTCGCCTATCTGATCGAAAGCCTGATGATCGCCTATCTGCCGGCCGAGGCGATCGCGTCGGTGGTCGGCGGTGACGGGGTCGGCCCGGTGATCCTGAGTGCCGTGATCGGGGCCCCGGCCTATCTCAACAGCTACGCCGCCCCGGCCCTGGTCGACGGGCTGATGACCCAGGGCATGAGCGCGGGCGCCGCCATGGCGTTCATGGTGGCCGGGGCCGTCAGCTCGGTGCCGGCGATGACGGCGGTGTTCGCGCTGGTGAAGGCGCGGGCGTTCGCGGCCTATGTCGTCCTCGGCCTGACCGGCGCCATCCTCGCCGGGCTCGCCTACGGCACCGTCGCCCCCCTGCTGAGCTGACGCCAAGCGGCGGCGGGGCTGCCCCGCCCGCCGACGCAACGCCGTGGACACGTCGGTCGCCGTCCCGCACCGCCCCATGGACGGGAGGGGAGCGGCATGCGCGCCCCTGGAGCACGGGTGATCACCTTTCTCGATCGATTTTGCCAGATAATGGCGATTTGACCTGATTTTGCCTGCAACGGAAGACTTCACCCCCGGGACGACCGGGGTGGATGGCCGATGCGAGCGCACGGATATGACTGGGCGAGAAGACAGGACACCGCTGCCCTTCGGCAAGCGATCCGCCACGGCCGGTACCGGCGGCACACCGCCGGTCTCGCCGACGGCAAGATGCAGTGCAACCTGGTGATCCTGCCCAGCGTGCATGCCGTCGACTTCGCCGGTTTCTGCCGCCTGAACCCGGCACCGTGTCCGGTGATCGCCATCTCTCGGCCCGGCAGATCGTCGCTGCCCGCGCTGGGGGCGGAGATCGACCTGCGCACCGACGTCCCGCGCTATCGGGTCTATCGCGACGGCGTGCCGGTGGCCGATCCGACCGACATAATCGGGCTGTGGCACGAGGATCTGGTGGCGTTCGCCATCGGCTGCTCGTTCACCTTCGAGCGGGCGCTGATGGTCGCCGGCATCCGGCTCCGGCACATCGACGAGGACAAGACCGTGCCGATGTACCGGACCCGCATCGCCTGCACCCCGGCCGGACCGTTCGCCGGCGAGATGGTGGTGTCGATGCGGCCGATCCCGCACGATGCGGTCGACCGGGCCCGGGCCATCTCCGCCCGCTACCCGCATGCCCATGGCGCGCCGCTGCACGCCGGCGACCCCAGCGCCATCGGCATCGACGATTTGAACGGGCCGGATTGGGGCGATCCCGTCACCATCCGGCCGGGGGAGACGCCGGTCTTCTGGGCCTGTGGGGTGACACCGCAGAACGCCTTGACCCGGGCCCGCCTGCCGCTGTGCATCACCCATGCCCCGGGGCACATGCTGATCACCGATCTCGACGAGGTCGGGCCACGGGCCGATCCGTCGATCGACCCGTTCGTCAACAGGGAGAACCAAGCATGAAACGGACCCTTCTCATCGCCCTGGCCGTCGGCGTGACGGCCGTCCCGGCAGCCGCCGAAGAGCTGTCGGTGGTCGGCAGTTGGTCGGGGCTGCCCCTGCACCGGGACTTCGAAGCCCCGTTCTGGTCGGAGATCCTGCCGGACGCGGCCGAAGGCGAGCTGACCGTGCAGCTCACCACCCACGATCAGATGGGACTCGGCGTCGGCGACATCTACCGGCTGCTCGGTGCCGGCGTCTACGATGTGGCGATGACGGTGGCCGACTACGCCGTCGCCGACGCCCCCGAGCTCGAAGGGCTGGACGTACCGCTGGTGGCCCTGACGGCCGACGAGGCATGGCTGATGGTCGACACCGCCCGGCCGATGGTCGAGGACATCTTCCGGGACCGCTTCAACGCCCATGTGCTGGCGATCGCCCCCTACCCGCCGCAGGTGGTGTTCTGCAACCATCCGATCACCGGCCTGGCCGATCTCGCCGGGCTGAAGGTCCGCGGTTCGGGCCGCATGACCACCAAGTTCCTCGAGGCGCTGGGGGCCGAGGGGGTCACCGTCGCCTTCTCCGAAGTCCCGGGAGCGTTGCAGCGCGGCGTCGTCGACTGCGCGGTGACCGGCGCGGGATCGGGCTACAATGCCGGCTGGTGGGAGGTCTCGACCCATCTGTTGACCCTGCCGCTGGGCGGCTGGGATCCGGTGGTGACGGCCATCAACCAGGACAAGTGGGACAGCCTGGATGTCGCGCTGCAGGACCTGCTCACCGGCGTGATCGTCAGCGAGTTCGAGACCCCGGCCTGGGCTGCCGCGCAGGATGCCCTGGCCAACGATGTCGCCTGCCTGACCGGCACCGGCGCGTGTCCCTATGGCGACGCCCGCGATATGGTGCTGGTCGAGGCGACCGCGGCCGACTTCGCCGAGGCCAGGCGGATCCTGGAGACCGAGGTGATGCCGGACTGGGCCGACCGCGCCGGCGAGGCTTGGGCCGCGCGCTGGAACGAGACGGTGGGGCAGGTGGTCGGCCTGACCCTGGCCGGGCTGTGACGGGGACGAAGCGCACGGCATGGAACAGGCGGTGTTAGCGGCGTTGCGGCGGGCCAATCGGCTCGCCGCCCTGATCTGCGGGGTGGCATTGGCGGGCTGTGCGGGCTTCATCCTGGTGGAGATCGTCCTGCGGCAGACCGGTGGCGGGTTGGGCGGCACCGACGAGATCGGCGGCTATGTGATGGCCGCCACCACCGCCTGGGGCTTCGGCTACGCCCTGCTTGAACGCGCGCATGTCCGCATCGACCTGTTGCGCGGCGCGATGCCGTCGCCGGCTCGGGTGCTGTTCGATCTCGCCGCGGTGCTGGCGCTGGCGTTCGTCGCCGCGGTGCTGGCGGTGCAGAGCTGGCCCGTTCTCGCCCGCAGCCTGGAGCACGGCTCACGCGCCAACACGCCGCTGGAGACGCCGCTCGTCATCCCGCAGGCCCTGTGGTGGTCGGGGTTGGTGTGGTTCGCGGTGATGGCGGCGGCCTTGGTGATGGTCGCCTGCCTGGCCCTGCTGCGCGGCCGCCGGGCTTCCGCCCAGGCGGCGATCGGCGTGGCGGCGGAAAGCGAACAGACACCGTGATCACGGCCGTCACCACCGGGCTGCTCGGCCTTCTGGCGCTGTCGATCCCGGTCGGCATCGTGCTGTTCCTGCTGGGCTTCGGGGTCGACCAGCTGTTCAGCCCGTTTCCGCTCATGCGCGGCCTGGGCCAGCTCGTGTGGTCGAGCATGAACAGCTCGACCCTGATCGCCATTCCGCTGTTCGTCCTGCTCGGTGAGATCCTGGTGCGCGGCGGCGTGGCCGCGCGCACCTATGCCGCCCTCGACCGATGGCTGTCCTGGCTGCCGGGCGGGCTGGTGCACGCCAATATCGGCACCGCCACCCTGTTCTCCGCCACGTCGGGCTCCTCGGTGGCGACCGCCGCCACGGTCGCGACGGTGGCCATGCCGCAGGCCGAGCGCCTGGGCTACGACCCGCGGCTGTTCGCCGGGTCGATCGCCGCCGGCGGCACCTTGGGCATCATGATCCCGCCATCGATCAATCTGATCGTCTACGGCTTTCTGACCGAGACCTCGATCCCGCAGCTATTCTTGGCCGGTCTGATCCCGGGGCTGCTGCTGGCGCTGCTGTTCAGTCTGGTCTCGGCGGCGATCTGCGCGGTCAGGCCGGCCCTGGGCGGCGAACGGCGCCGCTTCCCGCTCGCCGACCGGCTGCGGGCCTTGGTTCACCTGGTACCGATCCTGCTGCTGTTCGGGGCGATCGTCGGCAGCATCTATACCGGCCTTGCGACCCCGACCGAGGCGGCGGCGGTCGGCGTCGCCGCAGCGCTGGTGATCGCCGCCATTTCCGGGCGGGTCAGCCGGGCCATGCTGACCGAGAGCCTGCTCGGCACGGTGCGGATCACCGCGATGATCATGCTGGTGGTGGCGGGCGCGGCCTTTCTCAACTTCACCCTGGCATCGGCCGGCCTGGGTGCGGAGCTCCGGGCGTTCATGCAAGGCCTCGGCCTGGGACCGCTGGGTACGCTGCTGGTGATCGTGGCGATCTACATCGCTCTGGGCTTCTTCATCGAAACCCTGTCGCTGATGGTGGTCACGATCCCGATCATGGTGCCGATCGTGGTCGCCCTGGGATACGACCCGGTGTGGTTCGGCATCCTGATGATCGTGCTGGTGGAGATGGCGCTGATCACCCCGCCGGTGGGGCTCAACCTCTACGTCGTGCAGGCAGCCCGGCGGTCCGGCCGGCTGACCGAGGTGATGCTGGGCTGTGTGCCGTTCGTGCTGGTGATGCTGGGCATGGTGGCGGCGTTGATCGCGGTTCCCGGCCTCGCCCTGTGGCTGCCGAGCCAGCTCTGACGGCGGCTCGTGCAGGGGCCAGGCCTCGCCCCTTCAGCCGGCGGCAGGGCTCGCCATGGGCTCGGCCGCCAGCTCACCCTGCCAGAGCCGGCCGACCATCGCCGCCAGGGCCGCCCCTTCTTCGGCCAAGGCGTTGCGCGGCTCGGTCAGGAACGAGGCGGTGAAATGCAGGTCCGGCGGCCGCCAACCGGGATCGAACGGCTCGATCTCGCCGGCCCCGACCAGCGCCGGCGCCAGCGCTTGCGGAAACGGCCCGACACCGACACCGGCGGAGACCAACTGGAGGCTGGTGGCCAGCGAGGTACTGGAATAGACCCGGACCCCGGGGCCGTAGCGGCGCACCATCTCCCGCGACAGATCCCGGTAGGGCCGGGTTTGCCGCGCGTAGGAGATCACCGGCACCGCCGCCAGATCGGTGTCCCCACCGCCCGCCTTGCGGTACCAGGCCAGGGGAAAGGCCGGCAGGTCGACATTGTCGACCGAACAGTCGGACACCGGCCCCATCAGCAGCGCGAGGTCGAGCTGGCGGCCCATCAGCGCCTCGCGCAGATCGCGGGAGATATCCACCGTCAGCTCCAGGCTGACCCTTGGGTAGACCTCGCTGAACCGTTCTAAGAAGCGAGACAGCCAGGACTGGGCGATCGTCTCCGAGCAGCCGACGCGGAAGAACCCTTCCACGCCCGACGGATCGGCCACCCGGCGCTGAATCTCCTCCCGGATGAAGAAGATCTGCTCGGCATAGCCCTTGAGCAGTTCCCCTTCCTTGGTCAGGACCACGCCGCGGCCGGACCGTTCGAACAGGGTGACCCGCAGCGCCTCCTCGAGCCCGCCGAGCCGCGCCGACACCGCCGGCTGCGACAGGTGCATCTGCTCGGCCGCCCGCCGCACCCCGCCCAGCCGCGCCACCCACAGGAAGGTCAGAAGCTGATCAAACGTCATCCCGCACCCGCCACACCGTCGCTCCCGTCATGCCACCGCCGCGATCGACCGTGCCGCCGGCCCTCGGCTCGCTAGCGCAAGATGACATAAGGATGCCTCACCCTCATGTCCGAATCTTGCTCTCGCTCTCGAAGGTGAGTGCCGGAGCGGGATGCGAACGTCACGCACGATCGTAAACGCGATCGCACCCAACGCCATCCCGCTCTAGAGCATCCTGCGTCCGAACGGACGCAGATAAGATGCTCTAACTCTTTAAACTAGATCATCTTATCTGCGTTCGGATGAGTCCATCTGAACGCAGGATGATCTAGCTCGTCCATGCGCTCGGGCGCGGCCCCGCTGTCCTCCGCTTGTGCAAGATGCGCCTGCGCCAGATTCGCATCCAATGCCACGACCATGCTGAGATCGCCCTGTTGCGCGGCCCGCTCACGCGCCTGGCGCAAGGCGTCAATGCGTGCATTGGAGGGGTAACCCGCCTGACGCGCAAAATACGCATCGGCGGCGGCCTGAATCGCCTCGGTCGACATCTCCGCGAAGGCGACGCCGGCCTGTTCGGCCGCCTTGCTAGAGCATCCTGCGTCCGAACGGACGCAGATAAGATGCTCTAACTCTTTAAACTAGATCATCCTGCGTTCAGATGAGTCCATCTGAACGCAGGATGATC